>CAZBTL010000190.1:0-8345 GCA_964494755.1 uncultured bacterium | reverse complement strand
CGGGTGGCAGGCGTCGGGTGGCAGGCGTCGGGTGGCAGAAGGGCGCAGGACTAAACTCCCAAAATCCAAAACCCAAAACCTAAACCCCAATTCCTGACCACTGACCACTACACTAAGCCACTACCTGCCGCAGGCGAATTTCCCGATTAGTGTAGTAGGGCACCCATCCTTCGGTGCCGGAAAAATAGCGCACCGCTTTGATTCGCCGTTGCGGCGTCAGATAAAACCAGTGTTCTGTTCCCGGCGGCACATTGATATATTCCTCTGCCTGAATCAGCAGTTCCATCTGGCTGCCATCGGGACAAACAAAGCCAAAGACTCCCTCCCCGTCAATGATGTAGCGCACCTCGGCATCCGCGTGGGTGTGGATGCGCTCAAATTTGGCCAGCAGGTCATCCAGATTGGGGATCTCAGGATGCAAGACAATTAGGTCGCGCGACTGATAATCAGCCGTCTGTTGCAAATGGTTGAAGTAGCCGTCCAGCGATCGCAGAACCGTTTCCTTTTCCTGGTCTGTCAGACTGGCCTTGGCCAACAGCGGCGGTAGGCTGGGATTGACCCCCACGACCCAACGATTGAGTTGGATATTCAAGGGCGACAGTTCCCGCCCAATGTCAGCCAGATTGGTAAAGGTTTGACCATTTTCCAGATGCAACAGGGCCATCGGTCTTTCTCCTACATCAAGCGATCGCGGCTTCAGGGTGTAAAGGGGGCTAACTCCGTCGTTTCAGTCGCCACTTCAGCCGTCACTTCGACCGGTTCAGATGGGGAAGCCGGTTCTGTCAACACGGGAGTAACCGGCAGGGTAGGGGCTTCTGTGTCGGCAGTAGGCGCAGGATTGCGGGCCTCAATTAGTTGAATGGAACGGCTCACACTTTCTGGCAGAATCACCACCAGACTGTTGAGGGGCGCTGTATCCAAGGCCGTTTCGATCGCGGTTGTCTCATCCAGGATCACCTCAAAGCGGCAGTCTGGATTAGCCTGTTGCAGACCTTCCACAATCCACTTGGCGGCATCTCCCCGGGGCCGACCCCGGTTGTCGTCGTCCTCTTTCACCACCACCCGATCAAACATGCCAGCCGACAATCGACCCAGCGTAACAAAGTCCTCATCCCGGCGATCGCCTGGTCCCCCAACCACACCGATGCACTCACCCGGCCAGTTGCGCACAAAGCCAGCCAGGGCTTCGTAGCTGTGGGGATTGTGGGCATAGTCCACCAGAGCATGGAAGCGACCCAGATCAAATAGGTTCATCCGTCCCGGTGTCTGGCCGGTCGAAGCTTTAAAGGTGTGCAGGGCAGCCCGAATATCCTCAATTCGCACTCCGTGGGCAAAGGCCGCTAGACTAGCGGCTAGGGCATTGGCAATCATAAAGGGAGCCCGCCCGCCCAGCGTCAGGGGTACATTCACCGCTTGCTCAATCCGTAAGGTCCAATCGCCCTTGAGGATGGACAGGTAGCCATTTTCATAAACCGCCGCCAGTCCCCCTTTCTGGGTGTGACTGCGGATCAGCTCATTATCGGGATTCATGGAGAAGTAGGCCACTTGGGCCTTGACCCGACTGGTCATTTGCACCACCAAGGGATCATCCGCATTCAGCACCGCATAGCCATTGGGCATAACCGTCTCGGCCACCACACTTTTCACCTGAGCCATCTGCTCAATCGTGTCAATGTCTCCCAAGCCCAAATGGTCAGCGGCCACGTTCAGCACCACACCCACATCGCAGGCGTTGAAGGCTAGACCCGATCGCAGAATGCCACCTCGGGCGCTTTCCAGCACGGCTACTTCCACCGTCGGATCCTGCAAGATCAACTGGGCGCTTTGGGGACCGGTATTATCCCCCGGTTCCACCAGATAGTCACCAATATAGGTGCCGTCGGTAGTGGTGTAGCCGACAATCTGTCCTGTCTGCTTGAAGATGTGGGCAATCAGGCGGGTGGTGGTGGTTTTACCGTTAGTTCCAGTCAGGGCAATAATGGGAATCCGGCCCGTATTCCCCGCTGGGAACAGCATGTCCAAAACCGGCTCGGCGACGTTGCGAGGAATTCCCACGCTGGGGCTGACATGCATGCGGAACCCAGGGGCCGCATTGACTTCCACAATGACCCCATCCACTTCTCGTAGGGGGCGGGTAATATCCGGCGTTACCACATCGATCCCAGCAATGTCCAGGCCAATGATTTTGGCAATTCGCTGAGCCAACCAGATATTTTCCGGGTGAATGTCATCGGTGCGATCGACGGCAATGCCACCTGTGCTCAGGTTTGCCGTTGCTCGCAGATAGCAGATCTCGCCCTTGGCAAGAATGCTCTGCAGCGATAGGCCCTGTTGTTCCAGCAATTCCCAACTGGTGCGATCCAGTTCAATTTGGGTCAGGACATTGGCATGGCCTTTGCCCCGGCGGGGATCCCGATTGGTCTGTTCGATCAGTTCTTCGATCGTCGAGTGGCCATCCCCAACCACATGGGCTGGTACTCGCTCAGCCACCGCCACCACCTTGCCATTGACCACCAGCACCCGGTGATCGCTGCCCCGATAGTAGCGCTCGACAATTACCTGGCGAGAGACTTCCTTGGCCGCGTCGTAGGCCGCTTCTGCCGCTTCCCAGGAAGTAATGTTAATCGAAATACCACGGCCGTGGTTGCCATTGAGCGGCTTAATCACGATGGGGAAGCCACCCACGTTTGCGATCGCGTCTTCCAGTTCATCCAGATAGCTGATCACCGTTCCCCGCGGTACGGGCACACCAGAGTCCCGCAGGATGGTTTTAGTCCCCTCCTTATCGCAGGCCAATTCCACCGCCAGAATGCCAGTGTTATTAGTTTGGGTGGCCTGGATGCGTTTTTGGTGCACCCCATAGCCAAACTGAATCATGGAGCGGGCATTCAGTTGAAACCAGGGAATGCCTCTGGCCTCAGCTTCTTTCACCAGCGACTCGGTGCTGGGCCCCAGAGATGCATCCGCCCATAGGGATTTAAGGTCATTGAGATCCTGCTCCAACTCGGCGGCTGGGTAATCCCCTGTTTCCACAATGCTCTGACAGAGCCGCACAGCAGCCCGAGCTGCATAGCGACCCGCCTGTTCATCCAAATATTCCAGCACCACCTGATAAATGCCCGGCGTGGCTGTCTCGCGGGTACGGCCAAAGCCAACGGGCATACCGGCCAACTCCTGTAGTTCCAGGGCCACATGCTCAATAATATGTCCCATCATGGTGCCTTCCCGCACCCGGCTGAGAAACCCACCCCGACAACCGGGGGAGCAAAAATGTTCCACCAGGCTAGGTAAGGTCCGCAGGAGCCCTTCATAAAAGCCAGGGATGAGATTGGACGGCTTATCGGCCAGGTCCTCCAGATCCAGACGCATGACGATCAGCTTTTGACGGCGAATGCTCCAGTAATTAGGACCACGGAGTGTCTGGACTTTGAGTATTTTCATGGCACTGTCTTAGCAAATTCCGAACACGGATAGGAGATAGAGAAATTGGGCGGGAGCAGGAAGGAACCAGTTACCCAGTTTCAAATGTCAAAAACAGAGTAGACTGTTCACATTGAACAGTTTGATGGAAATCGGATCGCCGGGCTCACCATAGGTAGATCGGGCTACTGAACTTAAGGAGCAGGAGATGGATTGGTCAGGGGACAATCCAGTATGAGGCTAAAACAGCATGGAAAGCTGGAGAAGCGACTTGGGAGCTTGCATCTTATTGATCGCATTTGGGGTTGATAACAACGCTGGACCGCCAGACTTTGACCAGCGCTGGTGGCGGCGGTCGTAGTTAATCCAGAGGTACCTGGGAAAACTAGGATTGGGCAGGTGATTCAGCAACTATTCTCTCAAGACTATAGGCGATTGTGAATGCTGGATCAGTCGAATCAGGACAAATCCTGCGGTCTAACCTGGGCTTTGCGCTTGCGCATGTCATAGAGATCGCCGTGGCAGAGAATATGTAGCCTCAGATTGCTAATCCCGATGGGATCAGTGGCCCCTGTGTAGGGATGGTTGGTGTGATGCAGTTCCTTGGGATCAAGGATGGTCACAGTTCCTTTGCCAATCACCTGGATGGTGTCGTCGCCCTCAAACAGGGCGCAGGTATCTTCATCCACTCCAATCCCCAGATGGTCTGGATAGGCGGCGATCGCACTGACTAGCCGGGCCATCCGGTTCCGATTGTGGAAATGTTGATCCACAATAATTTCTGGGATGATTCCCAGGCCAGTGGTCATATCCACCAGGGCTCGGTTCGGAGATTCGCCACTACCTCCACCAGCAATCATGTGATGGCCCATAACCGCAGCACCCGCACTGGTTCCCGCCAGTGTGATTTCGCCCTTCTGGGCTCGCTGCCGCACCATCTGCATAATGGGCGTGTCAGCCAGTAAGCCACACAGCCGCAACTGATCGCCGCCGGTCATGAAGACCCCCGTGCAGTTCTCCACGTAACTTTGCATCAGGGGATCATTACACTGGTCGCGATCGCGGATGTCCAGAATTTCAATGCCTTTGGCGCCCATGTCCTCAAAAATGCTGCGATATCGTTCACCGATTACAGCTGGCTCACGGGAGGCAGAAGGAATTACGGCAATTCGGGCGTCAGTCGATCCTGAGCGGTGAAAGAAGTTAAACAGGATCTCGCGGCCATGCACTTTGTCTTCCGCTCCCCCAATCACCATAATGGCGGTTTTTGTAGACTGGGGCATTTTCTCTCCAAACACTTGCAACTCACGATGCGCCGCAGGAACACCGTCAGGCTTGAAATGCAGCAAACGATCCAGAAAATTAATGACAGAGGGAGGGACGCCGCTTTTATTCATCCTTTCCTTGACTCTAACCACTTGCCGACTGCATGCCTGACCCCGATAACTGAACGACTTCTCCAGAATGCCTGAATGGTCGTGCGCTTCAGAAGGAACCTCCGAGCGTGCGCTCCATCCATCATACTCTGGGAGGGGGATTCCTAAAGATATGTATCTGTATACCGATAACCCAGTCCGATCATTTGCAGTCTTTTTCCATCATCCACAATTATTTTTCCCCATTCTGTATCGCTGCTAGTCATTAACTTTGCCCCAGATTTGCCGATCCCGATAGGATGGCTACAGTCCCTGATCTGAATCTGCCGATGCCCCAGCCGTTGCGAATTGATGTTGTCACCCTGTTTCCAGATTTCTTTTCCTCTCCGTTAAGTTCGGGGTTGCTGGGAAAAGCTCTGACCAAAGGAATTGCCAAGGTTCACCTCGTCAATCCCAGAGACTTTACAAGGGACAAACACCGTCGGGTTGACGATGAACCCTACGGCGGCGGCGTTGGCATGTTGATGAAGCCAGAACCCATCTTTGCAGCGGTGGAATCCTTGCCAATCCTGAAGCAGCGCCAGGTGGTGTTAATGACGCCTCAGGGCGAACCGTTGCAGCAACCCCTGCTGCAGGAACTGGCCGCCACCTGCGACCAACTGGTGATTATTTGTGGTCACTATGAAGGCGTGGATGAGCGGGTGCTGCATCTGGTGGATCGGGAAATTTCCCTGGGTGACTTTGTTCTCACCTGTGGGGAAATTCCTGCCCTGGCCCTGATCAATGGCGTGGTGCGGTTGCTGCCAGGAACGGTTGGCAAGGAAGCTTCGCTGAAGGCTGAGAGTTTCGAAGCTGGATTGCTGGACTATCCCCAGTACACTCGCCCCCCCGTGTTTCGGGAATGGGCGGTGCCGCCGGTGTTGTTATCTGGAAACCACGCAGCCATCGATCGCTGGCGACGGGAGCAGCAAATCCAACGAACCCGCGATCGCCGTCCTGATCTCTATGCGCTCTGGTTGGCTGAGCAATCTGGTCAAGAATCATAAGATTCCGCTCTGCCCCGTAAGGGATTGCCTAGAATAAAGCGAGGGGCTGCTTTGTTCTGATCACTCTCATTTCTCACCTGCCCATGCACTCTGCCAAATTTAAGCTGCTTTGTCTGGCTGCCACGAGTTTCCTGCTGGCCAGCACCCTGCAGGTCAGCCTACCTTCCGACTCAGCTTCGGGGATCCTCAGGCTAACTGCTGCAGCGGATGCCCGCAGCAGTGGAGGCCGGGCAGGAGGTGGTTCCTTCCGGCGATCCTCACCGTCGCGATCGTCCAGCTCGCCCTCCCGCTCCAGTGGTGGCGGTTACCGGCCCTCCTATCCCTCCCAGGGTGGGGGGGGATACTATCGAGGCGGCGGGGGAACCGTGGTGGTGCCGGTGCCAGTCCCCGGTGGGCCGCCAGTTTATCGCGACACCTATCCCCGTTCCCCTGGCTATCCCAGCAGTAGCGGCGCCTACTCAACTGGAAGCTCCAATTCTTTTCTGGGCTTAATTTTTGCCCTGCTAGCCTTTGGCCTGCCCTTGGGGCTGGTGCTGTGGGTTGCGTACAATCTGCTGCGCAGCCGCAAGGGAGGAGGCTATGGCGGCGGAGTGGGCCGTGGGGGAGAACTGGAGAATGATGTGGTGACCGTCACCAAGATCCAGGTGGCGCTCCTGGCGCAGGCCCGCTACATCCAAGAGGATCTGACCAAACTGGCTACGGAAATCGACACCAGTACCCCACAGGGGATTCAGCAATTCCTGCAGGAAGCCGTGCTGTCATTGTTGCGGGCTCCTGAAAACTGGTCCCATGTGTCCACCAGTTCCCAGACGGTGAAAAATCTGGCGGAAGCAGAAGCCCTGTTCAATAAGCTCTCCATTGCGGAACGTAGTAAGTTTAGCGTCGAAACCCTGAGCAACGTTGGCGGCAAAATTTCCCGCAAACAGGACTTCCGACCGGATCCGGATGAAGGTCCGGCGTCCTATATCGTGGTCACCCTGCTGCTGGGAACAGCCCACGACAAGCCAATGATTGGCGCCATCCATAACTCGACGGAATTGCAGGATGCCTTGCAGCAACTGGCAGCCCTGCCCCCGGATTATCTGATGGTGTTTGAGGTGCTTTGGAGTCCCCAGGATCCCAGTGACAGCCTCACCTATGACGAATTGCTAACCGAATATTCCGATATGGTGCAGCTTTAGGATTTCGATAGGCGTTTACGGGCTGGCAGGTTGGCTTTATGGAGCAGTCCCGAGTGCTGGTGGGCGTGGGGGGTGGCATTGCTGCCTACAAGGTCTGTGAGGTGATTTCCACGCTGGCCAAAGCCGGAACAGAGGTGCGGGCAATTCTGACCGAAACCGCCCAGGCCTTTATCACACCGCTGACGATCGCGATCCTGTGTCGCCATCCGGCCTACACCGACCAGGATTTCTGGCAAGCCAGCCATGCCCGACCGCTGCACATTGAACTGGGCGAGTGGGCCCAGGTGCTGCTGCTGGCTCCCCTGACCGCAAACACCTTGGCCAAGCTGGTCTACGGACTGGCGGATAATCTGCTGACCAATACGGTGCTGGCCTCTACCTGTCCGATTCTGCTGGCCCCGGCCATGAATACGGATATGTGGCAGCAGCCAGCGGTGCAACGCAACTGGCAACAACTCCAGGCTGATCCGCGCTATCATACCCTGGCTCCGGCGACAGGTATTCTGGCCTGCGATCGCGTTGGCTCCGGTCGGATGGCAGAACCGGCGGAAATACTGGCCTATCTAACCTCATTACTGCACACCCAAGGCCAGCGGGATCTGATAGGCAAAAAGGTGTTGATCAGTGCAGGTGGCACTCGCGAACACATTGATCCAGTCCGCTTTATTGGCAATCCCTCCACGGGCAAAATGGGCCTGGCCCTGGCCCTGGCCGCCCTGCATCGAGGGGCTGAGGTCACCCTGGTGCATGGCCCGCTGGCGGTGGAATCGGCTGACCTGCGGGGCATCCGCGCAGTTCCTGTGGTCAGTGCGGCGGAAATGCAGCAGTCCCTCCTGGCGCACTTTCCCACAGCCGATTGGACAATCATGGCCGCCGCCGTTGCCGATGTGCGGCCCAGCCATTATGCGGCTACCAAGCTGCCCAAGGCAGATCTGCCGGAAACCCTGGCTCTGACTCCGGTGCCGGACATTGTGGCTGATCTGGCAACCCTGAAACAACCCTGGCAACGCTTGGTGGGCTTTGCCGCCCAAACGGGAGACTTTGTTACCCCAGCTCTGGAAAAACTGCACCGTAAACACCTGGATGCGATCGCCGCCAACCCAATTGACCAGGCGGGCAGTGGCTTTGGCAGTGAAACTAATCAGGCGGTGTTGATTGATGCCACCGGACGACAACAGGCGATCGCCCCCTGCAGTAAGCTACAAATGGCACACCAACTCTTGGATTTCATCCAGTCAATTTAGCAAGGCAAAACCGTTATGGGCCAGGGACCAGGCTTTGTACCGACGTTTCTCTACTACTTTGTGGGCACAACTTTAATT
>CAZBTL010000189.1:0-8359 GCA_964494755.1 uncultured bacterium | reverse complement strand
CTCGTCACAATTCCAGAGTTTGCCGATCGCGTCGTCATGCCCTGCACCCATGGCAAAACTCGCGAGGAAGCGATTCATAACGGTGAAGCAGTGATTGAAATGTATTTGGAAGCATGGCAAGCCGAAGGTGAAACCATTCCCGAACCAAGAACCCTACAAATGGCCTCATGATTCTCGCTCATGACGCCCACAACGATGCCCATCCGTTTCAGAGGTCGGCATCAAAAGATAAAGACCAGTTTGAGTTGCCAGCTTTTGCCCTGGCGTTGCAGTTCAATTTGGCGAATAAACTCTCGGAAATAGAACCGGCGCTCCGCTTCCGACAGGTCCAGCCAGAACTGGGGAATGGACACCGTCTGGGCGATCGCTTTCAGGTTAATCGGCGGCAACTGGGCCAGTTTGGCCTGCAACTGGGCAATTTCCGTCCGCACCTTGTAGGCCCGCAGGTCTGCGGTCTCTGAATCCAGGATGCCCTCGCTCACCAAGGCCGGTAATTGCTCCAGGATTCGCTGCTTGGCGGCAATCGCTGCTTCCAGGCCCCGTTTCACCCCATCCATATCCGGCAGGGGAGCCCCATTCACCGCCGCTGGCAAATCGACACAGATACGCTCAATTGTGGCCTGCAACACGGCCTCATAGGCGATCGCCCGACAGCGCGGCTTTCTGGGACAGGTGGGCGATCGCAGATAGAGATATTCCTGGGCTTGCTTCTCGGCTTTGCGCCCCACCTTGGCCGTGGTAACTCGGGTAATGGTCAGACCGGACTGACATTCGCCACAAACCACCAACCCAGCCAGGGAACGGGGGGCAGTGGCCGATCGGGTGGGTAAGCGGCGGTTACGCCGCAACAGGCGATCGATCTGGGCCGCCTCATCCCGCGACAGCAGCGCCGGATGGGTATCGGGCACAATCTCGCCATTGTGATACTCCAGATCACCCCGATAAACAGGACTGGTCAACCAGCGCTGTCCGGTAGACACGGCAATTTTCTTGCCATATTTCTTGGCCAGGAAGCGCACCGCTCCCCGCAGGGAGCCAAACAGTAAAAACTGTTCAAAAAACTCCTTCACCACCGGCGCTGTGGTTCGGTCAATCACATACCCCGTCCGGCCTCGGCGATAGCCATAGGGAGCCTTTCCTGGCGGCGGCAAGGCTTTCACCCGATTGCGGGCATGGCCCTGGCGAATGCGGCGGCTGCGCTGGCTGCGCTGGATCTGTTGCAGAAATTGCAGCATTTCCGCCCGAATATCCACTGCTTGAAGCATCGCCTGTCCAGATCCAGACAGTCCTTCCGCCGATGGCGACTCCAGCACAATCAGGCGCACCCCCAGGGCTTCTAACTCGGACAGGCGATCGCCCACAGCCTGCACCGAAGCGCCCAAATCCTCCAGGCGTTGCACCAACAAATAATCGGTCGGGGTTACTTCACAGTCCCTAAGTAGCTGCTGCCATTGCAGGCGATCTGTGTCCGTCAGCGTCGATCGCCTGTCTTTCTGGCCCTCCGACGTGGCAGTGGATCGGGCCAGATCCTGATAGACCTGATCCACTTCCCAGCCCCAAATCGCCGGATCAGGGGCGGCTTCCAGTAAGGGATCGCTGTAGAGGTAAGCAACGATACGCATAACCGACCCAGGGGAAGAGAACCAATCTGACGCTTGCGGGACCCTGGGGAGCCACCTCAGTCAAGCCGGACATTTTTATTGGGGCAGGAGTCAGAATTCAGAAACCAGTCACTTGGTCCAGAGCCGAACGACTGGCTCTGAATTCCTGACTTACCAGCCTATCCCAACTTGCGTTGATCCCCCTCAGGTGTAACCGGAATTGAGAATTCAGCCTATTTCAAAAACACAAATTTGCCATTGGCGCCATCTGGATCCATCTTAATCTGGGCCACGTAGAAGTCCTTCTGAATGATTTCGCCCTCCGGTGTAAAGGCAATCTCACCCAGGGGAGTCTCATATTTCCCAGCCAGAAGCTGCTGATTCATAGCCACCCGCAAGTCAGGCAGCGACTTTTGAGCCAACTTACCTCTCTGATCCAGGGCTTTCAGGGCCTCGACAAACACCTGAACTCCCGTAAAGGCCTGGGCCGTAAACTGGGGTGGCTCTTTCTTGAATTGACGTTGATAGGCCTGCCGGAAGGCTTTGTTAATATCGTTGGCATGTTCCGGGCTATAGGCCTGGGCAATTAAGATGCCATCACAAAGAGCCTTGCACACCGGAAACAGATTCGAGGTATTGAGCCCATTGCCGCCAATGATCAGTCCCTTATAACCCAGCTCTCGCAATTGCCGCACCAGGTTGCCCCCGTCTGCGGCCAGACCAGAAATAATTACCAGGTCCGGCTTGAAATTGATGGCCGATGTGGCCTGGGTCTGGAAATCGGTGTCGGTGGTCTGGAACTTTTGCACCGTGACCAGATCCAGCTTGGCGTCCTTCACGGTTTGTTGAAAGATTTCCGTCTCGGATTTACTAAAGGCGTCGTTCTGGGCATAGAAGACGGCCACCTTTTTAATTGCCGGATTCAGTTTCAGGGCCGCTTTCACCGAGTTGGGCGCCACCACTGCAACGGGAGCCGACACCCGGGCAATAAAGTCGCCAATCTGCGGGATGCCCTTGGCCGTGTTGGAAGGGGCTAGGACCGGAACTTTGGCCCGGTCGGCGATCGGATCGGCGGCAAACGCCTGCTGCGACAGAGTTGGCCCCACAATTCCCACCACTTTATCCTTGGTAATCAGGGCTTGGAAGGCATTGACTGCCCCTTGCTCATCCCCAGCTGTGTCCTGAAACACTAAGCGAATCGGCCTGCCGTTGATACCGCCTTTCTGATTGAAATAGGTCTCGGCAATTTTGGCTCCGGCAACCTGCTCTTGCCCCAGCAAGGCAACGTTACTGGTCTGGGCCACGGCAATACCAATCGGAACTGCGCCCCCTGACCCACCCGGACTACTGGCTTGTGGAGAATTGGTCGGGGCTGGACCGGGGCTGGACTGACAAGCCGCCAGGGCGATCGCAACGGTGGTCAGCAGCAGGGGAAACCGATTCGGGAAACGCATAGGGGAATGTTCTCAACCAAAAGTTCTCAACTAAACATTGCCTGGGGTGGCCGATCTCATTTGACCACATCCCGGCCCTTCTGTGCGATAGCCCCTTCACCCAGCAGGTTATTCATCCAGATCAGCGGCGTCTGACTGGGTCGGCTCAAACACCGGGCAATAGCCATCGGGTGTCACCTTGAATTCAAACAGAGGAGAAGCCGGATTCCAACAGCGTTGGCCCCGATAATGCCGACAGGTAAAACAACTGGGCCGCGGTGGCACACCGGCATCGACCCAATCATTCCAGCGGTTGGTGGATCGGCCCTTGCCCTCAGACTGACCGCTTTGTCCTGGTTCTGGCGGCCCCACGTCCCGCAGGGTGGGGGTGGAGTCCCGTGGGCCGACGGCAAAGTCACGCTTACGCACTTCACTGCCTGGCCGCAACAACTCCCGTTGTGGCAATCCCCGTAAGACCAATTCCTCCCCCTGCCAGTGGGCTTCAATTAAGCCCGTATCGGCCAGGGTTTGCCAGCGGGGATCGGCGGCGATCGCATTGGGCAGCGTAATCGTCACCACCGTATCCAGTTCCGTCAGTTCCCCCTCATAGCTGGTTTCTGGCGGAGCCGGTTGCAAAAACGTTTCCCCGATGGGCAGATCAACCAGCGTGCCTGCCACTGGTGTATGCAACTGATACCGGTTATGCAACTCCTCCAGGTTAGCCAGATCGGTGAGATAGGTCGGCGTGCCATGCACCAAAATCACATGCTGCGGCCGCAGGTTATGAATCAGTTGGGTCGTTCCGGCCACATCACAATGTTGCGCCAGAAGATAGGTTTCCACGACCACTGGCGGGTTCCCCCCTGTCGCGGTCTCCGTAAGCCGGTGCGGCTCCTGAGGTAACAGCACACACCAATCCTGCGGCCGCTCCCCATAGTACTGCTGCCAATCCGCCGCTTCATCAGTCAGAACAATACAGGGCGATTTCCCTAGATTTGCTCGCAGATCAGGCGTCAGGCGGCGCACCCGAGGACGCACCCGTTCATCCCAAAACAGAGCTTGATGTTGGGCAAAGTTCTGCACCGGCAGCGGCAAATGGGGCAGGATGTCCAGGTAAGCATCACAGCCAGCCGCCACCGCCCCATCCACCCAGATGGTAATGTCCTGGCCAGTGAACAGGTGGTGACTGCGCAGTAACATTAACAGTTCCTGCCCCAATCCCAGCGGGGCGGTAGGCAAAAGGACCGATTTCTGCTCGGCGATCGCCCGATAGATCCGTTCTGCCAGTTGGTTCTCCTGCTGTCGTCGATGGGGATGGCGCGCCGAACCGTAGCTTCCCTCCACAATCAGCACATCCGGCTTTAGACCGCGCAAATCTTCCAGCGGTAGCCCAACCACCAGACGAGAATTGGACAGAAAAAAATCCCCAGTATAGAACACTGTGTATGGCCGGGCAGCAACACCCACGGGAACGGGAGGCTGGTAAGTCAGCAGAATCGCCGCCGCTCCTGGCAAATGGCCAGCGGGAAACAGCTCCGCCGTCAGGCCATCCATAAACTCAATCGGGGTGCGCCAAGGCAGCGCCTGACAGAACAGCGGTAATCGTTGAAAGTCCTGATCCAGCCAGTTTAGCGGCAGTAGTTGGGTCGTTACCTCACTAGCATAAATGGGCAGTTGAGGAAAGGTGCGTCGCAGGGCCAACAGCCCTCGGGCATGGTCAGCATGGGCATGGCTACACAACACCACGTCTGCCGGTGCTGCCTTTTTTTTGGCAAAAAGGGGAGCAATATTATTCAGCCCACAGTCCAGCAAAATCCGGTGAGGCCCCATCCGCAACAGGAGACAGATGCCCTCATCGGCATTCCCCACTCCATATGCCAGGCACTCCAGTTCACTCACGCTGACACCAAAACCAAATCATGGAGATTATCACAACGCTCCATGTCCAACTGGTTACCCTCCTGCTAGCATCCTAGCGCCTGCGGAGGCAAAACCCTGAAAACCAAAAGCCTTTCCAGGCACTTGCCTTACCTGGATCCCAACCAACGAGCTATTCCAGACAAACGTATCAACCACGCTGGCAACCGACCCCACTCAACAGTCAAATGAGCTTCAGCAACCCATTCCTTAATGGGCCGATCCGTTGCCGTGATAGTTATCCGTGTCATAAAATCCGTTGCGCGTGCCGAAGAATAAGCAAGCAACAGTGAATAATCCAGCCAGTCCCACCAAAATCAACTTAACATCCATAGTTTCTTAACTCTTCTTGTAGTATCAACAAACAGAGGTGTGTCAAACAAGCAGTGGAAAGACTCCGAAAAAATCTTATAGCAACTTTGACTCACCTCCCACAAACCACAGATTTTCACAACAACTGAACCACCCCGATCGCAGCCCTGACCACCGCCTATGATCAGAAGTAAGGCTTTGCAGGAACCACCCATGAAGACCCTGTCAACCCTTGAGCCGTGACACCGAAACCATTCTGACAGCCGACTTTTGTCGAACTAGGGTGGCTTGGTATCTCCCCTGACCTTCAGGGATAATGATGGTAACTACACCGGACCTGGGAAATGGCCTACAGCGACTTCACCCTGCAAACGGTGAAAAAAGCATTTGGGTTACAGATCGACGAACAGCCCAACTTGTTCGCATCGGTTGAACCGATCGCCAGTAGCGATCGGCTGAATACAACCCTGCAAGAAACGGTGCAACTGGCGATCGCCATCAACACCGAGAAAGCCCGCTCTGAAATGATTATTACCCCGGTTTTACTGGAAGTGCGACGCCGGGCCAATGGTCAAATTAGCCTCTTTTCGGGCGTCGAATTTAACGTAGATTCGGGAAAAGGGCTGGTTGGCTATTGCGATTACATCCTCAGCCGATCCAAGGAGCAACTCACCATCAATGCTCCCGTCATCCTGATCACCGAAGCCAAGAATGAAAACATCAAGGCCGGTTTAGGGCAGTGCATTGCCAGCATGGTCGCCGCCCAAACCTTTAATCAGCGGGAAGGTCAACCCATCGACACGATTTACGGCACCGTCACCACCGGCGAAATTTGGAAGTTTCTCCAGTTAACAGCTACAACCGTCTCCATTGACCTGACCGACTACTACATCTCACCGCACCTGAACCAGATTCTAGGCATCCTGATAGCGGGCTTAGGCTTGCCGGTTCCAGCAGCGTAAATTAACTCAGATCCCAAATCTGCTCATGGCTTGGAGACCGCTGGACAATTGGACAGATACCATCGCCAGGGTAACTCTGCTCCTTGAGTCAAACCAATCCGAGTCGTTTGGGTCAGGGCTAAGCGCCCCTGGTCCAACTGGTGTTGAAACTGGGCAGGACGGTGTTCCAGCCACAATGGTTCTCCCCCTTGCAGGGGAATGGCATTGAGGGAGCGATCGATCTGGAAGATGCGACAGAGCTTGCCAGGTCCGGCCGCCAGACGATGGAGTTTGGCTGGGGACTGGGACGTTGCGCCAGGGGGCAGGGTGTCTAATTGCAGCGCCCGCAGCAAAACCGCACTGGGAACCCCATCCCGATCGGTGACCACATTCAAACAGTGGTACATGCCGTAGATTAGATAGACATAGCTGGTTCCGGCCGGACCAAACATGACAGCATTGCGGGGGGTGCGACGGCGATAGGCATGGCAAGCCGGATCATCCGGAGCATAGGCTTCAGTTTCTACGATTACGCCCCGCAGAATCGTGCCATCTTCTAATTGTCGAGCCAGGACACAACCGACCAAATCGGGAGCTACCTGGGTGGAACAGCGGCCCAACCAGTCCCGCTCAATCACAGCAGCAGTTGCACAGTTCATTACTCTACTTTATGCCAGCCTGCCTCTCCGAAGGCATTACCCTGACTCAACAGGGCGTTCCACCGGATTGCTACTGGCCCGCCTGCCACTTCCACACCCTGGGAACCTGGGACGACGAATTTCCGGTCAGCCTCCAGGGTGGGTAACATCAGCCCTGACAACTTCCAACATTGTGGAACATGGAGGCCCACTTACTTCCACAGTGTTGGAATATGGTGTGACTCGCTGCAGGTCGATAGCATCTCGTCCCCAGCAACTTCCACAGGTGTGGAAGTTGGGTTAACCCTAACTGGCCGATGCACAAGCAAGCAGCGGTTTCGAACTATCACTCAGCCCTGAGCACTGGCGATCGCCAGCCAGATCGGCGATGGCCCGATCCAGTAAGTCCAGCCCCTGTTGCACCGTTTCAATCACACTCAGTTGATGCCTCAGTTCCGGTGCCCCACCAAACCCCTTGCAATACCAGGTCATGTGTTTGCGGGCCTGGTGTACTCCCCGCTGGCCCTTGTATTGCCAGAGCATCCAGAGATGTTCGCGGGCGCAGCACAACCGCTCCACCGAACTGGGAGCCGCTTTTCGTTCCCCAGTTTTCAAGAAATGGTCAATTTCTCCCACCAAAAAGGGATAGCCCAGCGTGCCGCGCGAACACATCACCCCATCGGCCCCCGTCCGTTCCAGACAGTGCACCGCCGCTTCCACCGAAAAAATATCGCCATTGGCAATCACCGGAATCGACAGCACCTCTTTCACCTGACCAATCCACTCCCAGCGAGCCGGTCCGTTATAGCCCTGGGCTCGGGTACGAGCATGCACCGTCAGCATCTGGGCTCCTGCATCCTGCAAACGGCGGGCAAAGTCCAGAATGGTGATTTCGTCATCGGTCCAGCCAATGCGCGTCTTCACCGTGACCGGCACCGACACCGCTTGCACCACGGTTTGCACCAGTTGCACCGCCATTTCCGGTTGCCGCAACAGGGAAGACCCACCACCATTTTTAGTAATCTTGTTGACCGGACAACCCATGTTAATGTCAATCGTGTCGGCCCCTTCCTCTACTGCTTTTTGCGCCGCTTCCGCCAAAAAATCAGGCCGACAGTCAAACAACTGAATGCTGATCGGGTGTTCATCCGGATCCACTGCCATGATCTGGGGCAATTCCCTCAGGTAATGCAAACTGGAGGCCTGCACCATCTCGGTATACATCATGGAGGTGGGCGCATACCGGCGCACCAGTCGCCGAAACACGAGATCGGTCACCCCTGACAGAGGAGCCTGTAACACGCGACTGTTCACCTCCACCGTGCCAATGCGCAGGGGAAGTGACAGCCGTTCTTGTAACTGGGGAGACAGGCCAACCATGTCGCTTTACTACTTGCCGCTTGGTTATTTTAACGTTGCCCCAGCCCCCAGGTGTTGCTAAATAGCAGTCAGCCGTCTGAAGGGGTATAGCGATCCGATCAGGATTGTGAAAGGTTTCCGCAGGAAATCCTTCTCAC
>CAZBTL010000188.1:0-8445 GCA_964494755.1 uncultured bacterium | reverse complement strand
CAACCAGTGACAATGCAATCGGTATTGTAGCCGTCCGTTCCGACAATGGCCCAGATTGATCGAGATTTATCGTATCGTATTGTATGCAGGCAACTTTCCACCGCGATCGCCTGTTTGAACAATTCCGCCCTCGCGTAATCACTCAGTTGGCAGTGGGGAAGGATTGACCCGTTTTTCCAACGTTGTGGATCTCACCTGGTTCAATGGATGTCCAGCCGGCGCTTCTTGAATTGGCTTGTGTGGTGAGCATGAGACCAGGTGCCAGATCCTTCCATATCTGGATCCCAGCGAATCTTGGCAAAACGTCCCGTCGAGAGAGACAATGAAAACATGTTGCCGATTTGAGTGTTGCTGTGAATAACGTCCGCACGGTCTCCGATACAAAGCGAGCTTTTTACAACCTCCATACCCGTCCGATCAACTCCATTTATCGTCGGGTGGTGGAAGAGTTATTAGTAGAGGTACATTTGCTGACGGTCAATGTGGACTTCCGCTACGACCCCATCTATGCCCTTGGTGTGGTCACATCGTTGAACCGCTTTATGCAGGGCTATCGACCTGAATCCGATGTGCAGTCAATTTTTAACGGCATCTGTCGGGCAATTGATAACGACCCACAACGCTATCGGCAGGATGCAGAAAGATTGGAGGCTGTCGCCAAACAGCTTTCTCCAGATGATTTGGTGAAATGGGTGAAGCAGGAACTGTCCTTACCCGAATTTGCTGACTTGCAAGAGCAGATACGGGCGATCGCCCATAATAGTCGCTTCAAATATAGCCGCCTGTTTGGCATTGGTCTGTTTACTCTGCTGGAAGGGGCCGATCCGGATCTGGTTCAAGATGAAGCAAAACGGACGGAAAAGCTGACCGAGCTGTGTAAAGCCCTGAACCTGCCAGAAGATAAGTTGCAAAAAGACCTGGACCTTTATCGTAGCAATCTGGAAAAGATGGCCCAGGCCAGGATTGTTATGGAAGACTTGCTGCAAGCAGAGAAAAAGAAACGGGAAGAGCGGGCTCAAGCCGCCCAGAATTCAACTCCGCCAGAGCTCTCAGACACCCCAGCCGGAGAAGCTCCAACTGGTTCTGGTTCCTGAGGTTGGCGGACTGCATCTGAGACGGGCAATGAATTGCTTTGCCTGTCCAGGGCAGTCTAGCTCGATTATGCTCCTGTCTGTTGTGTCAGATAATTCTGCAATTCGCTACTAAACCAACTCTGGTGAGAGCCGAGCAACCGTTCCTGCTGACGGTTCCATTCCGTTTCCAGGGCCAGGCGAGTGCGGATATCCATGGCATGGAAGGACAGAGCCTTGCCTAGCTGGGCTGCCTGTTGGATGCCAGCGGCCAACACCGCAATTCCAGCGGCATCGGTTGAAGAAACCCAGAGGAAATCTACGATGACGGCTTGTTGAGCCTGTTGAAGGGCTGTTGTTAACTCTGACTGGAAGGCGACACAGGTATGTTGCTCAAGACTGCCCGATGGTTGTAAGACAATCGTCTTTAGAGGGGAAGCTGGCTGCGGTTCTGTCTCGACAGCAGGCGATTCAATCCGATCAAGCGTTGCAATCATATACTGCTCCGGTTGTGGGACTCGGGACGAAGTGAAAGAGAGAACGCCTCGCCGTCTGATGGTCAGACTGCCCCAACACCTTTAGGATGCACCAGAATTGTGGCTGTGCACAGAACGGAAATCACGGATTTCTGGTGTTTCTGCTCACTTCAGGGAAGGCGTTGCATCAGCAAAAACCATGACCTGCATCGGTTTTTACCTGTGAGGTAGGTCACGGTCATCTTTGCGGCGAAAACGGTGCCACCCTTCTGGGACAAGTCTGTTAGGCTTATAGAATAGGCAAGCTTACTTTACAACTCTTAAATCCTTCATTAATTCGCGTTTGACAGTTGCCGATAGTCCACCTTTTCAGAATGCATACCAGGAAACTGCGGTGACCTTACAGACAGAAGCCCAACCCACCATGACTGCTTTGGATGCCTTGAACCGCCAGATGGTTGTTATTCTGGACTTTGGTTCCCAATATTCTGAACTGATTGCCCGGCGTATTCGGGAAACTCAGGTCTATTCAGAAGTCCTGTCCTGGCGCACCTCTGCCGAACAATTGCGACAACTCAGCCCTAAGGGAATTATTCTCTCCGGTGGTCCCAATTCGGTTTATGACGAAGGGGCGCCCCTATGTGATCCGGAGATCTGGCAACTGGGCATTCCCATTTTGGGAGTTTGCTATGGCATGCAACTGATGGTGCAACAGTTGGGGGGCGAGGTGGAGCGAGCTGCCCGTGGCGAATATGGCAAAGCGGCTCTGTTTATCGATGATCCCACCGATCTCCTGACCAATGTGGATGATGGCGCCACTATGTGGATGAGTCATGGGGATTCGGTGACCCGCATGCCCGAAGGGTTTGATTTGCTGGCCCACACCGACAACACTCCCTGCGCCGCGATCGCCCATCACGAGAAACGTCTTTACGGGGTGCAATTTCACCCGGAAGTGGTGCACTCCGTTGGTGGTCTGGCGCTGATCCGCAATTTTGTGTATCACATCTGTCAGTGCCAGCCAACCTGGACCACCGCTGCCTTTGTGGAGGAGTCAGTGCGGGAAATTCGCGCCCGAGTTGGCGACAAGCGAGTGTTGTTGGCCCTCTCTGGTGGTGTGGACTCTTCTACCTTGGCTTTCTTGCTGCACAAGGCGATCGGCGATCAACTGACCTGCATGTTCATTGACCAAGGGTTTATGCGGAAACTGGAACCGGAACGTCTGGTTAAGTTGTTCCAGGAACAATTCCATATTCCGGTGGAGTATGTCAACGCCCGAGATCGCTTCCTGACAGCCATCCGGGGAATTTCCGATCCAGAAGAAAAACGCAAGCGGATTGGTCACGAATTTATTCGAGTCTTTGAAGCAGAATCCAAGCGGCTGGGGCCCTTCGATTATCTGGCCCAGGGAACACTGTATCCCGACGTGATTGAATCAGCCGATACGAATGTCGATCCCCAAACGGGTGAACGGGTGGCGGTCAAGATTAAGAGCCACCATAACGTCGGGGGTTTGCCCAAGGACTTGCAGTTTAAGTTGATCGAACCGTTGCGGAAACTGTTCAAAGATGAAGTCCGCAAAGTAGGGCGATCCATCGGTTTGCCGGAAGAAATTGTGCAACGGCAACCCTTCCCTGGTCCGGGCCTGGCCATTCGGATTCTGGGTGAGGTGACGGAAGACCGCCTGGATATTCTGCGGGATGCGGATTTAATCGTGCGACAGGAAATTAATCGCAGTGGTCTTTACCATGAACTCTGGCAGGCGTTCGCTGTGCTGCTGCCTATCCGCAGTGTAGGCGTCATGGGTGACCAACGCACCTACGCCTATCCCATCGTGCTGCGCTTTGTGTCCAGTGAAGATGGCATGACGGCTGATTGGTCGCGGGTGCCCTATAATTTGCTAGAAACCATCGCCAACCGGATCGTCAACGAAGTGCGCGGGGTCAATCGGGTGGTCTATGACATTACCTCCAAGCCCCCCGGAACCATCGAGTGGGAATAGGAAAAATTCCACAGCAAACTGTGGAAAACTGCCACAAAATCTGTGGAAAACGTTGAAAAACTAAAGGTTTCTGTGGAAAAGCTCAGAAACAAAGGGGAATGTCGCTCCGGCTATTCCCCCTTATTTTTTAGGTCTGAAATGGTTTAAATCGCATTTTCGGCCTGACTCTTCATCCGAGCCTTGGCCTTAGCGGCACTCTTTTTCAGCGCATCCAGACGCATCTCATAGCGCGATCGCTGTTTCTTGTTGGGCGACTGCTCAATCAGCACCTTCAGCGCACTGCCCAGACTTTTGTAAGCGTTGGGCAAGGTGTAGCCAAACCGGGTGGCCAGGGCGATCGCCTTCTCGTCTGCATCGACCAGGATTTTGGACACCTTGTCGGCGCTATTCTTCTGCCACAGACGCCAACCGGCCACACTACACAGGCCCAGCGCCAGCAGCAGCAGTAGCCCATCCTGGACCCATAACTCACCCACAGCACCGCCCAGACCAATCGCTAGGGCCGCCATTTCCCAGCCATCCTTGGGAATGGTGTCATTCTGGATGCGGGCCACCTCATGCCAGAACAGCAGATTGCGCTGATCGGTGGCCAGTTGTTCCCACTTCACCATATCGATCAGCACTTCCACTTCGTCCCGACCGATTTCCTCGCACACAATCAGGGGGGGATTTACGGCTGTCGAGGCCTCAACCGAAACCCAGCTTTGCAGTTCCGGCGGCAACAAGCCGCGTAAACGCCGGAGTTCACTCATTTCGGCTCTGGCAGTTGAGGATGCGTATGATGTCATGTCCAGTTCCCGGATAAATCTCAATTCAATACAGACGCTATATTTCGGATCATAGCGATCTAGACGCCGTGTTGGAGTTCTGTTCATTCTCCAGGATCCCGGTTGCTCCCCGCAAGGGTGGCCGAAAAAATTACCCCAATATCCCTTTCACAGGGCTTTTCAGGGATCCCAGAGTGTGTTTCCTTCTGCGATCGCCAGCGCCAACAGGCCCCAATCCTGGCCATCATTTCCCTGGCTCCTTTGCCGTTTCTGGGGCTCAGCGGGCAAGACGGTCGTAGATCATTGATTTCATTCAGATGATTTCATTTAGAAGTCTGAATCGCGGGCCTGCAACAAGGCGTGAATACTCCGTAGCTCTTCCAGAATTGCCTGTAACAGTTCTTGGGTGGGATCCGGCGGCATTTCCCGCACTTCAATCGTCACCTGTTTGATTTTCAACACATCCCTGGCAAAGCGGGCCACCTCATTGGGATGGAACAATAGGGACTCATCTTTGTGATTGCGCAGTTCAGGATTGAGCCGGGTGGGATCGTAGGGCGGATTCACCGTGTTCGGATCTGTATTGGCATAGCGGTAAATCGATGCCCTGGAACGGTTCAAGGCTTTTTGAACCGCTTCAATGTCCATCAGGCCAGACTGCTCAGTTCCAACTTCAACGTTCATGGAGTCTTGCTCGTTGCCCCTGCGAAATGCATTGCTCGTACTCTAAACCCGTGAATCTTATCACGGGATTGCAAAATCGTATCCCTGGAAAAGTAAGGGAGCCCAGTTTGGTGAGAGCATGCCCCCTAACCCATTGCTTACAGGCTACTCAGAGGATTCAGCCATTGCAGGAGGGTTCGTTCCAGTTGATGCAAGTCCCGATAAACTTCCTGGCGCATCCACTGGGCGATCGCATCCCAGGGGGTGAACACCGCACCGGCTTGCCAGTCCGCATCGGGGCCCAACGGCGTCAGGTGATTGCCGGGCAGGGTCCGGGCCGTCACCATTCCAGGAAAGCGGCTGTGTAACACTTTGGACATACCGGCGGTCTGATCGATGGTGTCGTTGGTGAACTGCACCAGCAGGTTGCGCCGCACCTGATAGTTTTGGGCCACAATCCGGTTGGTTTCGGCCGGAGACGGGGCAAATTCCAGTGGCAGGTCCGTGGCAAACTGGGAAACCAGCGAAGACATCTGATCCATCAACGGCACCGCCTGCTTGGCGGAAAAATTGTTGAAGGAAATCAGCACATTCCCGGCCCGCTCCACCGGAAAGCGACTGCCAATCAGCAAATGCAATTTACAGCCCAGGCTGTGGCCGACGCCATAGATGGGGAGATAGCGTTTCCGCAGCCTATTGTCCTGCAAGATTTCCACCGCTCGATTAAAGTTGCGGTAAACGGTTTGGGCAATCTCCTGATGGTCAAAGGTGTTGATGAACGGGGTGGCGACAATCACGTTGCCCTGCAAAGCTAATCGTTCTAGTAGCCGCCGATAGGTGATCTGGGGGGCCGTGGCGACAAAGGCGCCGCCCAGAAAATGGATGATTGCCGTGGGGCGATCGGGCGCCAGCACCCAATTACCCGAAATTTCCTGCCAGTTCATGGACACGTTCGACGTTACTTCAAAAGGGTTCCATCCTGGTTGTAGCAGGTCTGCCCATTGGTTGGGCAGCGAGTGGCCAATTTGCAGCAACATTTTGCAGGTAGTCATGCACCATGAATTATTTAGATTTGCCTTGGGCAGATGAAATTTTGGTTGACTGGGCTGTCTGTTGGCCCATTTCCAGTAGCCATCGGGAAGGTTACGTAAAGTGACTTGAGGAACTCCCCATGAAATGGCTTTTGGGAATTTTGCTGGGACTAACAGTGGCAATTTCTCTCTCATTTGCCCACCTGCAACCAGCCCAATCTGCTGCTGGTTGTGATCCAGCTTATCCAGAGGTGTGCATTCCGTCGCCGCCACCGGATCTGGATTGCAGAGATATTCAGCATCGCAACTTCAAGGTTCTGCCGCCTGACCCCCACAGGTTTGATCGGGACAAGGATGGCCTCGGTTGTGAGCGCAAGCCAGCCAGAACTACAGGCTCTTAAAGTTCAGGTAGAAACCATTCAAACCTGTTAATGCCAATCAAAACGGTTGAAATTGCACGGAAAAATAGATACCGGAACTTTGCAGGGAATCGGAACCCCGATCGACGGAGGTGAGGGGAATGCCCCAATATAGCGAGGCTGACAGCCAGGGGTCCCGTTGCCAGCGCAAACCCAGACCCAGACTGAACAATGAACTGGGGGGCAGAACCTGCCCGTTGGCATTCCAGACGGCTCCGGCATCAAAAAAGGGTGCCAGTTGAATCACCCCAATGCCTTGTGGCTGCTGCACAATGGGGATGCGAAATTCCAGGGAAGCTGCTACCCCGCTATCGCCAATCCGCTGATTCAGCAGATAACCCCTCACGGTATCCACTCCACCAATGCCAAATTGTTCAATTGGCAGCAGTGGGTCGGGGGTCAACTGGGTGGATAGGCGAACAATGGAAATCACATCCCCCAACGACTGAACCCACTGAAACTGGCCTACCCAGCTAAAAAACTGACCATCTGGAATGGACCCTTCGTTTTCTGTCGCGCCAAACAGACGGGTGCCAAAGGAGAACACAGACCGGGCAGCCAACACCTGTCGGGGGGTGCGGTGAATCCACTCTTGTCCGAAGCGGAACGCCGACACTTTTGACAGGCCATCCTGGGGGCCGAGGGAAAAGGAAAAGGGAATGTCTTCCAGCAGGTAGGTCTGGCTGGAACGGACATCGAAGTTTAGACTGAGGGCAAATTCGGTTGCGGGGGTGCGAATAATGGGCTGGCGAAATCCAATCGAATAGGTGGGACTTTCGCTGCGAATTCCCAGTACCGAAAAAGGCTCCTGGATGATTTCGCTGTTAATTCGGTTATATTCCAGCCGTAGGGTGCCATCTCTAGGATTCAGCGGAATTTCATACTGGAAGTCATATTCCAACTGCCCTTTGGTGACATCGACATAGGCCGTCAGGCGATCGCCCAGTCCCGACAGGTTTAACTCGGTCAGTTGGGCTCCGCCCTGAATTTCCCCCACACTAGGCGACTCCTGGTTATTGATCAACAAGGAGCCCTGCAATGAAGGCGCCTCTTGCAAATTCACAATCAACACGCTTCGACCGGGACTGGTTCCCGCTTTTAACTCAGCCTGCACCGACTGGAACAGGGGATTCAGTTGCAGCAGTTGTAGAGCCGATTCCAGTTGGCGAATGTTGACTGGTTGCTGGCCAGCCAGGGCCAGCCGACTGCGCACATAGCCATCCCGCAGTCGGCGCAAACCATTGACTTCAATTTGCTCCAGTTCACCCTCAATCACCTGCACCCGAATCGTGCCGCTGGAAATGTTCTGGGGCGGCAGAAAGGCTCCCGATGTGGTGTATCCCCGCTGGACATAGAGCTGGGTAATTGCGGTTCGAATTTCCAGCAGTTGTTCAAAGGTCAGCTGCTGATTTTCGAAGGGCTGCACCACTTTAGCCAGTTCTGCTGAGGAGAAGACCGTGCTGCCGACCACCTCAACTTTTTGCACCAGAACCGTCTGTTCTGGGTTGGCCGGGATTGCATCCATCGGCTTTCGGGGCGGCTGGGGCTGTAAGTCGGGGGGCGCTGGTTTTTCCGGTACGGTTGTGGGGAGTGGTTGTAGATCTGGTCGGGGCGGCAAGGGCAACAACGGTTGGGACGGACGCCGCAACTCCGGTGCTGCCTGTCCAATCTGATCAGGTGCTTGGCTTGGCTGCAACCGATTGGCTGTAGGGGTAGCAGTGTTGCCGAAACCGTTAACTGTTTCCTGGCCCATCCCAGAACGGGCTCTGGATGACTGCAAGATAGGACTTTCAGCCGGTTGGAGAGCTGAAACGGTCGTCGGAGACAGGGCGATCGCGACAGCCACTCCACCCAGACCTAGGCTCTTGCCAAAATCGACTAAACCTCGAACATCCATGCGAACCCATTCACCTAAAGTCAGCAGGGAGGAAAAATCGGTTAACCGTAGATACAGCCAATGTCAGTTCATCGGTTTCCTCCGTAGTGAAGCAGAAATCTGGGTAACAGACAAGCAATA
>CAZBTL010000187.1:0-8500 GCA_964494755.1 uncultured bacterium | reverse complement strand
ATCAGGGATTCTGGGTCATTGGGGTGGCTGTTGGCGGTTCAGGCTGGGAAAGGGGGGTAATGGTTGATGAGGCTGGTGGTAACTCTTCCGTGACCGGAAGGGGCTGGTTGCCGACCGAGGGGCCTGGCTGATTGACCGGTGCTGTTGGCACTACAGTTGCAGGGATTGCAGTTGGCGCAGGTGGGATGGGCATGCCGACCGGTCTGGCGGGTGAGGTTTCTGGGCTGATGCGCGGTGGGATTCCCTGCCCAGGGGGGTGGGATGGCGTAGAGTGAGGCTGTAGCTCGGCTGGAGTGGTTTCCACCGTCTGAATTGGGGCGTCTGTGGAAATAGGCATGGCCGATGGTGGGGAACCGTCCTGGGATGATTCCAGAGTCGGAAACACCGGTTGGACGTCCTCTATCCGTTCCGGGGCTGCCGGTTTGGGGAATGGATTAGACGCTTGCGGGGCTTGGCGACGGGCCATCTGGGAGCGGCGAATCGAGGTGACCCAGTTACCGATTTCGGCTTGAGCCTGCCAATAGAGCGGGCGACCCGATTGAATCTGGCTGGCAGTCTGGATTGCAGCATCCAGTCGTCCTTCTCTGGCCAGACGTTGGGCCGCATTCAAGGTTGGTTGGTCTTCCAGGATTTGTATTTCTCGGTTCCAACCTGCGATTAGGCTTTGGGCTTCTTTCTGCAACACACGGTTCTGGCCAATACGGCTGGCATGGGCGATCGCCGCTTTGAGGGCGGGCATGGTTCCCTGGCTGGCCAACTGGCGACTATAGGCCAGATAGGGCTCATCCTCCAGCCGTTGAATTTCCTGTTTCCAGTGTGCTACCAGGGTCTGCGCCTGTAAGCGGCGAGGGCGGGCGGGGGCGATCTGCTCCGCCTGGTTGATGGCGAACTGGAGCGTAAAGGGATGCTTGAGATTGGCAGCTAGTTGGGCAATCTGCAACTGACCAGCATCTTGCAACTGATTCCGCCAGACCTTGAGACTGGTTTGGGCCACCTGATAAAAGCGACTATCGGCTGGAACTAGATTTGCCAGGGTGGTGGCCGTCATCAACTGTAGAACTTGGGCCGGTGTGGCTTGCCAATTTGAATAGCTACTGGCGGCCAGCTTACGGGCCTGTCCCAACCAGGTTAGATGTTCCGCATCTCGAGTCAGTTTGGGGTTCAGGCCAGCTTGCTGAGCCAGGATAATGGACTCATCCATATGCCCCTTGCGCCAGAGTTGAAAACTGGTAGCCAGCAGTTTCTCGCTCCATTGCCGCAAATCCGGTTGCAGATCGGCCCAGGTGTAGGTGTTGCGGCGGATATTGCTGATCTGGTTCACGGCCCCCACCAGATCGGGAATCTGACCAGACTGGGCCATTTGTTTGGCCTGGGTGTAAACTTTCCGGGCCTTTTGTTCCTCCAACAACTGCTGGGTCAGGGCATTGGCCTGCTGCGATCGCCAATAGTCGTCATTCAGCAACCGCAGTTGGGAAATTTGTTCCGTCGCCCGGTTCCAGTTCTGCTGTTGCATGGCTTTCTGGGCATCGGCATAAATCGATTCTGCCTCCTCCCAGACATCTCGCCAGTCAGCGACTAATCTCTGCGCATCCTTATAAACCGGACTGTTTTTGGGGATCTGTTGGGCCAGCTCGATGCCACCATGCAGGTCACTTTGCTCCACCTTTTGTTGGGCGGTATTGAGCACCGAGGTAGACCACTCCGCCATCAGTCGTTGGGACTCCGGGTAGAGCGGGCGGTCCGGAGTCCATTCGCTCAACGTCTTCAAGCCGGAGAGCACTTTAGATAGATCGCCGGAGCGGGCTGCTTCCTGGGCGCAGTACAGCCGCTCCATATCAGAGGTCAACATCGAGAATTGTTGACAGTTGGGTGCGGGCGGAATGCTCAAAAGCCAGAGCAAGGAGGCACCGGATAAACCGCCCAAAAGCCCACAGGCAACAAGACCCATCTTCTGCCAGCCCCAGGGATTGCGCTTGCCGACCTCGCTAACCGAAGACTCCTGCGCGGGCAAACTGAGAATGTCCGAGGCTCCATGCGTGTCCATCTGTCCCCTCACCATGTGTATCTTTTTACCCCTCTCCCACTTAATTCCACATCAACACACCCTATCTGGAAACTACAGATGTTTTTTTATTAAGGGCTGGTCAGAGATCCCGATCTACGGTCACAGGGCTGGATGCGCAGGCTTGTGCCTCGGCTCACCCCCGACCATCGACTTGCTGCGGCTGAACTACCCTACTGCTAACCAAAACAGAGGGCAAGCAATCGATCATCAGGAAGCACCCAGTCTTCGCCCATAACGCTTTAGAACTTTAGGAGCCCTTTTAGAACTTTAGGAGCCCTTCCTGCTTGGGACGTCCGCAGGATTTGTTGCTGGAGACCTTAAAGAGGTCTAGCTCTCCCCGATGAGGCTATCTAGATTCGGCAGACCAATAAGAGACTCGCTTTTTTTGCTTCCTCCCTGCCATGCCTCACCCAAAGTTAAAGCCCATCGTGCCCTCTGGTTAGCTAGCGCAAGCCTTAAGCCAGAGAAGCTGCAGGTTAGGCAAACGAATACAGTCGCGCGGGTCGGATATGTATGGATTCTAATGTAAATTTCATCCTTGGGAAAGGAAAAAATCAAGCCGGAATGTTAAAAATTGCTCAAGCAGCCTGACTGACACAGACTCATCCGCTCGGGATCAGTCTATTTCAGTCAGTTGGGGCCAAGGTTATTGCCGGCTTTGGTTTACAGCCGTCCAACAGCTTGCAAACTGATAGGCTATTGGGGGTCTTGGGGCAGTTGACTCATGGCTTCCAAGTTCAGGACTTCTGCCAGCAGTTCCAGGGTCATGAGCTCCCGTTCCAGAACAATTTCCCGCAGGGATTTGCCTGTTTCCAGCGACTCTTTGGCTACAGCAGCAGCATTCAAATAACCGATGTAGGGGTTGAGGGCTGTAACCAGGGCCAGACTGCCCTCTGCATAAGCCAGACAGCGATCGCGGTTGACCGTAATGCCACGAATGCACCGACGGGTCAGGGCATCCAGGGTATGCCCCAGAATTTCGATGCTGTGGATCAGGTTATAGGCAATTAGCGGCATCATGACATTGAGTTCCAGTTGACCGGCCTGAGCCGCCAGGGCGATCGCCGCATCGTGGCCCATGACTTGAAAACAAACCATCGACGTCATTTCGGCCATCACAGGATTATATTTCCCCGGCATGATCGAAGATCCCGGTTGGACGGGAGGGAGTTGGATTTCCTTCAAGCCAGTTTTGGGCCCGGAGTCCAGCAAGCGCAGGTCATGGGAAATCTTGACCATATCCTGGGCCAGGTTGCGTAAGGCGCCCGACACAGCTACAAACGGGGCCATACTCTGCATGGCCGCCATCAGATTGGGGGCCGGTCGTAGGGGCTGGTCAATCAACTCGGAAAGGATCTCCACGGCCCGAAAGCGGTATTGGGGATGGGTATTCAAACCAGTGCCGGCAGCGCTGCCCCCCAGACCCAGAATAGTCAGATCTTCCGCCGCCCGTTCAATCCGCAGCAGGTGATCCCGCAGGATCTGGGCCCAGGCCCGAAAATTATCGCCAAAGCGCACGGGTACTGCATCCTGTAGGTGGGTGCGGGCAGAGCGGACGATATCCTGAAACTCCCGACCTTTGGCTTCCATTTCCGCGATCGCGTTAGATAGGGCGGGATAGAGAGTCCGTTCCAGGGCCAACAGGCCGCCGACACGAATAGCAGTAGGGATCACATCATTGGTAGACTGACCGTAATTCACATGATCATTGGGATTCAGGCGTTGATAGTTGCCCTTCTGGTCGCCTAGCAATTCCAGCGCCCGATTGGCCAATACTTCGTTGACATTCATGTGGTGGGAGGTGCCAGCACCAGCCTGGTAAACATCCACCACAAATTGATCCCGCAGTTGCCCCGCCAGAACCTCATCCGCCGCCTGGACAATCGCCTGACTGATCTCCGGCGTAATGCAACCCAGTTCGCCATTGGCGATCGCGGTCGCCTTCTTGATCAGCACACAGGCATCCACATAGGTCGCCAGTGGTTTCAGACCACTGATGGCAAAGTTTTCAACGGCTCGCAGCGTCTGGATACCGTAATAGACCGTGTCCGGGATCTGCCGTTCTCCCATCGAGTCCCGTTCAATCCGGCTGGCAGGGGTCTGGTCTGTCATGGCTGTGCAGCAAAAAGTTAGATTCAATCGATGAATGATGGCCCATTGGGTTCAGCCTGCTGATTGGATTAGCCACAAGTGAACCGTAATCCAGTTTCGCACAGCCGGAATCCTGTGTCAGGCATCTCTCCTACAGCCTGACCCCAACAGGCGTTAGAGGGCCGGAATGCCGCCCCAGCAACAGACGGCTGGAGGCCATAGTTTGGGGGAAACTGCAATCAACCGACCTGATTTTTTGAAGATTTGACGAATCCCCTGGCTTGCCGATACCTGTAAAGAAACATGAATTGAGAAAATGGATGCAACCTACCGGCGATCGGAAATAGCAACCATCGCATTCAGGGAACCAGGGGAAAATCCTTACCCTGACTGATTGCCCGTTCCATCTAGCCAGTAAAGTTATAGGCAGAACCCTTTAGAAGATCTAAGTGAGGCAGTTGGCATGACCCATCCCGCACCGGCTTCCATTGCAGATGCGATTAAGTTTGGCACCGACGGTTGGCGGGGGGTCATCGCGGATGACTTTACCTTTGAGCGGCTGCGGTTGGTTGCTCCCCTGGCGGCGCGGGTCCTGGCAGAAGTTTACGGTCGTGACACGAGCAACCAATTGATTATCGTGGGCTACGATCGCCGCTTTTTGTCCGAAGAGTTTGCCCGGGCCACAGCCGATGCGGTGGTGGCGGCTGGATTCGATGTGCTGCTGTCCGAATGTTTTGCTCCGACGCCAGCCTTCAGTTGGGCTGCTAAGCAACATCACGCCCTGGGCGCACTGGTGATCACGGCCAGCCACAATCCTGGCAAGTACTCCGGTCTAAAAGTCAAAGGGGGATTTGGTGGGTCTGTGTCGCCTGCTGTGACCCAACAAATTGAGGCTCTCCTGCAAGCAGGGCCAGCCACTCCAGAAGCCGTCACCCCAGGTAAGCTGGAGACGTTTGACCCCTGGCAGGGCTATTGCGACGGCCTGCGGGCCCAGGTGGATATCGCTGCAATTCAGCAGGCCATTCAAACCGGACACCTGACCGTGTTTGCCGATGTCATGCATGGGGCTGCTGCGGGTGGCCTGGAAAAGCTGTTGGGCACTCCCATCCATGAACTGAATAGCGATCGCGATCCGCTGTTTGGCAATGGCGCTCCCGAACCGCTGCCCCGTTATTTGCCCGAGTTGCTGCCCCAAGTACGGGACTACCAACCTGCGAGTCAGGATGGATTGGTGGTTGGGCTGGTTTTCGATGGCGATGGCGATCGCATCGCAGCGGTAGACGACCAGGGCAACTTCCTCAGCTCCCAAATCCTAATTCCCATCCTGATTGAGCATCTGGTCGCCCGTCGGGGCTATCGGGGAGAGTTTATTAAAACCCTCAGTGGGTCCGACCTGATGCCAAAGGTGGCCGAACTCTATGGTTGTTCGGTGTTTGAGACAGCCATTGGCTACAAGTACATTGCCGATCGCATGCTGGAAACCCAGGTCTTGTTAGGCGGCGAAGAGTCAGGCGGTATTGGCTACGGCCACCACATCCCAGAGCGGGATGCTCTGCTGTCGGCCCTGTATCTGTTGGAAGCAATGGTTCAGTCGGGGGCTGATTTGAGTGATTTGTATCGACAGTTGCAGGAACGGACCCACTTCCGCTCAGACTACGATCGCATCGATCTCCATCTGGCCAGCATGGAAATGCGGGCCCAACTACTGGCCCAACTCCAGACCCATCCCCTGACTGAAATTGCTGGGCGCAAAGTGGTCGATTGCATTACCACTGACGGTTATAAGTTCCGCCTGGAAGATGGCAGTTGGCTGCTGATTCGGTTCAGTGGCACCGAACCCGTCCTGAGACTGTACTGCGAAGCCGCCAGTCTGGAACAGGTGCATCAGACCTTGAACTGGGCTAAGGACTGGGCCACCCAAGCGCACTAGTCAGTCGCTTCCATACAGCGCATGGCCAGTTTCCGGGCCTGGTACATCGAGTGACAATTCAATTGCATCGGCTGACCAATAAATCGGGGAGTGTGAGGGGTGCGTAATGCATGGCAAGATCCTCCTATGGGGCGATCGCGGACTCCCAAACGCTTAAAACCAATCGCTCATCGGTCGCGTTGCTTACAATAAGGGCAGTCTACCCTGTCGATTGCAAGCAGGCTTGCCGTAGACCAATCGGCTGCCGATGGTCAAGGAATGTGCAATGAGAGCCCTTGCTGAATGCCGCTAGCGGTTATGCCAGCAAGCTCAATCTATCTAAGGGCAATCTATCTGAGGGCAATGCCATGGCGGTTACTACCAAACCCATGACCCTTGAGGAATATTTGAACTATGACGATGGCACCGATACCCGTTACGAGTTGGTCAACGGGGAACTGATAGCTATGCCAACAGAAAGTGACCTCAACGATCGCATTGTGACCTTCCTGTTTGCTTATTTTTTGCAACTTGGCATTCCCTACTATTGCTTGAGCATGAAAGCCCAGATTGCAGTCAGCGGCACACGGGCAACGGCACGACAACCGGATTTGATGGTGCTGTCAGAGGAGTCTGCAACAGCCTTGAATGGAGCAAATCAGCGGCTGATTACCCATGATATGCCGCCGCCATCGCTGGTAGTTGAGGTAGTCAGCCCTGGGCAGGAGAACCGGGATTATCGCTACAAGCGCACGGAGTACGCTGGACGTCACATTCCAGAGTACTGGATTGTGGATCCGCTCGCCCAGAAAGTGACCATCCTGGAATGGGTCGATGGCCTGTATGAAGAGCAGGTTTACCAGGGGGAGGCGGTGCTGGTTTCTCCGCTGTTTCCGGCTTTGAGTTTGACGGCGGCAACCGTTCTCAATGCCGGCTGCTAATGGGGAGAACCGGAAACGGGGCATTCTGCTACCCCTTGCCAGCGTCGGAGGCTATGCACTGTTGCACCCAGAGGCGATCGCCCTCTGACAACGGTGGTTCTGGCACTGGTTGGGTGTAGTCAATCCGCAGATCGAAATTGCCCTGCTCATAAACGGTGTGCAACAGTGGTTGTAAGTCCACTATGAGCGGGCTGTCTTCTGGCTTTAAGGGCAGGGAAAAGCTAGGAACACGATCGCGCAGATTGAAGCCATACAACTCTGCCTGGGGACGTTGGGCCGCATCACTTACCAAAATGCGATAATCCCAAACACCCCTCACGCCTGACACTGGCATGGGCTGGAAGGCCCGCAGTAAATCAATTTCCACCAAGTGAGTTTGACTCTCAACAATTGCCTGCCGTTTTTTCAAATAACTGATGCGTCCATCCCCCCGCTTATTTTTAGGCGATAGCACCTCAATTACAGTGATGACCTCATGGGTTTTCACCGTGCGCACTTCTAAAAACCGTTCTTTCACTTCGATTGGCTCTGCCAGTTGCACCCGTTGAGGTTGTGGCTGAGGAATTTCAACGGTGGCAAGGGCAGCCGTTACAGCTTGACGCTGGGTCATTGAGGCAAACACAATGGCGTCTGGAATGCCAACCAACACCCCGTCCGATTCATCTTCCAAGTAGGTTCGGGTTTCAATAGCCGCATAGTATTTGGGTCGGAGTCGTGCCCCCAGATCATTGGCAAGTGCCACAATCAGGCGATTATGCACCTCTCTCCAGATAAAAACGTCTTCTAGATAGGGATTCATCCCTGGAAAGGGCGAAGGCATTGCTGTCGTTCCAAGTGGCTGGTGTCCTCAGTATATCGCTGGTACCTACTCGGCTTCACCGATTAAGGTAAAGGCAGCCCAATGGAGCGGATCGGCATACTTGGCTTTGGTCGTCAACATAGCCCGACGTAGGGCCTGGGCTTTGTCAGGAGTGGTTTTCAGATTCTTATAAAACTCAGTCATCAGCAGGGCGGTGGAGTCATCCGGCACTTTCCACAGGGAGACCACAATGCTGGGCACGCCCGCCGTAATCAACGAGCGAGACAGGCCAATCACGCCATCGCCGGTAATCCGGCCCCGTCCGGTGTCACAGGCCGACAGCACCACCAGTTCCGCATTCAGTTGCATGTCCAAAATTTCACTGGAAGTGAGCAAGCCATCATTGAGTTGACCATTGCCCGAAGGAGCCAGGGCAATGGCACCTGGTACGCCCAGACCAGTAAAGTCATCAAGTAAACCATGAGTAGCCAGGTGAATGATACGGGCATTGGGCATTTGTTGCACGATCGCAGATTCGGTAGCCTGTGAGCCGGTGATGGCTTGCGTATTGAAGAGTTTGGCAATCTCTTTTGCCTCCTGTTTAGCCCCTGGTAAATCAGACAATTGTTTAGGGGGATCTCCAACACGGGTCACCACCTTGGGCATAGTCGGATCGCCCACAATCAGAGATGATT
>CAZBTL010000186.1:0-8511 GCA_964494755.1 uncultured bacterium | reverse complement strand
GAGTAAGATGGGGATGCTGTTGTGGTTTTAAAGCAATTAAAAGGCAGAGCAAGCAATGGCGATTATTGCCCTCAGAGCGTGGTATCTCCGGGAATACGAGCCAGTTACGGAATTAGAAAAACGGCCGCACGATCTCCGTCTCAGTAAGAACAGTCTGCTCAAATCAGGATTGCGGGCTGATTTTCTGGATGACTCTGCAGAGGTTCGGCAGGCGGAATGGTTCCAGCGCTATCTCGATGGGGAAACGGTTGAATTTTACATCGAAGGCAGCGGTAGCTATGCGATCGCCAATGTGGATCTGTGTAGTCATGAGCTGTACTTTACCAAGCAGGACGTCCTGTCCTATTTGGAGCCAACGATTTATTTCTGCTATCAGACGGACTTTGCCGAATCCAGCGATCTGGTGCGCAACGAACTGGCCGCGATCGTCGCCAACTTAAATCAGCGATCGCGCTTGCCCCTGGAGCTCAAGGAGTCCCATCGTCTGACCGAAGGGCCAGTCAGGTTGAATAGCAGCCTGATGCGGAGCCTGCGCAAAAGTCTGTTATTTATCGCCGACAGCACCCCCATTACCCAACTGGAGGGAGCGCCACCCCGGTTAATTCCCAGCCCCAATGTCTGTGTGGAAGTTGGCTATGCGCTGCAATCTAAGCGGACCGAACAGATTTTACTCACCCAGATGGAACGGCCGGATCTGCCGGGACACTTTCCCTTTGATTTGCCAGGTCAGAACCGACTGCTGTTTCAGGACAAGTCTCACCTGCATAAAACCCTGCCGGGGTTGGTGAAAACCCATCTGCAACGGTTTAATTTGTTTACCTGAGCGGATTTTTTTGCTGAAAATGGGCAAATTGAGTCTAAGCTGATCGCACGGAACCGTCGGAGATATCGCAAGACTATGACAGGTAATATTAACCCAGGTCAACCTGCAGAGGATGCCACCGCAGAACAGCGGCCCCGCAGTAAGTATGCCCGCACTCCCACCGAGTATGTGGTCCATTTGCTGATCCAAGGAGGACATCGGGAGGAAGTTCGGTTCGCCAGCATCCAGGATTTTCAAAAGTGGTACAGCGGCGAGCTGGTGCCCAAGTCTGGGACGCATGACTTCATCACCGTACCCATAAAGAATGTCCAGGGAGAATACATGGTGATTCGTCCGTCTAGCGTGATTGGCATTCGGGTGGAACCCGTATTTAGCACCAGCGTCGAACGCTATTAGGTCCGGCCCTTTCTCTGGAAATCGCCCTCTTACCAGCATCAGACCGTCTGAACTCTATTGCTCTTTGACGACTGCTCTGTCAAGCCTGTTTTAGGGTGCAATGCCTCCTCAAAACACTTAGAAAATGGTTTTGGTAGATTTGAGTCACCCATCAACTCTACCCTGACGGATTACTTACTGAACTGTGTCAAACTGCCGTAAATCTTGCCATCAACCTGGCTTGTACAGTCAGGTTATTCAGCCAGCCTGCCGCTGGCTGTTTTTGGGTAGTCTGCTGTCCTGGGTCTGGGTCGGAGCGGTTGGGTTGGGCCAGCCTGCACCGACTGTGCCTCCCACTACAACCCCCTCCCCTGCACCCGCCTTGCCCCTCAAGCCAGTGCCGTTACCCTTGGGGTTGGGAAGCGATGAGCAGATTTTTGGCGCTACGGGCTGGCCGAGCGATCGCACCGCCTTGCTGGTCGCGATCGACCACAGCCTGCGGTATCTGGAAACAGCCAACGCCGTTGATTTTTACCGCACCTACTCAGTGCCAGGGATCACCCGCGATCGGGTGCGGCGCAGCCTGGAACGCTTCCGCCAACTGGTTTTGTCCGCTCGGACTGCCAGCCAACTCCAACGTGCGGTGAAACAGGAGTTTATCTTCTACCAGGCGAGGGGCAAGGATGGCCGGGGAACCGTGGGCTTTACCGGCTACTTTGAGCCCGTCTACCTGGCTAGCCGGGTGCCGACACCAGTTTATCGCTATCCCCTGTTTCGGCTGCCGGCTGATCTGAAAACCTGGCCCAAGCCCCATCCCACCCGTCTGGAATTGGAAGGAACCGATGGCCTGCAAGCAGCTAAAGGTCGGTTAAAGGGTCTGGAACTGGTCTGGCTGCGCGATCGCCTGGAGGCCTTTTTGATCCAGGTCCAGGGGTCTGCCCGCCTGAAGCTGACCGACGGTTCTACCCTGACAGTTGGCTATGCGGGTCATACGGACTATCCCTACACGGGCATCGGGCGCGAATTGGTGAAGGATGGCAAACTGAAGCCAGAAGAACTACTGCTGCCTTTTGTGATTCGCTACTTCCGGCAACATCCTGAAGATCTCAGCATCTACCTGCCACGCAATCAACGCTTTGTGTTTATGCGAGAGACCGGCGGCAACCCTGCAACCGGACATTTAAATGCGCCAGTCACCCCGGAACGGTCCATTGCCACCGATAAGACCCTATTTCCACCGGGGGCATTGGCCCTGATTCAAACCCAAATTCCCTATGCCACTAAGGCGGGGCAACTGGAGCAACGGCCAGTGACGCGTTATGTGCTGAACCAGGATACCGGCGGCGCCATTCTTGGTCCGGGGCGGGTGGATATCTTTATGGGAACCGGACAGAGGGCTGGCGATCGGGCTGGGCTGATCAATGCCACTGGCCAGCTTTACTTTCTGCTCCTCAGGCAATAGGTCCGGTCCCCATTGGGTGAGTCTGTCGCTTACCCTAGAGGAGAGGCAATTGCTAGCAACCTATGACCTATCAGCCGCTGCATCACAAATATCGTCCTCAGACTTTTGCAGAACTGGTTGGACAGGAAGCGATCGCCACCACCCTGACCAATGCCCTGCGGCAACAGCGGATTGCCCCGGCCTATTTATTTACCGGCGCGCGGGGAACGGGTAAAACCTCCAGCGCCCGCATCCTGGCCAAGTCGCTGAACTGTCTGAACAGCCAGCAACCCACCGAAACGCCCTGTGGTGTTTGTGACGTCTGCCGAGCCATTGCCCGGGGCGATGCACTGGATGTGATTGAAATTGATGCAGCCAGCAATACCGGCGTGGACAACATTCGGGAATTAATCGAACGGGCCCAGTTCGCTCCCGTGCAGTGTCGCTACAAGGTGTACATCATTGACGAAGTTCATATGCTCAGTACAGCAGCATTCAATGCGCTGCTGAAGACTCTAGAAGAACCACCCAATAATGTCATTTTTGTGCTGGCGACCACCGATCCTCAGCGCGTGTTGCCAACTATCATCTCTCGCTGTCAGCGCTTCGATTTTCGCCGCATTCCCCTGGCCGATTTGGTGCGGCATTTGCACGCGATCGCCCAAAAGGAACAGATCGCCATCACGCCGGAAGCGATTACCCTGGTGGCCCAACTGTCCCAGGGGGGACTACGGGATGCGGAAAGCTTGCTGGATCAACTGAGTTTACTGGACGGGGAGGTGACGGCTGAGCAAGTGTGGGATTTGGTGGGCTCGGTACCGGAGCAAGATTTGATGGCCCTCCTGGAAGCGATCGCCGTTGACAACCCGGAAACCTTGCTGGACAGTACCCGCCGCTTAATGGAACGGGGCCGCGAGCCGCTGATTGTGCTCCAGAACCTGGCAGCCTTTTACCGGGATCTGGTAATTGCCAAAACCGCTCCCAATCGCAGCGATCTGGTGGCGCTGACCGCCCCCACCTGGGCCAAACTCTGCCAGTTTGCCAAGTCCCTGGATATCGGCGCCATCCTGGCCGGACAGCAGCATTTACGGGCTAGTGAAGGGCAACTGAAACATACCACCCAACCTCGCCTGTGGCTGGAAGTGACCTTGATGGGGCTGTTGCCCTCCGCCCTGATCCGACCATCCGTCAGCCAACCATCCGGTAGCGCGGCCAAAATGGTAGCTGGCCCAGCCGTTGCAACCCACCCCCCTGTAACGGCCCCGTCAACCGGCCCCAGTGTGTCTCAGTCAACTGCTGGCTGGCGATCGGAAAACCCAACGATTCCGACTCCTCCACCCACTCCAGCGCAGCCTGCACCGCCATCCCAAGCAGCGGCCGTCAGTCCAACAGTCAGTCCGCCACACCAGATCGAGCAACCGTCCAACCAACCAGCAACAAGGCAGCCAGATCTGCCACCAGAACCAGCGATTGAGCCTACCGTGGCGCCCCTGCAAACCAGTGAGTTGCCGCAAATCTGGCAGCAGGTGATTGCCCACCTGCATCCTTTGAGTAAGGCACTGCTCAATGATTATGGCCGGCTACTGGCCTTTGATGGCCACCAGGCTCGGATTGGCATCACCTCGGAAAAGCTGGTCAAGATTGCCCAGAATCAACTCAAAAACGTTGAAAAGGCGTTTGAAACGCTCTATGGGCAGGTGGTGAAGGTCAGTCTGGAGGTGACGAAAGAGGGACCAGGGGGACCGTCCTCCCAACCTGGAGCAGGGACCCATGCGACATCCGGCATGGGTCCCCAGCCAAGTCCAGGCAATGGAGCCGCAGGCTCTCCCCTGACCAACAACCATAGCCCAAGCCCGTCCGATTCACCGATGGGCGCGATCGGGGTTGTTGATAAACCCAAACCGTCTCAGAAGTCCCAAAAGGCAGCCCCCGTCCAGCCAGAATCCGTGCCATCTGCGATCGCAGCGTCTGTAGAAACAGCCGATGATTCATCGGGCAATTCCGGTTGGCCACAGGACGATGAGCTAACCACTGCGGCCAAGCGGCTGGCTGACTTTTTTGGCGGTAAGGTTGTGGACCTGACCGACGACCTGTCTGCATTAGCCCCAACCGCTACTGGCGGTACCACAGGCTCTCAATACAGCCAGGAAGTTGCATCCTCTGAACCACTGGTGGAAACAGAGGATGAGGACAATGACGATGACGTTCCGTTTTAGCAGCCGTCTTTTGCTCTAGGTTCCCGAATCAGCATTACCATGATGAACCGTTTTGACCCACTTCAGCCGCTTGGGCCGAATCGACATGCGCAACGTTGTACTGGCTACGACTGGGAACCAATGCAACATATACAGCGTTCCTAGAATTGCCTGGATCAGGAGCCGCAACGGCGGCAGCACAGATAGTTCATGGATTCCTGTCGATGCAGTTTTCTGGCCATCGGTTGCATAGTCGGAAAACACCAGTTGCTTCTGTTTGCGACGAATCTGTTGCAATCCCAATATGGTGCCTAACAAGGAAAGGCTAACGGTCAAACTGGCCACCGGAGTAAAGAGCAGGGGGCGATTGCGCAAAATAGCCATCAGGAAATCAGGAATGGCAGCCGTCGGCAATAAATACTGGGTGATCCAGAACATAAATAAGTCAATGGTCTTCTGGGTTCCCATGCGGTTCCGCAAAATTGGCTTCCAGTAGTCCAGATAGCGCTGATAGCCGCCCTCCGCCCAACGGTTCCGCTGATGCCAGAGGGAAATGGCCCGAGTCACGCCTTCTTCTTCGACAAAGGGGAACGCCAGAAAGTCAATTTCCCACTGATCCAGGTGCAGGCGAATGGTCAAATCCAGGTCATCGGTAATGGTCTGCTCATTCCAGCCACCACAACGCTCCAGAGCAGTGCGACGCAGGAACTGGCCATTGCCCCGCAACTCGCCAATGCCGCCGATGGCAATGCGCTGCTGCTGAAAATAGCTATCCATGGCCATCTCTGCAACCTGTCCATAGGTCCAAAAATTATCGCTGGCATTGGCGATCGCTTTACGAACCTGAACCGCCCCAACCTGCGGGCGATCAAACAACGGTAAAACCCGCCGCAACAGATCAGGGGTGACCTGGGCATCGGCATCAAATACCGCAATAATTTCCCCCTGGAGCAGGGGCAGCACCTGATTCAGTGCCCCAGACTTACCGCCAGTGGACCCAGGCGGTCGGTTGAACACTCGCAAATGGGAGTATTGCTGGGCTAGCTGCTGCAAAACCTGGGGAGTGCCATCCGTGCTGCTGTCATCAATCACCCAGAGTTCATAGCGACTAGCAGGATAATCCAAGCTACAGAGTAAATTAACCAGGCGGCCAATGACTGCCTCCTCATTTTTCGCTGCAACGAGCAGGGAAACAAAGGGGACACTCTCCGGATCCGCCACAGCCAACGCTTCTGGCTCTGGCAGCGAACGAGTCAGCAAAATCCGAATCGCATGAACCCCCATGATGGCGGTCAGGCCGAACATGAGCCAGTAGCCCCAGGCAACTAGATGCAGAGCAATGGTACTTGCCCAAATAGCAGCCAACACGAGGGCCGCTTTTTGTCTACGGCGATCTACCGACCCCAAAGACGTGAGGTCATTCTCAGGTGTATCGGATACAGGAGTTAGATCAGCCAGGAGAGTACTCAGCGGCTCAAGCTCGTTGTAAGAATCGTTTTCTTGCCAGGAACTCTCCGACATAGGTCACTTGGTTTAACAGCCAATACTTATCAAAACCCTTAAAGAAGCTGGGAATCAGGTAGCACCAAACAGTACAACCCTCACACACCGACAGCTTACCCTGCGATTCGCGATATTCCTGGACAACTTCAGACTGCTTATACAGATCGTACAAGCGTCCATTAATCGGCACACCCGTCTGGGCAAAATGGTAACAGGGCAATAACAATTCATCGTGCGGAGAAATTGCAATCACAGCATCAACCGCTTTACAGCGAGGATTCTGTGTATCGTTCCCACCGGCTTTAATAAATTCAAGGGCCGCTCTATTGTAGCCAAGATTACCGTACTGTTTGGCGGCCGTTTCAATGGCGTCGGCAATTTCTGCCGTCGGATTTTTTTTCGAATTGTAATTGCTGTGGGCTGTAAAGGCTGGATTCAGCCATACTCTTGCATCCAGACCCTTAGCAAATTCAGCCACTTCGTGAATGCGCTGGAAATTCTGAGCCGTCACCGTATGGTTCAGAACCGGATATTCTCCTAGAGATTGGGCTATCTTAACCGATTCAACCAAGGTGTCAAAAATTTTAACCCCACGGGATTGATCATGGGTTTCGGCATCTGGACCATCCAACGAAAAGTTAAGAAAGTCAACCAAGCCTTGAATCTCTTTAGCCCGTTTGGGATAAAGAATCGTGTTGGTGGTCATACTGGTGACAAACCCCTGGCGCTTGGCTTCAGCATAGATTTCATGTACATCCGCCCGGAGCAATGGCTCGCCACCGGTAAAGTCAACATACTTGACCCCCAGGCGACGTAAATCTGTCAGATTATGGCGAATGGTTTCAAAATCCGCCTCTTTCCGGGGTTCTAATGCCCAGATATCGCAGAAATGACACCGAGCATTGCATCGATAGGTCAGGTAGTAGTTTGCGACCAGAGGTGCCATAAAAGGAGATTCACCCATAAGACTTTATTGAGTAACACAATACGACGATATGTGAAGTTAAGACAAGCATTCCACTTCAGTCGGCTTCGGGATGAAGCAGTTTTTGTCAAACCGTGTATGCTGGTGAGTGTTTTTGGGCATATTTTACGAAGTACGTGAATCTCAGCGGTCATTCACCCCGCAGCAACCAGGAATAGAGCGCATGTCCCTTGACCAACTGCAACCCGCTCCCAATCAACAGGTTAGTGTTTACGTCCCCTACTATCCGCAAACTGGAAAAAAGGCGGTTCTCCCCTTTGCCATCAGTCTTTATCAACGGGGGGTGCTAGAAGGACATCGCAAGATTGAAGGGGGAGAAGGGATCCCATTTATCGCAACCTGGAATATTTCCACCCTGCCGGCTGACCTGACTCGCTGCCGCATTCAGTTTGATGGCAATGCCGAACTGAGTTATGAGCTGATGCTGGCAAACTTTGAGTTCATTGATTTCCTGATTGAGGTGATCATGAACTTCAAGCGCACGCGCCTGGTTGATTTTCCTCGAACTTTTTACCGCAAGCTATTGCGCCTTGAAGAGTAGAGGCTGTCTTTAGGCCGTAGGAGTAGCAGGCAGGGGAGACGCTGCTCCAAGTTTTCTCTAGCCGTGCGACCTGGTAGGCCAATTGCCCGTTGGCTGATCTGTCTGGTGCAATGGCTCGGGTTGTGCAGGTTGTACTAGCGACACCGCTTCCGTCAAATGCTTCCTTTGGGCTGCCCCTTGATTAATTAGCAAGACATACTACACTTGTATTACAAGTAGGGCTTTTAAATTCTCAGGAGGAGCAGGATGCCAACCATGACCCGCCTATCAACAACCGAAATGGAAGTAACCAGTATTCGTTTGGAGCGGGAACTGAAGGAGCGATTAAAGGAGTTATCAGGAAATCAAGGCTATCAAGCGTTAATTCGGGATGTGTTGTGGGATTATGTGCGGCAGAAGTCGGGCGAGCAGGGAGGGCATCTGAACGTTGAAGAGGTTCGTGCCACGATCGCGGCTACGGCTCACCGGGAAGAGTATTGTGCGTTAACGGGCCAGCGGATTGCAGTCAACGAACCCATGTTGCTGGGCTGGACCGCCAGTGGCCGCTTTGTTCCCCTCAGCTTAAACAGTCTGGCCGGTTCCAGTGAGAGGGAATAGGGTGTCTTGTAAGGAAGTTGGCCATGCGCAATGACACCGTTTGGCAAGATC
>CAZBTL010000185.1:0-8519 GCA_964494755.1 uncultured bacterium | reverse complement strand
AGTTCCTCCGTTGAATGCCAGTTGCCATCCGACAAGACCTGCATCAATTTTTCGAGCGTCGTCATTGCAAAACTCCTTGATTAATCAAGAATTCATAAAACCGCACGCCAAACAGGAACAAATCGCCATCTCTCCAGAGAAATTGACACGGCTCAACCGTTCGTCACTTCTCTTGATGCCCTGAACTTGATGCCCTGAAATTGTGTCCGTAAAATGTTGCACAACTGGATCATGGCATCGAAAATAGGAAGTGACAAGACTAAATACAGATAAAGTGTCCGTATACTTTTATGAGTCGCAAAGGACAGTCCATTACCCTCTCTGTTTCCGAACAGGACAAAGCCCAGCTTGAATGTCTGGCGCTGGAGTTGGGTAAAACCTGGGGCGATCGCCCCAATATCTCCAAACTAATCGAAGCGATCGCCCGGCGGCAGTTAGTGATTGCACCGAATCATGATTGGAGCAAAGAGCGGATTGCCGCGCTCAATCAGGCGCGAACAGCTCTGATCGATGCAGGGCAGATCGAAGCAGCGGTGGCGGTGGCTCAATTACTGCTGGAGCGGAGTGAACTGACCCTGCTACTCCGCCATGAGTTAGAACAGTTCATGGCACGGCCTGCTTCGCCCTGGCGGGTGGAAATCGAACGCTATATTCGTCGTCAGCAACCCTTTCAGTTGTCTTACCAGGATGCGGCGGAACGAGTCTGGCAATTTACTATTCGCTATGCTGAAATTGCCACCCATGAGGAGCGCCAATATCTGGATTGCTGGTGCGAGAATACAGAGGGAAACCAGGACGTACCAGAGTTACGTCACAATTGGTGTCTTCGTCTGGATCGCATTACCGATGCGGCGATCGCTCCTGTGAAGGGGGCATGGCGTAATGGGTTAGCCAGTCTGCCGGTGGAAATCCATTTATCGCGCGGACTGGCATTTGCCTATCGTAGTAAAACCACCCGCGACGAAGTGAATGAATGGTTAACCGATTCCCCTCAGGTTAGGCGAGTCGTGCGCCAGGTTACCCATTCCTTCTGGTTTATCCGAGAAGTGTTGCGCTATGGGCAAGACTGCGAGGTGATTTCACCGACAGCCATCCGAGCGCGAATCGCTGAGGAAATCCTGGCTATGCACCAAACCTATGCAGGACAAACCGTTCCCCCTACCTGAGGTTGACCGTCAGCAACCACCAGTCCAAATCGGTGTAGAAGTAGCTGGTTGTGCGGTGGACCTGAAGCAGAACCTCAAAGCGATCGCGCGAAAACGCCAGATCACTAGCGAGGGCAAGCCGATTGCCAGCCACCGACTTAACCTATTAGCCGGTGAATTAGTGACGAATCTGACTTTGCTGCAACTGGTTCTGCAACTGCTCCCAACTGCGGGCTGGCTCCTGACAGCTCAACCCCTGGCAGACCAGACCCACAACCCCCGCTGGCAAATCAACGACTGCCTGCCAGACCGTGGTCGGCAAATACTGTTGGGCCAACTGGGGACAAGACCCTGCTGGAACTCGCACCAGGGTTTGGTTGCGGAACCAGTCCAACGCAGAAAACAAACTGGGACAGGCCTGGGGCGATCGCTCCATGACCGTTCCAAATGCCTGCAGAATTTGCTCGGTTCGCTCTAAATAACTCAGATCAGCAGTCAACAGAGCCAGTCGCACCAGATTGGCTGCGGCCACCCCATTGGCGGCTGGCGTGGCATTGTCCACATAGCTGCGCTCCCGCACTAGCAGGTCAGAACGGGCATCGGTATTAAAGTAGCCACCCAGTTCCAGACTCCAGAGAAACTCGTCCAGTTCCGCCTGAACCCGCACAGCCTGCTGTAACCACGGTTCTGAGTCAGTAGCCGTCCCGATTTGAGTGACGAGTGACAAACTGGCCTGATGCAGATCCAGCAGGGCCTTGATCAAAAGGGCATAGTCCTCCGATTGGGCCAGGACGGTCGCCACGCCATCGTAGTTGACCCGGTGCAAGCGATCGTCCACCCACTGGTGGGTCAGGATAAAGTTGGCCGCCCCCACGGCCAGATCCAGATAGGCTGGTTGTTGCCACACACTGGCGGCCCGAGCCAAGCCGGAAATCATTAAACTGTTCCAGGCCACGATCATTTTGGTGTCGGTGACGGGTGGGATCCGGCCAGGCCAAGGCTGGCCCTTGGCTTCCTGGTTGTTACGAGCCGGGGGAAAGGTTGGCAGACTTTCAGCCAGTGAGCCATAGCGGACCTGAAACAGTTTTCCTAACCCAGCTTCCAGGCGATCGCTGAGTGGACCTGGTTTTTGTCGCTGCAGAACGTTGTGACCTTCAAAGTTGCCAGCCGGAGTAACGGTAAACTGCTCCGCCAGTTCCGCCAGTTCCTCGGCATTCAGAAGGTTCTGCAGTTGACTATAATCCCATACATAAAATGCCCCCTCCTCTGGTTCTGCGGCCTCCGACGCGGTGAAACTGTCCGCATCCTGGGCGGCGTAGAAATATCCCTGGGGGGCGGTCATTTCCCGTTTTAGCCACTGCACCGTACCCGCGATCGCCCGCTCAAACGCCGGTTCCTCAACCCCATTGGCCCACAGATTAGCCAGATACTCCATAATTTGACCGTTGTCGTAGAGCATCTTTTCGAAATGGGGCACGGTCCAGGTTGAATCAACGGTGTAACGGTGAAACCCACCGGCTACATGGTCATAAATTCCGCCCAGAGCCAGATCCAATCCCCGTTGAAGACTGGCCTCCATCGGACTATAGCGAGATTCAAACTGAAACCGGGTGGCTCGTAGCACCGCATCGGCATAGGGAATCATGGGAAAACTGGGGCCCTGGGAGTCCGCCGAAAGGATGCCAGCGCAGTAATCCAATCCCCGCAGTAACAACCCTTCGCGGAACTGTGTTGCGGGTTCCAGGATGGCCGCAGCCTGCATGGTGTTCAGGATCTCAGTTTTGACCTCCTGCAACTTTTCCTTCTGGGTGTCGTAGTAGTTGCGAATGGCCTGCAACACCTGTAAAAAGCCAGGTCGGCCGTAGCGGGGTTCCACTGGAAAGTATGTGCCCCCGTAAAAGGGCACCCGATCCTCCGGCGTCAGAAAGACATTTAGCGGCCAACCCCCCTGGCCGATCATCATCTGCACCGCCTGCATATAAATGCTGTCCAGGTCGGGGCGTTCTTCCCGATCGACCTTGATGGGCAGAAAATTGGCGTTCATGAATGCCGCGATCGCCGGATCGGAAAAGGCTTCCCCCTCCATGACCGTACACCAATGGCAACTGGAATATCCCACGGATAGAAAGATCGGTTTATCTTCCCGGCGAGCCGTTTCCAGCGCTTCATCACACCAGGGCCACCAGTCAATGGGATTGTCAGCATGCTTTCTGAGATAGAGACTGCGGGTTTCGGCAAGACGGTTGGACATGGGATGGTTAAGCCAATCAAGGATCTAGACCCGAACGGATCCCATGACTACTCTACACGGTTCCTTCAGCTATCCGCTTAAAGCGGCACAGAGAAGAGAATACAAAAAGGAACGAAGGTCCTTTTTGTACCGCCTTGTAGCGGTAGCGGTTCCTGCCGCTCAGGACTGTTATTCATAGCAAGCGCCAGCCAGAGTAAGTGCCAGCAAGTCCTCTCGAAAACAAAAATATTGATCTGGCCGGTGCAATTCTCTCAAGAGCGCTTATAACTGTAAACGGTTGTGTAATGAGTCATTTGAGCAAAAATTCCTGGATAAACATCACGGTGGCATAAAACTCGAAATCGACATTGGCCTTTTTGGCAAAGCCATGTCCTTCGTTCTTGGCCACCAGATACCAGACAGGAACACCGTTGGCCCGGACCGTCTGAACAATTTGTTCTGCTTCGTTCAGCGGCACCCGTGGATCATTTTGACCGTGGACCACAAACAGGGGCTTTTTAATCCGACTGGCATTGGTCAAGGGTGAAATCCGAGTTAGGAACTCTCGCATTTTCGGATCTCGTTCGTCGCCGTATTCCACCCGACGCAAGTCCCGGCGATAGCTTTCAGTCCGTTCCAAAAAGGTAACGAAGTTGGAGATACCGACCACATCGATCGCGGCTCGGATACGTTCTGGATAGGTGGTTGCCACCGCCAAAGACATATAACCGCCGTAACTGCCGCCTGTCACCAGGATGCGATCGCCATCCAGATCCGGCTGGGTTTGAATCCAGTCCAGCAGGGCGCCAATGTCTTTCACCGAGTCTTCCCGCAGGTAGCCGTTGTCTAATTTCAGGAAGGTTTTGCCGTAACCAGTGGAACCCCGCACATTGGGGAACAGCAACGCCACCCCCAACTCGTTGAGCAGGTAATTGTCCCGGCCCAGAAAAATTGGGCGGGACTGTCCCTCCGGCCCACCGTGAATATCGATGATCACCGGGCGTTTGCCGGTGAACCGGGCAGGCGGACGATACAGGAAACCGGAAATGGTGCGACCATCAAAACTCTGCCAGCGCACCAGTTCCGCATCAGAGAACTGGGCGGTATTGATGCCGCCGGTTTCACTTTCCGTCCAGCGTTGCAACTGATTGGTCGTAACATCCAGGGAGTACACATCCGCCGTCGATCGGGCTGACAGTAGGGTAAACCCCAGATCGCGATTATTGGCATGCCAGTTGAGCCGGAAGATTAAGCCAGGCGGCAGTTTGGGTAAGGATTTTTCCTGACGAGTCGCCGTATCCAGCAGATGCAGCACACTAGCGCCATCTTCATTGGTGACAAAGGCCAGACGCTTGCCATCGTCAGACAGGTCAAAGTCTTCCACATTCCAGGGAATCTGGCCGGTGAGCACCGTGTATTGCTGACTGGCCAGGTCGAAATAGGCCAACCGCTGAAATTCCGAATCGCGATCGCTGATCAAATAGAGACCCTGCCCATCCTGACTGAACACAGCCCCCTGATAGGAAATGGCCTCCTTGCCCTTGGGCGTCAGCAGCGTTCTCTGGCCAGTTTCAGTCTCAAACAACCAGAGAAAACTTTCATTGGCGGAAACATACTGCATGACCAACAACTGGCGATCGTCCGGCGACCAGTCCAGCGGATACCAGCCCCCTCCTTCCACCGCCGCCAGCATCCGGTCCGATTTGGGATTCAGGGGAGCAATGACATAGAGATCGGTGTCCTTGCCAGTGCGCCGAGTTGAGGTATAGGCCATGCGATCGCCAGCCGTAGACCAGACACCCCGACTGTTTTTGGATTTGCCATCGGTTAGCAGAGTCACCGCAGCCGTGGCCAGGTCAAACCGATAGTTCTGACTAAACTCGTTGCCGCCACTATCCTTGCTAAAGACAAAATAGTCGCCCCGCGTGGGCTGATAGGTGGCTCCAGAGGGCGCTTCCGGGAAGAACGTAAGTTGCTGACGGGCCCCCAGGGGAAACTTCACCACATGGACCTGGGCCGTATTGCAAAAGCGAGTGGAAATCAACATTTCTCGCCGAATCGGATGCCAACTGGACAGCGCTGCAGACCGGAATTCCGTATAGCGGTTAACGGTATCCACCAACGACATCGGAATGGGTGGGATTCCTTCAACCACCAGATTTTCATTCGGAGTCAGGAAAGGGGCAGCTTGGGCAGCATCCATAGGACTCAGACAACAAAGTACAACCAACAGCGTGGCAATCAGACGTCGCATCGGTTTAGGGCAAAGGTGCTGGCAAGACGAATGAGATCCATTCTCACTCATACGCTGCTGGGCGACCATGTTTCTGGTTCAAGGTCGGTCCTGCAATGCAAACAATCAGATTGCAAAGGCAATGAGCTTGGGGTGGAGATCCTCAACCTAGTGCAGCGTCAACTCTAGAAATTAGGGTTTGTAGTCAGCGCTTCAGCGCTAAAGCGCCGACTACGAGCCAATGGGTTCACCTTAAAATTAGGGTTTGACAGAACACTAGCAGGAAAACGACCGCAACAAAGGCTACTGGTGTTGCCGAATTTGGGTCTGGGGAAGGCGCCCTCAAACCCAGTTAATATTCCGCAACCACTTCCACACACCTGTGTTGCGTCTAACCAAAATGCCTTCGCTTTGTTCTCGCACTAGGGCCATCAGTTCATCCGTTGTAAAGCTGTAGCCCAGTTGTTGAGAGATTTTCAAGAATTCATCGGGACAGGTGACACCGGCAAACTTGTCCCGCAATGCCTCATCCTGGGCCGCTGCTTCCAGAAACCGGGTTGCGCTTTCTCTCGACATTCTTGAGTCTCCTTAGGGGGTGCTCCCAATGCTAGCTAAACCGTAAGATACAAAATGGTTCTAAGCTTATATTGCCCTAATTTTCCCTGTCTTATCGAGAGATGACAATCCCTCTAGCCAGAATTTGGCCATCAGAAAAGGCGCGATCGCAGTTGCAGTTGGGACAATCCTCAGCCCTGGCCTAACAGTTTTACCGAAGGTACATAGCAATCCTATTTGATTTGTGAATGTTTGGATGGTGAAAGGGCTTTGTGAGAAGGACTTCCTGCGGAAACCTTTCACAATCCTGATCGGATCGCTATAATCACCATTTCCATGGATCATCCAAACTGGTTGAACAGCGTTAAAAAAATTGCCGGACACCTGGCATGTAACTTCAAGACGTCAGTGACATCCCTACTTTTTCAGCTTTTACAACCCAGATTCAGGCACAGATAAAATCCAAATGGTCACTGTCTGGCCGAGCGCGATTTATCAGGCCACCCACTATACTCCATAGAGCGAAATTGGCGATAGAAAAATAACTATATGATTTCGATATGAAAAAACATGGTCAAAAAAAAGAGTATAGAGGCTATATTTTTCTATAATGCATCTATGATGTCAAAGTGACAGTTGTGATTTTATTGATCCCCTGAAAGCTTCAGGATAGCTAGGAAAATGACAGATACTGCAACAGCTCCGCTTACCGGAAAAGCGCTGCTTCAAAAGGTAAAAGAACTCTCACACTTACCTCGCCGAGAAACAGCAAAGCGCTGTGGCTATTACACCGTTACCAAAAACAAGCAGGTGCGGGTAAATCTCACAGACTTCTATGATGCGGTTTTAGCTGCAAGAGGAATTCCCCTTAGTCCAGAAGGCACAAAAGATGGTCGGGGTCGTGAACCGACTTATCGGGTCAGTGTCCACAAAAATGGCCAGATTGTGATTGGCGCAGCTTATACTCAGGCTATGGGTTTGAAGCAAGGAGATGAGTTTGAAATTAAGCTTGGTTACAAGCATATTCATCTCATTCAGTTAGACGCAGATAAAAAGGGAAAATCGCTAAACGGCAGCCATTCGGAAGATGATGAGTGATTCCCTGCCAATGGAAGTTTGTTGAGCAATGACTGATTTACAGCTTGTTTTGATCTGGCATCTGGTCGCTGGCTGGCACTCGGTTTGGGTAACTAAAAACAGGTTAGATGAACCAACGGTTTTGTCAGCGGCGGACAGTTGAAGCAGCTAGATCATTTGCCTGTTCTAGCAATAGCTGGGGCATTGATAATATTCAGTTCTGGCCAGGTTTCGTTCATGAGTGAACAGAGGATGTCAATCCGAAACCTGGCTGCTTGTTTGTCTGGATGTTGAGCACTCGCTCTTAGATTTGTGATTTAGGATACAGGGTTTGAACGAAGCATGATGGGGGCTGCTGGCGGACAGGGGATAGAGCCGTGGAATCAACTGCCAGCTTGGCTAAAAGTTATTGTTTTCTTTGTGGCTTGGGTTGTCCTTTGGTTACCGATCGCCGTTCCCCTGGCGATCGTCCTGCGCTGGCAACCTGCCAAGCCCTTATCCCCTCAGCAAAAAATTCCCCTCTTACTCTCCCTGTATTTGCTAGCGCCAATCTTGCTCTGGGGAATCAGTTGGTTAGGCGGTCAGCCCTTTTCCGCCTACGGCCTGACCATTACTTGGCCAGTCCTACGGTCGCTGCTGGGGGGCGTGGGGATTAGTCTGGCTGGATTAGGGGTGCTGTTTGGCCTGGAAACCTCTGCTGGTTGGATTCAATGGCGACCTGGTTGGAGGTTGGCCCTGCGTCAGGCGATCGCCCCCATCCTGGCCTTAGCGTTTCTAGTCAGCCTGATTGAGGAATTGGTCTTTCGCGGATTTTTGCAAAACCAACTGCAACTGATGGCTGATCCCTGGCTGGCTGCTGTGATTGGCAGCGTCATCTTTGCGCTGTTACATCTGGTCTGGGAGGGGGTTGCAATCGTACCGCAACTCCTGGGTTTGTGGTTGCTGGGTCTGGTATTAGTACTGGCCCGCTGGGTAGATGGGGGCAGTCTGGGGCTGGCCATTGGCTTGCATACGGGTTGGGTTTGGGGCATTGCCAGTCTGGATGCAGCCCAGTGTTTTAGTCCTGGCGATCCCACCCATCTGGACGGGGCCTTTACCCCACCGGCATGGCTCACTGGTATCAGAGGCAGTCCCCTGGCTGGACTACTGGGGATAGGACTGTTGTTGGCAACGGGTGGGGGTTTGTGGGTTTTCAAGCAATACCTAGTGCAGCGTCAACTCTAGGAATTAGGGTTTGTAGTCAGCGCTTCAGCGCTAAAGCGCCGACTACGAGCCAATG
>CAZBTL010000184.1:0-8544 GCA_964494755.1 uncultured bacterium | reverse complement strand
CCATCAGGCGGAGGCAGTTATTGAAACCACCACCCTGACTGGGAAGCAGGACGGTGCGGGGTGAAGGAACTTGGACAGGCTTCCTGAAGGGTAGGAGCAGAGGAATAGGGAGTGGGGAATAGGCTGATAGCTGACCGCTGACCGCTGCCCCCTGACGGCTGATAGCTGATAGCTGACCGCTAACGTTGCCCATCACCCACCGCAGATAACTTCTGCACTATAACCGATTAACCTTCGGCGGTCGGTGTACATAGGCGTTGTTATGCCACGACGACCGTGCATTACTCTGCAAGCAAGCGACCTCGGTAAGTTTCTAAATCAGCGGATGAGACACTATCAAACGGAACCAAGCGATAATGCTTTTCCATGACGATACGAACTCTGTCTTGATCTTGCTCAAATTCAAATAGTGCAATCAAACTATCATCCATAAATTGGGCGGCAATAGGGCGACAAATCAACTCGGGGAACTTAGCTGCACACAAAGCAAAGTCCTGCTCAATTTGTACAACACTTAAACGATCTTTTCCTCCCTTAGCTTGTACTGGAAAGACATAATGAGCACCGCGTCGATCTAAACCAATGTAGAGCTCATCAGTTTCTACCTGGCCCATATTAGGTACAGTAGTTCGTAGATGGTTTTGGAGAGAGTAGCAAGTAACACTTGTAAAAATATCAATTAAGCGGTTGTAGCGAAGTTTAGCTAACAGAGCTTGCTCATCACTAAGTGCATACATTGCAACAATTCCCGGCGTCGCATCTGGCACTTTTGTTTCAGCCAACATTTGACTAGGGACAATTGCTCGCTCAGTAACCGCAACAAAGCGATAGTGAGAACGACCTCTTGAACGAATTATCCAGGTATAACCTTCAGGAGCTTTGGATTTAATTGAATCCGGCAAATCACTTCGATAACGAAAGCTATAAATAACATCACCAATATTCTTAGGAAGCAAAATTCCTAATTCTTCCGCTACATCAATAATATCTTGGCGCAAAAAATCTAGTTCACGCATTCCTTCTTGGTATTTAGACAAGAAAATGCGTTCAATAATTTGAACATAACGATTTTTTGCCATCAAAGAGGTTCGTCACTGAATGGATAGGACTTTGAGGGAAATTTGCCAGGCCAGCGCAGTAGCACCACTTCTTCTCTCATCTGTTCCTTCGTAGCTGTTGATAAACGAGTTCGGAATAGATCAATTCCAACTAGCTCGTAACCTAGACCTTGTGCAATATCGCCTAATAGCTCCCCTGTACGAATCATAATTTGCAGATAAGATTTTTGATCACCTACGACGTAAGCTAGTTGAGCACCTGGACGAAGAACCACTCTCAAATCAGCCAAGTGCTTTGCCATCCCTCCAAAATAGAGCTTTACAGCTCTATGGTAGAGTCGTTCAAATCCGCTGGTCTTACCTAATGCTACTCGTCGTTCTTCAATAGCATCTGCGATCTGTTGAATTTCTGAATGCTTGGACACCCAAATATCGTCATTGTCTGCCTTAAAAACATTTCGAGTATTAGAACGAATTAACCCCTCTTTAAGGAGCCGTAAATCTTTTTTACTCTGGATAAAGCCAAGCAACACAGACTCTAACCGAGTTGTGCGAGTGTAATCTTTTTCATTTGGATAAGGCGGCGATGTTATGACAGCATCAATTGAGTTTGGCTCTAAAACGCCTAGAATCTGGCGAGCATCTGCATGATGAATCACACTAGGCACATCTCTCAAGGCTTGTAGCTGGCAAAGATCATTAGCCATCGTGATAACTTCTTTAAGCCAAGCTTCTACAACTGGAGCATCACTCTTTGCTTTACCAACCCCAACTTCTGGGCCAAAACGAAGGTTGCTGATAGAAGTAACGACAGCTTTCGCTAAAGCCAACTTTAGATGTCGAACATAAGTTGGCCTAGCATCCCGATTTATTTGCTCTAACAGTACCAAGGTTTTGTGAAGAGGAAGTGGACTAATAGAGTTAGTTAGTATAACTTTCTGGCTTTCGTCAGACAAAGTACGAAGTTTCCTCCCTTTCTTCTCGACAAGGGCTTTAGCAGTTTCACTAATTTGATGTGCTGAATCAAGTAATTCTGTTGGGTCAGGAGCCCAATCTAACTTAACTGAACCAGCAAACCACGCCATTGGGTTTGCTTCAATCCCAACACTAGGGATTCCAAGCTTCTTAGCCTCAACAACGGTCGTGCCAGTTCCGCAAAATGGATCGAGTAACTGATGACTATTATTAAGCTTGAATTTATTAATATATTCCTGTACCAAATGAGGTGGAAAAGAAAGCACAAAGCGGTACCAGCTATGAACAGCGCGATCCTCCTCACGAACCTGATTTAATTCAGGATTGCTGAAGCTGGCAGCTCGCTCAATAGTGTTAGACGTGGTTCCCAAGATCCTCAAAAGCTCTATATATAGTACTTACTTGTTGGCACTGGTATTTTAATAGAGCCACTACGCTTCTGCAAGTCCTAACTACCATCGCACACAAACTAAGCAGTCTAGACCGCAAGATAGCAGCGCGGATCTACTTGTAGTACAGGTATTCTATGATAGAGCTTGATGGATGACAAGCAAGAGGCAGCTTTATCGTATTCAAGAACTTGCGGCATAACCAATCATTTATCCCATCGGGTCCGCTTGTCGTGTAGGCTGATTGAGGGATTTTCAGACTGGTTTCAACCCATGCGGTGTTCAATTATCAGTAGCTCTGGACAGGTGCTGGCATCCGGCCAACTATTCCTCCAGGAAGATGAAGAGGGCGATTTACGGTTCAGCTTTCGCAGCGATCGCGGTCGCGTTGTTGAAGGGGGCAAAATTGATGCCAATGGCGATCTGACCAGCGCCAGTCAGGAGTTATTCCGGCAGTTTTCTCGGGACTGGGGCGTGACCGGAATTACCCTGACGGCCCAGGCAAGGACTTGAGTGCTTCAGGCAAAGCCTCAGTGGGTAGAAAATGTTACAGGGAGGGGTGGATGCAAGTGAGCCATTTAATTGAGCCATTTACAGATCAAACAGATCAAAAAGTGTCGCCCCTTTCGCTTACAAGAAAGAGGCAACACCAGACAGACTAATTAAGGCGTTAGACCAGTCCAGCAGTGGACCAGCCTGACGTTAATCAGCTTTAACGATAGCTGAGATAAGCTTCAGCCACCCAGCCGCCATCAGCCAGTTCAACCCAGGTATATCCGTCCAGATAACTCCGATTACCCGTCAGGGAAACAGAAGCGCCGTAGGGAAGGCCATACCAGACGCTGCCCCAGGGCGAAGAACGGACATTGACACCACTGCTAGCAATTACAACCGCATCACCAGAAATGGGAACTTCGCCACTGCCGCCGCCGCCAAAGTCCAGGTAAGCGCCGGAAACCCAACCACCACTGGCCAGTTGATACCAGCCGTTTTCCACCGCTCCACTGAGGGAGACGGATTCACCATAGGAAAGCCCACCAATGACTGGACCACCGGGATAAGAACGGATCAACAGACCACTGGAAGCGGTCACCGTAGCGGAACCACCAACCGGCTGCTCACCACCACCACTGCTGCCGCCAGGACCCAGATTGCTGGGTAAGCCCAGTCTAGAAAGTGTTTCTGGACCAGCGATACCATCTTGCATGAGGCCGTACCGAACTTGGAAGTTATAGACAGCCGTCTCCGTTTGCGGACCGTAGACACCATCGGCCCGAATCCCCAACTGTTCCTGGAGTTGACTGACACCAGGGCCGGAATCACCTGGATACATTAATGCTTGCGCCTGATCTGCCTGATTGAGGCTGACGCCAATCACACCAGCAGAAAGTAGCCCCAGTGCAACTGAGGTAGGCATTTTCAGGTTTAGTTCATCTAAAGACCGCAATTCTAGTTCGGAATTGGGATCTTCATAGGCAATTGCATTGTGAAGGAAAGCAACTGAGTCCATACGACACCTGCAAAACTAAAGGACAACATCATTTCAAGTGATATGGCCTACTCAGATGGGGCATCCAAGTAACAACAGCTCAAATCACTCTAAAACAGGGTTGAGCGGTTGAAAATTGACCAACTCGTTCACGCAGTCAAACAGGGACAGAAGGAATCTTCGAGATAAAGCAAGTTGCCACTAGCTATCAACAAGATCCTTAATTCTTTAAAAAGAAATGACAACCCCAACGAGCAATGCCAGTATCCCAGTTTCTATCGTTTAAGTCTGGATCGTAACACTGAAATAGAGAACAGCGTGAACTTGCTCTCACAAAAATAATATCAGATGACTCCTGGGCAGTAAAGCCTACAATGCGAAAGCAGACAGATAGATTACTGACTACTTATAAGACCGAATCTATAAAACTAGTTCTAACCTTCTGGCGACTTGCTAACTGGTTTTCGGGATTTATGGCAGAAAGGAAATGAGATCTTCCAGTCGATTAGCGCTTGAAGTAACCATTGCAACCTGACAGCTTGATAGAAAGGTTAATCTGCTACTTGAGCAACGGCAAAATGACAAATCCCCTGTCTCGCAAGGCTTTCAGGCAGTAAACCATATTGGATCAATAATTTACAAACCGCAATTAAAGGCATTGCAGATTGATCAAGATGACAGAAACATTGCTCATCCGCCACAGGCTTGAATGGTCTAGATTCAGGCAAACCAGATGATGGATTGTAGCATTGCGCCCCGATCAAAGGAGCAAGGGTGCGATGGTACAAATAGCCTAACAGACAGAGAGAGGGATATATGCAGCCCTATAGTATTAATGCTTTTATGGTTTCTGTGTACTACTTCTAGTTTGATCCAATAGGATGATTGAGCATTCTTCCATTGAGTTGCGCTGGCTCAATGGGTGAGGGAATTGTGACGCCTTTTCAGATCAGAGGAGCGAGGCTAATTAAAATCACTCTATCGTTGGTGGCTGAAGGGGTAGAAATGTTCAAATAAACACTATCGAACGGCTGAACAGCAATAAAGATTAGTCGTGGTCGATGAAGTTCACTGGTACTTCATGCAGTTGGTTGTTGCGTCGAATCATTAAGGTTACCTGTCTGGGATCTGACATCAAGAAGGTGCGCAACTCTTCAAAACTGTCCAGGGGATTGCCATTGACTCCAACCAGGCGATCGCCCGCAGTTAGTCCGGCTTTTGCAGCCGGTGAGTCCGGTTCCACCGATTGAATCAGCAAATTTTCCCGGCTAATGATTACCCCCAAACGAGAGCCTGAACGCTGTGGAAGAGGAGCCTGAGGGTAGGGTTGCGGGGTCGTTACCTTAGGAGTTTGTTGGTCAAACGCTATTGGCGGCTGGACAGGTGAGGGGGTGGCAGTGAGAGGCGGCTGGACTGCAATTGAGCCAGAGCGGTTCTGGTTGTTGGCCAGAAATGCCTGGGCTACCGATGTTCGGGTAGCAAAGCTAATTCCAGAGTTGCGACCCGAATTAGACACCCAGATAGATTTGTTCACCCCAATCATTTCCCCTGCTTGGTTCAACAAGGGTCCACCGGAATTTCCCGGATGCAGCATGATGTTGGATTGCAAATCCCCATTGCCGCGGATCCCTGCCAGGGCGCCCCTGGCCAACACGCCCTGGCGACCAAAGGGACTGCCGATCGCACAAACAGGTTGACCAACCTGGAGTGGGGCTGAATCCGCCAGTCGAATCGTTGGGAGGGGCTGATCGGGCGCCACTTGAATGAGTGCTAGATCGTTAACCGGATCAGTTGCCAAGACCTGACCGGCAAACCGCTGTCCAGCAACTGTGCGGGTCCAAATTGGCCTATTCTGGGCTTCCCGAACAACATGATAATTAGTCAGGATAATTCCCTGCGGGTCGACAATGCTGCCGGAACCAATTTCCTTGCCAGCAAAGATGGTCACCACCGCTGGACGGCTGGCCTCACAGGAGTCAGACGAGTTGCTGTCCTGCTGAGCAAAATCTGCCCTCCTCCAGGAGGTGTCGTCAAGGAAGGGAATTTTGGGTAGGGGAAGATGGAGTGCTGTCAAATGCCGCAGCAACCCATAGGAAAGGAGCAGAAGCAACCAAGGGGTGAGTTTCCTCATTCCAGCAAGCCCGAAGAAGAGGCGGCAACTCCTGGCCAAAAGCTGTCGCGCCATGCTAAGGGCCATCATACCGCAGGCTTTCTCAAAAGGGAGGATGACTTAGATCTTGCGTACTATTAAACCTGGTTTTATATGTTGCTCATTGCTTTAAACGGGTCATCCTTGAGCCTAAAACAGGACATCCCGCGATACAGTACAGAGTATCAAGTGAATCAAAGTCGCAGCTTGCATCAGGCGGATAACTTGCTTCCTGTGCGGGGCAGATGGCACTGCACTGCGGCAGGAAAAGACAACGTGACGTAACTGGCATTCCTAAGTTGAAAGGGAGCAGACACTGCAATGGGGAAAGGGAGGTTAGAGGCATTTAGCGATGCGGTGATCGCCATCATTATTACCATCATGGTGCTGGAATTAAAGGTGCCCCACAGCGCCGATTTGGCTGCTCTGCGGCCTCTGATTCCAGTTTTCCTGAGCTATGTGCTGAGCTTTATCTATCTGGCCATTTACTGGAATAACCACCATCACCTGTTGCAAGCAATCCACAAGGTCAATGGTGGAATTCTGTGGGCCAACATGCATCTCCTATTCTGGTTATCCCTGCTTCCCTTTGTCACCGCCTGGATGGGGGAGAATCACCTAGCCACCTGGCCAGTTGCCGTATATGGAATCGTGTTGCTGCTGGCCGCGATCGCCTACTACCTTCTGACCCAGGCCCTGCTTGCCCACCACGGTCGCGATTCGGTTTTGGCGATCGCCCTGGGACGGGATGTCAAAGGCAAAATTTCCATTTTTTGTTATCTTTTGGCGATTCCGTTGGCCTTTGTAAACACCTGGATTGCTGCTGCGATATACATTTTGGTGGCAATCCTGTGGCTCATCCCTGACCGTCGGATTGAGAAGGTGGTTAACCAATAAGGTTTGAGCGAGCCAGATGATCTGGAGTCAGCCCCAGAAGTCCCCAGCAAGTTCGGCCACGGCGGTGCCGCTGGGGGTGGTTTTCCATGTGCAGGGGGTCAGCAAACTCTATTACATGGGGGAGGTAGAAATTCAGGCACTGCGGTCGATCTGGATCTGTAGGAGGGAGAATTTGTTGTGCTGCTGGGCCCCTCTGGCAGCGGCAAGTCCACCCTACTCAACATCCTGGACGGCTTGGATGTGCCCAGCAATGGGCAGGTGCTTTTCCGCGATCGAACCGGCCCGGAACTGCGCTACCGTGACCTGACCCATGCCAGCGATGTGGTAAAGGGAATCAGTCAGATAACTCCACTAACATCTTTCAATTTCACCAACTTCATCTTTCAACTGATGCCTGGGCTGGTCCTTGTCAGACTTGCTACACCCAGCCACTCCCTGCTGCAATTGCCAGACCAGCAAATTGCAGTGTTAGTAGGTCAGCCCTCGGTAACGGCGGACAGGAGGGTCGGATTGATTGCCGTTGGTGTGCAAATCAGAATTCTCTGCCTCATCGGGCTCCAGGGCTGAAGTGTCAAGCTGCGTCTGCAAGGTAGCTTGTTTTGAGGTTTTACCATTGGTCGGGCCATAACTATTGGTTGAGCCATAACCATTGGTCAAGCCATAACCATTGGTCAAGCCATAACCATTGGTCGGGCCATAACTGGTTGGGACGAGATAGCCCGTGCCATGCAGGTCAGAGGATAGGGCGACAGATCCGTTAGCAGTTGTACGGCGATCGCTACGTCGGTTTTCCAAATGACGTTTCATCGCCAACAATACTGAAATGAGTGCCCCATTGTTCAAGGGATGATTGTCCAGGATTTCCAAAACTCGTTTGACAGCCTGAGTGACACTGCTGACCAAGTTTTCAGGTTGGAACCCAGGCAGTAGATCGGCTGCTCCCTGGTTGATCGCCCATTGCCTTTCCGAAGCGGAAATTTCTTGTTGGTTGTCATTGGTGAGGACGACTTTCACATTAGGGTGATGATCTCGACACCAGCGACAAAATGCATAGGGATTGAAATCTGGGAGTCGAGCATCTACCAGCAACAGATCGGGCAGCACTAACCCAGCTTGCTGTAACTGTTCAATACTTTCATTCAGGCTGGCATCAGCTGATTCCCATATCACCGCAATGGATTGCGACTTCAGGACTGCCTGCCAAATCACTCCCTGAAGGCGGGTAGTTTGCACCATTAAAACGAGTTTCTTCGAAGCCATCTGGTTATGTAGTTGTATGGTGTCGGAGCAGCCCTGTAAGTTAACAACCATCTAATTCCAGAATTTAAGCAGGACCCAGGCTGGGGCAATGCAAGAATCCCATCTGGAATAAATAGTTCACTTCAGCGAAATACGTTGATTGTCTTCTCCGAAGAAAACCTGGCTGAACTCTTACCTCACGGGTGCATATCTATAAGGTGGATAGGAGAGGGGTGCTTTGAGGAAAATCGCCACTAACTACGAATGGGGCTACCGGATCAAACTAAATTAACCTTACCTAACAGAGTGGAACGATGCTCTTAAGGTAAATCATAACTGAAGACTGGG
>CAZBTL010000183.1:0-8728 GCA_964494755.1 uncultured bacterium | reverse complement strand
CTTTCACAATCCTGATCGGATCGCTATAGCTATCAGCGGTTAGTGGTCAGCGGGCAGCTATCAACGGCTTAGCTGAGCGGCGGCAGATAACCTTTGCATCAATGCCGAGATCTTCCACCCGTCCGCACCAATTTTCGAGGCGCCCCAAAGTGACTTAAGAGGAATATGATGGTCGATGTTGTAATTGGGAAGGAGCGCGTGTCTTTAGAAGCGATCGCAGTGCCGCCGGATAGTGGCCAGACTCCAGAAGGATTGGTTGTGCTGCTGCACGGATGGGGGGCCAATTTCCAGGACTTGTTGTCCCTGGCTCCTTTTCTAGATTTGCCCGCGTATCAGTTCATTTTTCCCAATGCCCCATTTCCCCATCCCTATTCACCGGGTGGCCGGATGTGGTACGACTTCCCAGCCGATTATCAATTTGTGGGTAGCGCAGAATTTGGCGATCGCGCTGACCTATCTGCCAGTCGTCAAAAATTGCAGGAATTTTTACTTTCCCTGGAAGGAGAAACGGGTATTCCGCTCAATCGGACGATTTTGGGCGGCTTTTCCCAAGGTGGCGCTATGACTCTAGATGTGGGCCTGCATCTGCCAGTGGCTGCGCTAATGGTGCTCAGTGGTTATCTCCATGCGCCGATCCAGCCTCCTGTGACAACAGGGATGCCTCTACTGATGGTGCATGGGCGACAGGATCTGGTGGTGCCGGTTCAGGCCGCTCGCCAAGCCAGGGAAAACCTGCAGCGTCTAGGGTTGAAGCTGGATTACCAGGAATATGACATGGGACACGAAATCCAGCCTTTGGTCCTGGAGGAAATTCAAAAATTTGTAAAGCAAGTATTGACGAGTCATGAATCCGGGATGAATCCCTGAAAGGTTAGTCAGACTTGTACTGTAAGATGAAAGCGACGATCTGATTTAAACCAGGTCTCATCACTTTGTTGATCACTCAGCAGACGGGGAATAGGGTTGCCGCCATGACGACGTTGCATCTTGAACAGGACAAAGTATCCACTCTGACTGCTGCGGAGGTAGCCGATTTGGCTGCTCGTCTGGAAAGGGATGAATACGACTGTGTGTTTGACGGACTGAATGACTGGCACTTACTACGGGCGATCGCGTTCCAGCGGCCTGAGTTAGTCGAGCCCTATCTGTACCTGCTAGATATGGAAGCCTACGACGAGTCTTGAACGGGCGCTAAGGTTTGGTTGGAGAAGGACTGACAGAAGGCAGGGGCACGGGATTGCCGGTGCCAGATTCCGTTCCAGGCGCACCGGGGAATGGTTGAGCCGGGTTGAAGGGCAATCCGGGGCTAGCTGGATTAAACAACCCAGACGGATCGACGCCAGGAGTGGTTGGGCTAATAGTGGGTGAGGTGGGAGTCTCGCCCGGTTGATTAGGGTCAACTGGAATAGTGGCCAGAGCAACGCGATCGCCCCCAACCTGACGCAGAATATCAAGAACTTGCACCACATCGTTGTAAAAGGCGGTCTGGGAAGCATAAAGAACCAGCAGACCATCCGGATTGGTTCGCTGATAATTTTCGAGCGCCTGACGTAACTGGGTCCGATCCACCGGTTGCCGATCAATAAAGGTTTGGCCAGTGGAACTAATGGAAACCACCAGCATCTCTCGCATCTGGGTAACGCCCGTGGAGGCTCTGGGCAGATCCAGATTAATCGCCTGTTGGCGGGTTAATGAGAGAGCGGCCAGAATAAAAAACGTCAGAATACAGAAAATTACATCAATCAGCGGAATAAGCTGAATTTGTACATCTTCAGTTGGGGCATCGGTATGAAGCTTCATCGGTCGTGAGATCTTAAGCGTGCAAGATACGGGGCAATGGAGAGTAGGGATGCAGGATGGGGGAGCAGGGAATGGGAAGTGGGGAGATGGGGAAAGGAAAGTTTTAGGTGTTGGCTGGCAGGTGCCAGGTGTGTGGTTAGGAAGACGGGGAAGGTGAGGACGATGGGCAAGAGGAGGTACAGGTGTCAGGTGTCAGCAACCCAAAAGCCAAAATCCAATCCCTGACACCGCTGATAGCTGACCGCTAACCGCTGACCACAGCAATCATCCCGTTTTCCCAAAAATACTAATAAGCCGGTTCATCTTTCCCCAATTCGGGATTGACTTCTAGCAGTCCTTGTTCTTTGCTCCATCCTGATCCATTCAGTTGGCTCCAATGTTGACGATAGAGTATTTCCAACTCATTGCCAGCTTTGCGGAAGATTTTCATCTGATAGAACAGGAAACCCTGAAATAAGCGGTAGAAAGCCAGACTAAAGATGGCCACCACCAGTCCGCTAGCGGTACTGATGAGAGCTTCCCCAATCCCGGTGGTCACGCCTGCGGTGGAAGCGGTGCCAATGTCGCCAATCCGGATTGAGCGCAGAGAAATAATCAAACCGATCACCGTACCCAACAATCCCAGCAAGGGAGATAGGGCAATCACTGCCTCCAAAATTTTGTCACCCCGACGCATACTTGCCATTTCATCATCGGCGGTTGACTCCATCGCCAGCCGAAAGATTTCTGGGTCTGGGTCTTTCAGTTGCAAAGCACTGTAAAACATTCGCCCAACGGGTTGGTCATAGGACTGGCGGGCCACTTCCGTCGCCAGAGACCAGTCTCTGCGGGCCGAGTCCAGCACCCGACTGACGACTTCGCGTTCTTTGGTCAGCACACTGGACCAGAACCACAGCCGTTCAATAATGACACTCAGCGCCAAAATGGACAGCAGCAGCAGGGGTACCATTGTGACCCCGCCTTTTTGGAAGATTTCAGCGACATTCACGGTCTTTTCCGCCCTCCATTACGTTCCCAGTCTCGATTATTGCCTTGCTGATTATGGGGATCACTGTAGGATTGGATGGATCGAAACCTGGTTTCAATTCATCCGGCAATTCAGTAACCCCTCACTTTTTATCCCATCTGAGTGAAGTTGAGGCAACTTTATCCTAAAAGACCAGCCTCTTGTTCCCTCATGAGGCATAACCTTTCAGTAAAACATAGACACTGTAGCAATTTTCAGTGGACTGGGCTGACTGTTTATGCCAGTTAGGTCATTGTAAAAACGGTCAGTTACAGTTTCAGATGGCAGTTTCCTCTGTGACCGGGAGCTTGATCCCCATGAATCTGATAGGGATTCACCATATCGCCATAATCTGTTCGGATTACCTGCGTTCTAAGCAATTCTATACCCAGGTGTTGGGGTTTCCGGTGATTGCCGAAACCTATCGAGCCGAGCGCCATTCCTACAAGCTGGACCTACGGGTTAGTGATACGGTGCAAATTGAGCTGTTTTCGTTTCCCCAACCGCCCCAACGGCAAAACCAACCAGAAGCTTGCGGTTTGCGCCATCTAGCATTTGCAGTATCGGATTTGGATGCTGTTGTGGCTGATCTCACGGCCAAAGGGGTTGAAGTTGAACCAGTCCGGTTGGATGAGCTAACCCACAAACGGTTTACCTTTTTCCAGGATCCGGATGGGTTGCCCCTGGAACTATACGAAACCTGAACTGACGAGCCTGCAATTGGATCCACTGAAAGGAGAAAAGGTGCGATCGCAAATATGACTGCGATCGCACCCTTAGAATCTGTCGACAGCAATGGAAAAGGCTACAAATTCAGCGCTGCTTGGTCAGTCCCATTGGTTTGGCTGACTTCCAGCTTGGCAACTGGACTAACGCTGACCATGGGAACTTGCAGCATGGGTGTTTCCGTAACCGAGCTATTTGCCAGGGTAAACAGCGGATTGGAAAGAATACCCGCCAGCGAAGTCACAACCAGACACAGCACCAGACCCACCTGCAAAGGACGCATGCCGAATGAATTCCAGGCAATGGGCGGATAGTTCTGTACCGATTCCGACATCTCGTGGGGTTCTTTCACCACCATCATCTTGACCACACGGATGTAGTAGTAGATGGAAATTACACTGGTCATCAGCCCCAACAGCACCAGAACATAAGCACCGGCCTGCCAACCAGCCCAGAACAGATACAACTTGCCGAAGAAACCGGCCAGCGGAGGAATGCCGCCTAATGACAGCAGACAAATACTCAGAGCCAGCGTCAGCAGAGGGTCTTTTTGATACAGACCGGCATACTCGCTGATCTGATCCGTACCTGTTCGTAGGGAAAACAGGATGATGCAGGCAAAGGCCCCTAGGTTCATAAACAGATAAACCAGCAGATAGAAGACCATACTGGAGTATCCGGCATCGGTGCCAATCACCAGACCAATCATGACAAAACCAGCCTGACCGATGGAAGAGTAGGCCAAGAGACGTTTCATACTGGTCTGAGCCAGAGCCACGACGTTACCCAGAATCATACTGAGGATGGCCAGCGCCGTCAGAACGAAATGCCATTGCTCCGACAGCAGCGGGAAGGCTGTAACCAGCAGACGAATTGCCAGGGCAAATCCAGCCGCCTTGGAACCGACTGACAGAAAGGCCACCACGGGTGTAGGAGAGCCTTCATACACATCGGGGGTCCACTGGTGGAATGGAACTGCTGCGATCTTGAAGGCAATTCCGGCGATCACAAACACCAGGGCAATCACCAGGCCGATTGACTGATCCATACCTGATTCGGCGATCCGAGCAGCGATGCTGCTGAGTTTCGTTTCTCCGCCTGACAGCCCGTAGAGCAACGAGGTGCCATAGAGGAAGATGGCAGAACTGGAAGCGCCAATCAGCAAGTACTTGAGGGCAGCTTCGTTAGAGCGGGGATCACGCTTGGTGTAGCCGGTTAAGAGATACGAGGAAATACTTAAGGTTTCCAGCGATACGAAGATCATCACCAGTTCATCTGCCCCGCAGAGGAACATGCCTCCGATGGTTGCGGTGAGCAGGATAGACAGGAATTCCGCCAGCGAAGTGCCGGACTGATCCACGTAGCTGATGGACATCAAAATGGTTACCGCTGTTGACAGGGCAATAATGGCCCGGAAAACAACGCTGAGGGCATCTCCGTTAAAACTCCCAAGGAATGAAATGGGGTTAGAAAGATCCCACTGATAGTAAAGTGCGCCAGTGGCAGCCAGAAGACCCGCGATCGAGAGGTAGGGAGTCCAGCGGGAGGAAACTGTGCGTCCCACAATCAAATCAAAAATGACCACGAGCAAGAGGGTGGCCGTCACGATCAGTTCTGGCAAGATGGCCCCAGTATTAAGCTGGGCAGCGAGACTGGACAGATCCATTGCAGAGTAGCCCGATGAAACAGCAGCGTTAACAAGGAGAAAGGATTAAAGAAAATTTACAGATACGTGGTTAGCGTGTCAGTAAAGCAAAGCGACCCTTTCTCATACAGTGGATTCTACATTAAGCCTGCTGCACTCCTGGCATTTCTGAAGGCTCTGCACTATAGATTGTTCTAGGTAGATGAATAGATTCTGGCCCACCTGTAGATGGAATTTCAGGCTTAACCCAAGCCCCAGTCAGGTTTCTATCTCTAGGTTTGTAGGCATGGGTCGGGCGAGGCTCTGTGGTTAGATGAGACCAAGCAGGGCATTCTAAAAATCTGCTATGAGTAAACAAGCGACTTGTTTTAGCCAGCCAGCAGTGGGTTGATGGGAAGGAATATTTCGCGAATCCGTGCAGAACCGTCGGAGACTGTGCATGATGATGTTGTGTTACGAGGACTCCACGCCTGTTTCCCTGTTGGACAGGTTTATTGCTTGAGCCTTCCCCCGGTCATCCAAAACTGGCGCTAACTTTTTAGGCCAAGGTGTGTTTTAGATCAAGGTGTAATTTCACGATTGCTTTGAGATGGGACATGTTGATAGACATGTTGATAGATAAGTGAATCAATGGTTATTGTGTTCTCATCGACTGGTCCGATCCCCAGCAGGATGGCTGTTGGGCAAAGGGGGCGACGCTGGATCGTCGGATGGGAGTTTCCCCTGCCCTGCAGGGTGTATCCTGAGGTCCGACTGCAGTCCCCACCTTCTCGCTATTTTTTCTGAAGCCAAGTTTGTTCTGATGCTAACTACCCATGTCAACGCTTGTTATTGTTGAATCTCCAACGAAAGCCCGCACCATCCGCAATTACCTGCCCAGTGGATATCGGGTAGAGGCTTCTATGGGGCATGTTCGGGATTTGCCTCAGTCGGCCAGTGAGATCCCCGCATCTGTGAAAGGAGAGAAGTGGGCCCAACTGGGAGTAAATGTGGAGGCCAACTTTGATCCACTGTATGTGGTGCCCCAGGACAAAAAGAAGGTCGTCAAGGAACTGAAGGACGCACTCAAATCGGTTGATGAGTTAATCCTGGCCACTGACGAAGACCGGGAGGGTGAAAGCATTAGCTGGCACCTGTTGCAACTACTGCAACCCAAAGTGCCCACCAAGCGCATGGTCTTCCACGAAATCACCCAGGAGGCAATTCAGGAAGCAATCCGCAATTGCCGGGATGTGGACGAACGGTTGGTGCGGGCCCAGGAAACTCGCCGCATTTTGGACCGCCTGGTAGGGTATACCCTGTCGCCCTTGCTCTGGAAAAAAATTGCCTTTGGCCTGTCCGCTGGACGGGTGCAGTCGGTGGCGGTTCGATTGCTGGTCAATCGGGAACGACAACGGCGGGCCTTTCGCCAGGGTACTTACTGGGACTTGAAAGCAATGCTGGCGGCGTCCAACGCTGGCAGTTCGGAACTTCAAACCTTTGAAGCCAAATTAGTCACCTTGGCTGGTCGAAAGGTGGCCACTGGTGCAGACTTCGATGAGGCAACTGGACAAATTACGGCTGGCCGCAATGTGGTTCTGCTGAATGAGGCAGACGCTCGATCGCTCCAGGACCGGATCCGCGATCGCACCTGGACGGTTACGAGCCTGGAGGAACGGCCATCAACCCGTAAGCCGTCCCCTCCCTTTACTACCTCCACCCTGCAGCAGGAAGCCAACCGCAAGTTGGGCCTGTCGGCTCGGGACACCATGCGCGTGGCCCAAAGTCTTTATGAACAGGGCTACATCACCTATATGCGAACTGACTCGGTGCATCTGTCCCAGCAGGCGATCGCCGCCGCCAGGGATTGTGTACAGGCCCGTTACGGTAACGACTATCTGAGTCCCAAACCGCGCCAGTTTTCCACCAAGAGCAAAGGCGCTCAGGAAGCCCACGAAGCCATTCGTCCGGCGGGCAGTTCCTTCCGCACGCCTCAGGAAACCGGCCTCAAGGATCGGGAACTGCGCCTGTATGACCTGATCTGGAAGCGCACCGTCGCTACCCAGATGGCCGATGCCCGCCAAACGTTCATTACTGTGGAGATTCAGGTTGAAGATGCCGGTTTCCGGGCGACGGGCAAACGGATTGACTTTCCTGGCTTTTTCCGGGCCTATGTGGAAGGGTCGGATGATCCCGATGCGGCCATTGAAAACCAGGAAGTGATCCTGCCCCCCATGAGTGTGGGAGATACCCCCACCTGCACCGACCTGGAAGCGATCGGCCATGAGACCCAACCGCCCGCCCGCTATACGGAAGCTTCTCTGGTGAAGACGCTAGAAAGTGAAGGCATCGGTCGGCCCAGTACCTATGCCTCGATCATTGGCACCATCATTGATCGCGGCTATGCCCAAATGGTCGGCAATGCGCTGGTCCCGACGTTTACGGCCTTTTCTGTCACCTCCTTACTGGAGAAGTACTTTCCTGACCTGGTGGACACCGGCTTTACCGCCCGCATGGAACAGACCCTGGATGATATTTCCACCGGCGAAGCCGATTGGCTGCCTTACCTGAAGGAGTTTTATCTGGGGAGTCATGGTCTGGAGGGGCAGGTCAGGGAACAGGAAAGTCAGATTGACCCGACGGAAGCCCGCACCGTTGACCTGGAGGATTTGCCCGTCAAGGTCCGGATTGGCCGCTTTGGGGCTTACCTAGAAGTCGATGGAGAAGAAGGGCCCGTCAAAGCCTCGATCCCAAAGGATCTGACCCCCTCTGATCTGGATGAGCAACAGGTAGAAACCCTACTGCGGCAGAAGACGGAAGGACCTGATAAATTGGGCTTCCATCCCGAAACCGGCGAACCCATATATATTCTGGTCGGAGCCTATGGCCCCTATGTCCAGTTGGGCGATGTTTCGGATGCCAATCCTAAGCCCAAGCGGGCTTCCCTGCCCAAGGGTGTCACCATGGAGCAGATTACCCTGGAGCAAGCAGTCGGGCTGCTATCTCTGCCCCGCACACTGGGATTGCACCCGGAAACCAATGGCAAAATTCAGGCCGGTCTGGGTCGGTTTGGTCCCTATATTGTCTATAGCCACGACAAGGAGAAAGAATATCGCTCCCTGAAGGCTGGCGATGATGTGCTGACGGTGACGCTGGAGCGAGCCCTGGAACTGTTGGCCGAACCCAAGGGAGGTCGGGGACGCAGCAAGGCCAAGGCCCCCTTGCGTCAGTTGGGCGCCCATCCGGAGGATGAGCAACCGGTGGAGATCTACGATGGTCCCTACGGTCCTTACATCAAGCATGGCAAGGTCAACGCCTCTCTGCCGGAAGGCCAGACAGTGGAAGGAATCACCATGGAGATTGCCGTAGCAGCTCTGGCGGCGAAAGCTAGCACCAAGAAAACGACTCGTAAAACGGCCAAATCGGAGGACAGCGAAAAGGCAACCACCAAGAAAACCGCTGCTAAAAAGAGCACCACCAAGTCCACTGCCAAAAAAGCTACCACCAAGAAGACTTCCGCTTCCAGTAGCCGTAAACGGGCATCAGCTTAGTCAGTCTTGGTTAGGTGCTAG
>CAZBTL010000182.1:0-8848 GCA_964494755.1 uncultured bacterium | reverse complement strand
GGTGGTTGGGAGCATTAGCTTACTTCATTTTCAGTCCACATTTCGCACTTTGAAAGTGTAGTATTTCTATTGCAAACAACGCAATTACGGTCTTAGCAATCAGGTGTAATCCGTTTTCGCAACAACCGATCCCAAATGAGTCTCGCGTTAAGCCTTAAGAAACAAGCCTGCTTGAAACATTTGCAAAAAGCTGATTTCAGAAAATACTCGATCTCAAATACTTGATCTCATTTGAGACATGCGGAATGTGGACTCAAATCTATCTTGATGGACTAATGGCCTCGACAGAGAACTTTCCGCATATTCCGCATGTTCTCTGGCAAATCCATCTGGATCGCATGCTGAATAAAGGGCCCTGGCACGGGGATGGTGGGGGTTGCCTGCACCTGATAGGTCAGCAGGGTGCCCTTGCCGTAATCCTGTAAATTTAAATCAGCGGCAAAATCATTAAAGCTGCCCGACTCCAGGATGAACTGAATCCGCTGTTGGGTGGTTTCCAGAACTGTCAGGTAAACCTCAACCTCGGCCACCAGAAATAGGAATGCCTTGCTGGCTGCCTGATACAGTCGTTTCCGGCTGGTTCCATCTGGTTGGATCACCGGCGAACCGTGGAGCAGTTGACTCCGGGTTACGGCCGGAAAATATTCCACCCAGCGGGAATAATTGGTCAGTTGGGGCCACACCTGCGATCGCTCAATCGGCAGAAACATTTTGGCCGTTACTGCCCCGCCCCAGGGTGAGTAAGGAAGGGGCTGGATCAGGATCTCGCCTTGTAGCAGGGCCGCAGCATGTGGGGCGGCTGAGTTGGCATCGAGGCTGGAGCGTGCAATCGCAGGTGAAGTAAAAGCAGTCATGTAGGTGCAACGTCTGAAAGGATAGGGGAAATTTGTATTAATAAAAGCAAGGTTAATCGTTCTCCAACCATAGCGTTCTTTCTATGAAGCAAAGTAGGTGTTTGAGATAAAGATTCCTACAACCAACTTTAAGGATCCTCCAGAAAAGAACGATGTTTGGACAGAATGCGTATCTGTAACTTTGGCTAAAGGGCTTGCACTCGTTCTCGGTCAGGGAACAGGACACCCAGGTGGGCAATGGCATTCACCAAGGTGGATGTGAAGAACTACTATGGCCTTAGGGTTCCCCCTCAGACTGTCGGATTGATCGGGGTCGAGCTACTTCTTCATGACAACATCACACCAGGGCAAGGCTATTGACAAGGGGAAACAACATGGGAACATCAATCAGGCCAGGAATCCTGGCGTTTCTGGTGGTTTTAGGCGTCACTTTATTGGTCTGGATCCTCAGAGGGATTGGTCTGCTCACCTTCATCCCAGGTTCGGTCATCTGGGTGTTGATTCTGCTATGCATTGTCACGGCGGTCCTAAGTACGGTGCGTTAGGTCGGATGAGGAAACGGGGATGAAGCCATCGGTTCCATGTGCGATCGCCCTGGGCAGTAACTTGGGAGATTCGCGGACTACCCTGGAAACTGCGCTAGAGTTACTGGAACAAGCAGCCGGAATTACGCTGCAAGCCCGTTCTCACTGGTATGAAACCCAGGCGGTGGGGCCGCCTCAGCCAGACTATCTGAACGGCTGTGCCCTGCTGGATGTGACATTGTCGCCCCATGACCTGCTGCATGTCTTGCTGCAACTTGAAACCCGCTTAGGACGGGTGCGTCGGGAACGCTGGGGGCCGAGAACGCTGGATCTGGATCTGCTGTTGTTTGGCAATCAAATCCTTGACTGTCCGACCTTACAAATTCCCCATCCCCACCTGCATGAACGGGCCTTTGTGTTGGTTCCCCTGGCAGAAATAGCCCCGCAGTGGATCCATCCCCTGTTGGGGCTATCTATCACCGACTTGCTGCAACAGGTGGACACTTCCGGTGTCAAAGGGCTTGACCCTCTGCTTGCAACCGGGACCCTGAACGAGGCTAGACCAGATAAAAATTGACCGAAATCCATTCGGTGTGTAGAGTGATGGAATCTTTTTGTCGATTCTGTTGCTGAATCCTTATGCCGTTTGGTCGTGAACCGCCGCAACTTCTGAAGCAACGCCTGTTTTTCAAGGGACGCAAGTTTGACTTTGAAGTCAGCCGTCTCCGGTTGCCGAATCAAGCCGAGGGAGAGTGGGAGTGCGTGCGCCATCCTGGCGGGGCGTTGGCTGTGCCGGTGACTGCAGATGGCAAGCTGATTCTGTTGCGGCAATATCGATTCGCTACCAGGGGCCGAATTTTGGAGTTCCCAGCCGGTACGGTTGAGCCGAATGAAGATCCAGCGGATACGATTCGGCGTGAAATTGAGGAGGAAACCGGCTTTCGGGCTAATACCTGGAAAAAGCTGGGAGAGTTTTTCTTGGCGCCTGGATATTCCGATGAGATTATTTATTCTTTCCTGGCAAGCGATCTGGAACCCCTAGACAACCCTCCTGAACAGGACATTGACGAAGATATTGAACTCGTTTTGTTGACACCGGACGAGTTAGAACAAACGATTCACGCAGGTGATCCGATAGATGCCAAATCAGTCACCAGCTTTTTCCTTGCCAAACCCTTTCTGAGTCAGTCGTAGCGATCGCGCAAGCTGCCAGGTTCTTGCCCCTGCGCTAGGGAATCTCACTGGGAATTTTGGCTGGCGGAATACTGTCAAAGCTGCAGAATAAAACGGCCCATGATTTTGTAGAGGGCATCCCACCCTGATGAGTCCAAAATATGCAGAATAGCCCTTTCTAACTGACGCAGTGACGCTTAGCCAACTGGTATGTTGGGGGCGTGGCCCTTCTCCTTATTTCGATTTCATCCGCCTATGAGAGGGTGAAGGTTGAGACTGTCCGATTGGACACACGGATTTGTGTTAGACAGAGGATTATTGTGAATTACTGGGAACTGAAAGCAGCCGATCAGGAAAATGACCAACAGCGACAGAATGGCAACACATCTATTGCTGAAGCAAGCGAAACTCTAACGCCAAAACCTGGAAAAACCTTGGCAAATTTGCCAGCCAGGGTTTGGAACAAATTACACTACTGGTTAAATTTGTTTAGTTTTTGGATTAAACGGAAAATCGCATTTCCGCAAAAGCTCGATTATCCCAGGCACGACCTCTACATGCAGGTGTCAACCCTGCCGGAATATCACCGACTCCGCCCGTACCTGAAGGAGCCCTGGACTGTGGAGTGGATCGAAACGTCCATCCAACCGGGCGACGTTTTCTACGATATTGGCGCCAATATTGGTGGATATTCTTTGATTGCGGCCTAGGCGTCTGCTGGGCAGGCCAATGTCTTTGCCTTTGAACCTGGCTATGCAACCTTTCACACGCTTTGCGACAACATTGTTTTGAATCACTGCGAAAAGAATATTACGCCGTTCCCCATTGCGCTTTCCAATCAAACGGAGTTAACCCATTTCAACTACAGTTCGCTGGAGTCGGGGGCTGCTTTACACAATTTAGGTAAGACAGAAGAACTGGCATCAGAGGGGGATGCGCCGCTCTATCAGCAAGTAGTGGTGAGCTATTCCCTGGACGATTTCATTGCCCAATTTAGCCTACCTGTCCCTAATCACATCAAGCTGGATGTCGATGGCACTGAGTTGGCCGTCCTCCATGGGGCCAAGCAAACCCTGGCCAATCCAAGAGTGCGATCGCTGATGGTGGAACTGAACGAGGACGAGGATCGGTCAGACGAAGAAATTGTCAGGCTGTTAGAGTTGCATGGATTCTGTTTAACTCGACGCGAAGTCAGATATGACGATACGGGCAAACGGCTTCCCTGGTCGTTCTGCATTTTTAGGAGAGACTAGCCTGAACCACAGGCGTTAAAATTGATTGAGCGAAATCTACCGGCCTTCTAGCGTCTCTCGCCAACCAACGAATGACTGCCCCAGCAGCATGACTCAACCTTGTTTCTCAGCCGTCGAGGGGAAATGGTCGGTAGATCCTGATGAAACGATATAATATTTTCTTAATCTATTTTGCCAAGAAAAAGTATAGAAAATAATCTATTGATGGCGTGAAACCTCAGTATTACCACTGCTTAATATTTTGTGCAGTTGACTGTGTAGGATGGTTGAACAGGTATTTCGCCTGAGTCGTCTTTGCAGCAGATATTTGAAGCATGACCGCCGTTACTTCCTCTTCTCCCACGGCCAATCTTCCGGCCTTTTGTGAAGGTATCCAGTATTTCGCCGAGGCGTTGGCTGGTTTTGACACCTATGGCAACTCTCCGGTCATTGCTGAAGGCCAGTCAGAGATCGCCGATCCCACCGATCCCACTGCGGCCTATCAAACCCTGCTGCAGGCTGACGCCTTACGTTATCTGGTGTTGCAGATGACTGCTAGCAAGGCGTCGGGGCATCCAGGCGGTTTTGCCAGTCAGGCAGAAGTGTATGCGGCCCTGGTCCTACTGGGTCACAAAAATATCCTGACGGAAGTGGGGCACCATGCGCCTGGCTTCTATGCCGCCATGTTTTTGGATCGCTCCCTGGAAGCGATGGGGATTTCGACGGTACAGCAACTGCGCGATCGCTTCCGGGAAAAGCATGGCCTTCTGGGGCACCTGTCTGGTTATATTCCGGGCATTTTAGGGCCAGCGGGTCCCCTGGGTCAGGGGCAGCACTTTGCCATGGCTGCGGCGTTGCTCCATCCCAATAAATTATTCCCCTTCACCATTGGCGATGGTGGGCTGGGTGAGCCTTACATCATGAGCTCCATGGCTCACTTCCATACTGCCTATCCCCAGGTCACCAATTTCCTGCCGGTGCTGGTCTGGAACGGCTATTCCCAGGAACACCACAGCATGGTTTCCACTCAGTCCAATGAGCGGATGATGGCCTACTGGCATGGCAATGGCTTCCAGGAAGTGGTGCTGGTGGATGCCAAAGACTTTGATGATCAAAACCAGCCAGGTGACTTTATAGACAGCACTCGCTTTTCCCTGGAAAAGCGGATGGAGTTTGCCAAAGCCGTGTTGTTGGCAGTCGATGAAGCATCTCGGTCGGCCCTGAATGGCAAATTAACCGTGCTGATTATCAAGCAACTGAAAGGGGCGGGCGTCCATGCCAAGGGGGCCAAATCCCATAACCTTTACGCCCAGCACACTCTGGACAATCCCGATATTGTTGGGGCCCTGCAAGCCAATGCCCTGACCCCAGCGGCCTGGGAATTGGTGCGGCTCAACTGCGAACGAGCAGGTGGTGGCCCAGCCAGCCAAACTGTCATCACGGAATCGGTTCTGCCCCTGCCGGAGTTGGGTCAACTGCCGCTGGAAGAATATGCTGTGGGGGGCGACCCGAAAGTTGCCACCACCGCCATGGGGCGGTTGGTGGGCCATGTCGGTCAGGCCGATTCGGCTTACCTGGTGACTAACGCTGATGGCAATGAAGCTTCCGGGATTGCCAACATTAATCAGGCGCTACAGATTATCCACCCGACGGAAGACCCGCTCTACAATCAGAAGCCAGGTGGTCAGGTTTATGAGCCGCTGAGTGAGGATGCCTGTGCCGGACTGGCGGCAGGCCTTTCTCTGATGGGTTCCCGCACTCTCTGGTGTTCCTATGAGTCCTTTGCCATCAATGGCTTGCCGATCTGGCAGACTGTAACCCAGGCCATGGCTGAGTTGCGCCGTCCCACACCCTCGACGGTGACCTTGTTTACGGCTGGCGCCCTGGAACAGGGACGCAATGGCTGGACTCACCAGCGACCGGAAATCGAAGCGTACTTCGCGGCCATGATGCGCAATGGCAATGTATTTCCCCTGTTTCCACCGGATGCCAATGGTATTCAGGTGTGCTACGAGTGGGCTTTGACTACCCAGAACAAAGGGATTGTGATTACTGCCAGTAAGTCGCCGTTGCCGATTTACACGACCTTTGAGCAAACTCGCCAGGGCTTGCAGGAGGGGGCGATCGTCCTGCAGGAGAGTCCGAGCACCGAAAGCGCAGACGCCAAGCGGATTGTGTTTGCTGTGGTAGGAGATATGGTGTTAATTCCGGTGCTGGAGGCGGCTGCCAGCCTGGAAGCCGATGGCTTTTCGGTGCGAGTTGTCTCGCTGATCAGTCCTCGGCGGTTGTATCGGCCTACGGATGTGGCCTGGGATACCTGCTCCGAAGCCGACGGCGATTTCCTTAGTGATGAACGGTTTGAAGCCCTGTTTGGTGGGGATGCCTTGATTGGGGTAACTGGGGGAGCTAGCGGCATGTTGGAGCCAGTGATGCTCCGTAGCCAGGCTCGCCGAGATACCTTTGCCTGGAAACGGGGAGAAACCACTGCCACGCCGGGTGAATTGATGGCCTTTAATGGCATTACGGCGGAAGCGTTGGCCAAGCGAGCGTTGGAACTGGTTTATTAGGCCAGAATTGGGTGATCTGGTAGGGGTACACAACTGGACGGGCTGACCCACGGGCTAGAGGGTAATTCCTCCAGATTGATTGCCGGCTGACTCAGAAGAACCCTAGGAGAGTGCGATCGCTACCAGTGGATTAAGATAAAAGCACCGTAGCTTGGGAAGGGACAATGACCCAAGTCCAGCTAGAGTTCGCAACCTTTGGGGACTATTTGTCCTATAGTAATGCGACGCCAATGGCAGGGCGTAGGGCTTTGCCCCTCAAAACAGTCTTGACAGATCACTAGGTTTCAGCCATTGCTAGATCCATTAGTCGTTGTTTTAAGCGTTGAGGGTCGCCCTGATCCACCACTTTTCCCTGCTGAAGTAAAAAGGCCCCATCGCAGTAGTCCAGTTCTCCCAACCGATGAGTCACCCAGAGGGCGGTCAGGCCCCGGCTTTTGATCAGGTTTTGCACCTGGGCCACCAGATCGAGCTGGCTGTCGGGATCGAGTAGGGCCGTCGGTTCATCCAGCAACAAAACCTCACAGTGACGGGCGATCGCTCCGGCAATGGCGACTCGCTGTTTTTGGCCACCGCTGAGGGCGTAAATCGGCCGCCGCTGTAAATGCAGCAGGTTAACTGCTGCTAAGGCATCCTCCACCCGTTGCCGGATTTCTGTGGGAGATAACTTTTCTTCTACCAAACCAAACGCAATATCGGCCCCCACCGTTGGCATCACCAGTTGATGATCCGGATTTTGGAACACGAATCCGACGGGTTGCTGGATGGTGATTGATCCGGATTGGGGCTGTAATAAGTTGGCCAATAACTTGAGTAAAGTGGACTTGCCGCTGCCATTGGTGCCAAGCAGCATCCAAAATTCTCCCTGTGGCACTTTCAGGGAACAGTGATCCAGAACGTGGCGATCCTGGGCCCAATTAAAACATAGTTCCTGCACCTGAATGGCGCAGGAACCTGGATCAGCAGAAGCCATCGTCATTCCGAAGCCAGGGCAAAGAAGCCGGGCGGTCTGCCAGAAGAGGTGGCCGTACCAGACTTCTCAGAAACTTGCACCGCGGCAATTTCGCTCCCCAGAACGGATACCTTTTTGCCAGGTTGATGTTCACAGGCCAGTTCCACCAGTTCACCACTGCTAGAACGGATGACCTGCAGGACTTTCTGATATAAAGCCTCGGCATCTTCGGCGGATTTGCGCTGTACCGAGAGCGCGATCGGGTTATTTTTCAACGTAACGTCAATGATATACATGCACAGAGCAAACCTCGAGATCAGCTTCTAGTATCGCAAATTTGCGATTGATGCGGCTCAATGGCAAGGCGATCTTTTTCATTGCCGATGCGGATTGATTCCGGCTTGGCAAATCCGTCACAATGGAGACATGAATCAGGTTGATTATTTGCGCATTAGTTTGCTGGATCGCTGCAACTTTCGGTGCCAATATTGCATGCCGACCGGCGCAGAAATCGACCATCTCTTGCAGCAAGCGCTTTTGACCCGCGAGGAGTTATTAGTATTGCTGCGGCAAGTGTTTATTCCAGTGGGTTTTTGCCGCTTTCGGTTGACTGGGGGTGAGCCCTTGTTGCGACCGGATGTGGTGGAGATTGTACAGGCGATCGCCGCCCTGCCCGCAACCCAAGACCTGTCCATGACCACCAATGGTTTTTTGCTGGCGGATCTGGCCCAACCCCTGTATGCCGCTGGTCTGCGCCGCCTCAATATCAGCCTGGATTCCCTTAAGCCAGAGGTGTTTGACCAGATTGTCGGCAGTCGGGGCCGGTCTCGTTGGCAGCAAGTTTGGCAGGGCATCCAGGCTGCTTATCGGGTGGGCTTCAATCCCCTCAAACTCAATGTGGTGGTGATTCCCGGTGTCAACGATGACGAAGTGTTGGACCTGGCGGCCCTCAGTCTGGACCGAGAGTGGCATGTGCGGTTTATTGAATTTATGCCGATTGGCAATGGCGACCTATTCCGGGATAGGGGTTGGGTGAGCTCGGAGGAACTGCGGCAACGCATCCGGCGCCAATGGGGGTTGATGGAGGGGCAGGTCCGGGGCAATGGACCGGCGGATGTGTTTCGGATTCCCGGCGCTAAAGGAACGCTGGGGTTTATCAGTCAGATGTCGGAGTGCTTTTGCGATCGCTGTAATCGCATGCGGCTGTCAGCGGATGGCTGGCTGCGGCCCTGCTTGCTCAATGAGGTTGGTCAGATTGACCTCAAAACGGCGCTCAGAAGTGGCGTATCGGTTGCTGACCTGCGCCAGCAGGTGCGGCACTTGCTGCATCTGAAGCCAGAGATTAACTTCAAGCAACGGGACTCTGGCACGGACGGACTGCTTTACAGCCGCACCATGTCCCAAATTGGGGGTTAGAGAGGGGTTGGGTGCTGGGTGCTGGGTAGGTGTGTCTCCCGGTGACCTGTGGTTCATGAGTGTCCGGCGATTCGCCCTAGACTAGTGTTCTGTCAAACCCTAATTTTAAGGTGAACCCATTGGCTCGTAGTCG
>CAZBTL010000181.1:3479-8911 GCA_964494755.1 uncultured bacterium | reverse complement strand
CTAGTAGCAACAGCAGGATTAGCTCCAGTTACTCCCAACAGCCGGTATCCGCTGGGTAATCGCCTCGCCGCAGTGAATTTGCACCTGATAGGACAACTGCTCCACCTGATAACCCTGATCAATGGGACGCAGATTGAAAAAGACCACCCGCCAACCAGATGGCTGGAATGTCCAGGCTATGGGTTCACCATCGGCCATCCCCTGAGGAAACACCAAGGGCGGCAGATACTCAATCCCTAATGCATTGGCCATCATGCCTGACTGTTGCAAGGTCTGCTGGACCTGCTTCCAGCTATCAACCGTCACAGGCGCAGTCAGACCGTCCAGATGGTCCAGTTTCCCACCCAGTAACCAGGTCAGCCGGCCAGCGATATCCTCCAAACGGGGGAAATCGCCCATCAACAGCAGGCCCTCTTCCAACAGCAAGCGACCTCCGGCCAACGGCATCCACAACTCAAAACAGCTATAGGCATCGATGGGAATAGTAGTCAACTTGAGATTGGGAGCCAGGCCCAGCGGATTGGGGGCAACGGCGAACTCAGTCGGAATCAAGACATCGTTAATCGGTCGACGTGTTTGCAACAACATGGAGGCATCTCAACATAGTCTTGCTCCAGCATGGCCTTTTCCCTTAGCAGATAGGTGTCCAAATGGTTAAACCACTGTAAAGTCGCCGTGAAATTCCGGGGATTCTCGGATAAGCCTACCGAGCGATCGATGCCCAGTTTAAGATAAGGAGAGAAGAGGTTAATGATTTCGGAACGCAAGGTCCTATGACTCAAGTACTGTGCGATGTAACGGTGATTGATCAAGAACTGTCAAAACGACATATCGACCTGGACCCCGGCGGATATTTCATTATTTATATCGACCAGCAAGAACAATTGATCTATGCCAAGCACTACACCAACACCATCAATGAGCAAGGCTTAGCCTGTGATCCAGAAACAGGTAAACCTTTTCTCTGCGGTGGCAAGCTTGAGCGTTCGCCCAGTCGCATCTATAGTGGCCGAACCGCCAAGGAACTCTGCGTCCGTGTGTTTGAACAAGCCGAGGGCTGTCTGGTCACTCGCTTTGATCACGCCGCCTATCTAGGGCGAGAATTTCAACGGGCAGAAGCAGCACTGCTGAATGGACAGGAGTATATCCAGGATTAGTCAACGGGCATTTGCTCAAGACGAAACAGAAACACTAATCGAGAAGAGGGGATGGGGCAAACTATTCAATACACCTCAGAAAATGACTACCGCCACTATCTTGGCCTCCGTCAGGAACCCGAACAACGATTGTCACAACCAGAGCTTCTGTACCTGAAATTTTTACGGCGCCCCCTGGAAACACACATTCATTGGGATGCCTCAATCATGGGAGATTAGAACCCAAAGGTTCCCTTTTACGTATCAACACCCCCACTATTCGGCAAGCTACAGCAAACTCAGTTGAATCCCTTCCGGCTCAGGTTGAGTTCGGCGGCGGCGGGACTTTTGGTGCGGTTGGATGTTGACATGGGCCACAAACCAGGTTCGCAATGCCTGGGCCTGTTCAAGCGTGAGGGTTTCCAGATCAAGTGGGGCGGGAAACAAGTGATAGTTGGGTAGAAGAGCCCAACTGACCTCACAGGCAACGCGATCGCTGCCAAAGGGCAGTAAGGTTTGTGGCAAGCGGGCCAAACAGGGAACCACATTCTCCAGGTTGCGAAAGACCTGACGTTGCCGTTCCAGTTGTTTGACTCGCCGTTGACGGGCCTGTTTGTAGTTCAGGATGGGGGCTGGATAGCCCGGAATAGCAGGTGGACAGCCCAGTTGGTGGGCTGGCAGGTGGGCCACTTCTGGCACCCAACGCTTGATGAAGGCGCCCTCTGGATCGCAGCGATCGACCGCCACCTGCTCTGGATTGTAGATGCGGGTCCAGGTTTTATCAACGCAGTGAGTCACCCCTGCCTGCATCGCCCACTGATAGTGGTCGATAGGACAATCGCCATCAATCAGGTGTCGCATGAAATGCAAAGCGCCAAAGCGCCAGTCCATACCCAGCAGATTGCTCAAAAAACTGGCATAGATGGCCCGACTGCGAAAGTTCAGGGCCAGCCAGCCGCCGGTTGCCTGCAAACAGCGGGCCGCCGCATCAATCATGGGAAAGCCGGTCAGCCCCTGCTGCCAGGCCTGATAGAGGGCTTCATCAAAGATCCAGTCCTCTTCGTCAAATACCTGATATAGCGATCGCACCTCCAGTTGGGGCAAATAGCGAAACCGCTGGGCAAACCCATTGCCCCAGCGCAAACGAGAGATCAGTTGCTTGCGACTACGCTGTACCCGCGCATCTGGTGATTGGCGCAACTGTTGGACTGTTCGATAGCATTCTCGGACAGAAATCGCCCCAAACTTAAGGTGGGGACTGAGGCCAGTGGTTGCCTCCGCACCGGGATAGGACAGTTGCCAGTAGTAGCGATCGGTCTTGTCTACCAAAAAGTTCTGCAACAACTGACGGGCTGCCTGGGTTCCCGCTGGCGGAATCGGCTTGCCGTCATCCCGAAGATCCAGTTCGGCCAGGGTGGGAATCGGGTCGCTAGCCACCTCGTCCGGAACGCCAATTCGCCCGGGCGGGGGAATCGAATCCGCTTCCATCTGGGCGTACCACAGGCGGCGATAGTCGGGATAGGGAATTAACTCCGAGGTGGTAGCCAACGGCTCAAACCAGCGAATGCGCAGACCATCCCGTTCCAACGCCTGATTCAGACGGGCATCGCGCACCCGACCATAAATCCGCTCAAAGTCCAGATAGGCGTAGATGCCATCCGCCTCCGTTTCCCGAATGAGCTGCGGCAACACAGTCACCGGATCACCCGATCGCACGATCAGTCGGCCACCCCGCTGGCGCAGATCCCCATCCAGCGATCGCAAACAGGCCAACATAAACGCCACCCGCGCTGGCGCAGTTTCGGGGTGATGCAGCAAGGCCCGATCCAGCACAAAAACCGGAATCACCGCACCGCGCAAAGCCGCCCGATACAGGGGTTCGTGGTCCGCAATCCGCAAATCTCGACGAAACCAGACAATCGTGCGGTTCATCGCTGAGTCCAGGGTGTGATATTTTCAGCTTAACAAAACTTCACTCATTTTTTGAGGCTAGCGTGAAGCCATTCTCAATGCCTCTAAACGCCAACTATTTGACCCGCACGATTTCAAGTTAGCCATCGCAACATAGTTGTTATACCAATTTTGTATGAAGCTACATGAATCCAGGAGCTTGAAACTCCTCCCTAACAAGACTTTTGGCTTTAGTTCTATGCAACTTCACATTAAATTGGTATTAGATTAAAAACCGTGTTATGCGAGCCAGGATTCGAGATACCGAACTGTACTTCGATGTAGAAGGAGCTGGGTTGGTCCCCGATGGACCCCAAATGCGAGAAAAGCCAGTTGCCTTTCTGGTGCATGGCGGGCCCGGAGCCGATCATACGGGCTTCAAACCCACCTTTTCTCCCTTGAGCCAGCGGATGCAACTGGTCTACTTCGATCACCGGGGACAGGGCCGCTCGGCCAGGGGGCCCAAGGAAACCTACACCCTAGACAATAACGTGGAGGATATGGAAGCCCTGCGCCAGTATTTAGGCCTGGACAAAATTGTGGTGTTGGGTGTCTCCTATGGCGGCATGGTGGCCCTCACCTATGCCAGCCGTTACCCGGAAAATATCTCCCATCTGATTGTGGTGGTGACGGTGCCGGACTCGCGTTTTCTAGAGCGGGCCTTGGTCAACCTGGAAGAACGGGGCACTCTGGAACAGCAGGCAATCGCCCAGCACCTGTGGGATGGCAGCTTTCGGGATGAGGAACACCTGCGGGAGTTCTTCCGCATCATGGCACCGATGTACTCGCTGCGTTACGACTCAACCGATCCGCAAAATAGCTGGAACCGGGCAATTCTATCCGCCGATGCGATCAACCAGGCGTTTGGTGGCTTTCTCCGCACCTACGACATCCGGGAGCAGTTGCACAAAATTACCGCTCCCACGCTGGTGATTGGGGCGCGTCACGACTGGATCTGCCCGCCGGAGTATTCGGAGGAAATTGCCAGCCTGATTCCCAATGCTGATCTGCGAATTTTTGAAAACAGTGGCCATTCCGTGCGGGCCGATGAGCCGGAAGCCCTGCTGGATGCGATCGCGGGTTTCATCGTCTACAAGCAGTAGAAAATCAGGCCCGTGTAGGTTCAGCGGCCATCCATCGGTAGAATAACCGTGAAGGACGCTCCAGGTTTGATTAATTCGTGCGGCTCTGATTCATCTACGCATTCGCTGAAAAGTTTTGGATTCGGTCATGTAGACGTTTTGCCAGACACTGTCCGGAGTCGGATTCATTAACGGAAGGAAACAATCATCATGGCGCCAGATCGATCGCCGCTTAAACTCTTCAGCCTAAATGCCAGCCAGAATTTTGGCAAAAAAGTCAGCCAGCACCTGGGAATTCCCCTCAGTCAACACGAAGAGCGGGAATTTGAGGATGGCGAACATAAGACGCGATCGCTGGAGAATGTACGTGGGTCTGATGTTTATGTGATTCACTCCCTCTACGGCGAACCAAATGCCAGCCCCAACGATAAGCTCTGCCGCTTGCTGTTTTTTATTGGCGCCCTCAAGGATGCTTCTGCAGCCAGGGTCACGGCGATCGCTCCCTACCTTTGCTACGCCCGCAAGGATCGAAAAACCAAGTCCCGCGATCCAGTGACTACACGCTATGTCGCCAGTCTGTTCGAAGCGGTTGGCTGCGATCGGGTGGTCACCCTGGATGTCCACAATCTGGCCGCCTACCAGAATGCCTTTCGCTGTCCAGCCGACCACCTGGAAGCCAAAAACCTCTTTGTTCACCATTTTGTCTCCCTGATTGGCAAGCAGGACGTGGTGGTGGTTTCACCGGATATTGGCGGCGTCAAACGGGCGGACCAGTTTCGCCAGTCCCTGAGTCAGCGGTTGCAGCAAGAGGTTGCCACCGCCGTGGTGGAAAAGTACCGCAGCGGAGGAGTGGTTTCCGGCGACCGGGTAATTGGCGACATGCACGATCGGGTAGCCATTATCATTGATGACCTGATTAGCAGTGGCACCACCCTAGCCCGCAGTGCCAAGGCCTGTCGCCAGCAAGGAGCCCGCCAAGTCTATGCCGCTGCCTCCCACGGTGTTTTTGCCCGAGAATCAAACCACATCTTGGCCACTGCCGATTTGGAACAGATTGTGATTACCAACTCCATTCCTTCTTTTCGATTGGAGGATGACCAGGTCAAACACAAGTTGGTCACGCTGGATGCCACCCCGCTGTTTGCGGAAGCCATTCGCAGACTGCACGAAGGGGGTTCCCTGGTTGAATTGCTGGAATCCGATGAATAGGACAACCGCCACACACCTGACAGCGGCCCCATCGCTTATCGCAACCCTTGCTCTC
>CAZBTL010000181.1:0-3379 GCA_964494755.1 uncultured bacterium | reverse complement strand
TCTCCAGATAGGCTTCCCGCACTTCTTCCGCCATGGGTACTGTCACCTGAATCGGTTCAATCGGAGTGGCGGAAACCAATACCTTCGCTGCAGCCTCTACCCCGTCCTGACGGGCACGTTGTACCGTGACATCGGGTCTTCCCACCAACAAGGAATTGAGGCCAATCACTTCGTACACCCGCTTTTCAATATCCACCTGGTACTTGGGCAGGAGTTGGGGCGTCAGCCAATCTGCCAGAGCCACAATTAGCCGATTATGCACCGTTGACCAGCGATCGGGATGTTCCAGATAGGGGTTCATTCCCGGAAAAGGAGATGGCATAGCGATCTTGCTTGTTCAGGAAGAGGATAGGATACTGCAGCGTAAGGTCGGCAAGTAATCCAGGGGTGTCAGGTGTCAGGTGTCAGGGAGCATCGGTGGATTTACACCCAGGTCTACTGGTGGATGGACCTTCTAGCAGAACGGTATCCGCATTGTAACCTTGACAGAAAGGTAAATAGGCAATGCAGCGATCGGATACAATTGATCCATCTTAAGTTCTTGATTGGAGTAAGCCATCTGCCAAGTGAAGATAGGTTCTGGCCTGGTTGAGCCACCGTTCCGGGCCTGGCTGGCCGGGTTCTCTAATATGCCAGAGGGACAGCTTGGCCCGCAAACAGGCGCGATAGGATTTGTAGAATTCAATCAACCGCTGGGGGGGGCGATCGCCAGTGGTTGCGCCGTAGACCTCCAGGAAAAAGTCACCCATCCAGGCAGCTCCCAACCGCTCACATTCAAGGGCCAGAAAAGCCAGTTCATCGGCGGGATCCAGGATGCGCAGAGTGCGGTTAAATTCCAGCCGATCAATAATTGCTGCTTCCGGTTTCAGGCAGATGTGCTGGGGCCGTAAATCCCCATGCCCTTCCACAATTCTGTTTTCGGCAACGCGACGATCGAATAGCTCCGGTTCAGCATTCAAAACCATCATCTGGCTGTCGGTAATGCGGTCGATCCACTCTGGTGGTAAACCATATTCGGAACTTACTAGCACCTGCCGGGACGCTTGCAAATCAGCCTCCAGGGTTTGCCGATAGGCAGCAGCCGAGAGTGGCACCGCAGGAGCTGTTTGATAAAACCGGGCCAACAGTTCTGCCACCGGCCTCAAATCTGACAGCCGAACCGTCCCCCTAGCAATGGCATCATCTAGCATGCCCGCCGCAGGCAGACGGCGCATTTTCACCAACCAATCAACCGGGATGCCATCTGTGCCCAAGTGCAGCTTTCCCTGAGCATCCACGGTCAAAGGAACCAGGCCGAGGTAAATGTTGGGAGCTAATTGCCGGTTCAAGCGCACTTCCTCCAAACAGTTTTGATACCTAGCGGTCAGGGTGCTGAAGTCCAGAAACTCATATTTCACAGGCTTCTTCAGCTTATACACCGATTGATCAGCCAGGAAAACCCAGGACATGTGGGTTTCGATTACCTCAATCTGCGTTGGCTTTTCCGAATAGTTGGCAGCCTGACTGAGGAACTGGACCTTTTGAAAGGTTGAAACTTGGAAATCAGGATGCCGCATATCCGGATCGGAGGGTGGGAAAAGAACTAGACAGGCAATTGCCTCGGACGGCAGTTCCGTCAGTTTAAACTGTGATAGGGAACAGGGTTGCCCTGGCCGGTCTGACAGCAGAGGGCTGCTCAACCAGAAACCCAATTCGGCCCGCAAGCACCTATTGTCTTGTCCACAGTGCAGACAGGTTCGATCATTGCCGCAACCACCATTCCAGCAAAACCGCCCGGCATTGCAAACAACTCAGGTGGGGCAGAAGTTGCTGGATGCCAGATGGGGTAGTTGGATAGCGGGCCCAACAGTTTGCCGCAGGGACTTCCGTATCTGACTGGAGATGGGCCACCACCCCATACAGTTTTTGGTTAGAGAACGAGCTGTTGACCAGCCAACCTTCCTGGCTTAAGGGCACCAATTGAGCAATTGCCGCAGCTGGAACTCCCAACTCCTGTTGCAGAATGGCTGGCACTCGCTCCAGGGCAGAACTTCTAGTCGGAACTCGGCCTCCCGGAAAATCCAGGGTAGCCTGACCCACCCCCGGCCGATAGCTGGGCGGCGGCAGGATCAGTTGATGGGCCTGGATCGGCAGGATCACCACCGAGTCTGCTTTTTCGACCCGCCAGTATTCCAATTGTTCGCCAGTGGGGGTTTCCAGGTGCTCCCCAATGACGGTGAGCCAGCGCGATCGCAACTCAACAAAGCGATCGCAAACAGTCCAGGCCTCTGCCTCAAAGTCGCACATCGGTTCTATTCCTGATTCCTAACAATTGCAACATTCAAGCGGAAAACCAGTCTCCCTTACAGGGGATCGGGCAACAATGAAACTATAGATGTGTCAGGAGCAGGGTTTATGACCGTCGCATCATCGCAACCAGTCAGTGCTTACCAGCCTTTTTGTTCGGTCTATGGCCCGGTTCACTCCTGGCGCTATGGCCGATCCCTGGGTATTGACCCGATTGGTCCCATTTCCACCTGCTCCTTCGATTGTGTGTACTGCCAGTTGGGCGAAATTGAACACAAAACCCGCGATCGCCGAATGTTGATCCCGACCCAGCAAATCCTGCAAGACTTACAGCCATTTGCCCCCTGGGATGTGGATGTGATCACCCTCAGCGGCAGTGGGGAACCAACCCTGGCCCTCAACCTGGGTGAAATCCTGTCTGCTGTCAAAGGCTTGACCCAGAGGCCAGTGGGGGTCCTGACCAATGGCAGTTTGCTGACCCAAGCCACCGTCCGGCAGGAATTGTCCGTCGCAGATTTTGTCGCCGTGAAAGTAGATGCCCTTTCGCCAGAGCAATTGCGCCGCATCGACCGCCCCGTTGCGGGGATTGACCTGATGGATATTTGGCGGGGATTGCAGCAGTTCCGACAACAATACCAGGGACAGTTAGGCATTCAGAGCATGCTGCTGGCGGCCTGGAGCGATCGCGACCAACTGGACTATATTGCATTAATGCAGGACCTGGGGCCAGATGAAATTCAGCTGAATACCCCCACTCGACCCCGACCGCTGATCCACCAACTGGAGGCTCGGGGCAATGGCCATACGGACCCGCCCAGTTATACCGTCCGTCACCTCAAACCCATCAGTCAGGGCTTCCTACAGGAATTTGTCCACCGTCTTCAACAAGCGATCGGCATTCCGGTTCGTTATCCACCCCTGAACAGTTAAGCTGATTTTAAAGATTGGCTTTTCAAGCAGGAATGTTTGAATAACAGCCTGAATCCTTAACCTGCAGCCACTGCAACCGAGAATACGACCAGGGAGGAGACGGACTAGGGCAGCGTCAACTCTAGAAATTAGGGTTTGTAGTCAGCGCTTCAGCGCTAAAGCG
>CAZBTL010000180.1:0-8975 GCA_964494755.1 uncultured bacterium | reverse complement strand
ACTAGTGCAGCGTCAACTCTAGAAATTAGGGTTTGTAGTCAGCGCTTCAGCGCTAAAGCGCCGACTACGAGCCAATGGGTTCACCTTAAAATTAGGGTTTGACAGAACACTAGGGGAAACTGACTATCCTTCCGCCTGGGCCATTTCCTCCAGGGATGTTTGTAGATCCTGAGTCAGGTCTGCGATCGCCTGTTTGGCATTGCGCCGTCCCCCCTCGTAGGCCGACCAGCGATCGGACACTGAAAGCGGTTGGCCGATAGTCAGTAGGGCGGTTTGTGGTCCCAATTTGGGCCGCTTGAAGGCGTTGTTGCCCTTGATGCGCGCCATCATATCCCACATCAGCAGGGTGGTTTCGGCAAACCGTTCCACGCTAGGCTTTTCCCGCACATACTGGCCCGTCACGGCCACAAAGCTTTCGACCAGGCGCATATGCCAGAGCCGCAGATGGGCTTCCTGGGCAATTAGATCAGCTAGACCCCGATCCATGGGGGGCAGGGTTCCCAGGTTGATGTCGTCCCGGTAGATCCAGTCCCAACCGGCCTGTTCCAACCGTCGGCAGCGATCGATCACACTGCCCTTGGGCGGCAGGCCAAAATACTGTTCGGCTACGGTAAGGGCCACATCTAACAAAGCATTCAAGCGATCGGCAAAGATCTGATTGGGTGCCCTGTCCGCTAGGCGATCGGGGGCGGTCGGTGTGGTCATGGTCGGAAGCGTCTGGTGATAAAACCGGGTATAAAAGTCTTCCATGCGACTGAGCAGGTGTTCACCTAGGCGAAACAGACGCTGATACAGAACCGCTTCTTCCAGACTGTGATTGGTGGTTGGATCGGTTAAACCAGTTTCGGTTTCCAACTCCGTCAACAACTGCTCCAATTGTTGCCAGGGTGGCGTCAGGTAACGGTATTTGATGCCCAAGGGCAGTAGCAGGACGGTTTCCGGTCGCCCGGCTGCTCGGAGATCCTCTACACACCAAAAGCCGAGTTGACTGATCCCCGGTTCCAGCGGACTGACCAGTTCGTTGTGACCATTGGTGGCTCCCTCCGGCGCAGCGGCCATGGGCAATTGGCCGTTGACAAACAGGTCGCGGGCCGACCGCAAGCCAGCCCGATCGATTTTGCCCCGCTGAATCGGGGTGCCGCCCAGCCGGGAATAAAGCCAGCCCATGCGGGCTCCAGCCCATAACGGAATGCCGCGATCGTAAATGAAGTGGGCGTGAATCGGCGATCGCAACCGGACCCCCTGTTGGCGGGCGGCCTGTGGCACCAACCGGGACAGCAGATAGGCCAGACAGATGGGATCATCGGTGCTGGGGTGGCGAAATGCCATGAGGAACCGGACTTTCCTGGCCTGAAACTGACGATACAGGTCCACCAGGGTGTCCACATTCTCGGCCTCAACCTCGCGAATGGCCGTTTGTGTTGCCATAATCACTGGTAGGAACGCTTGCAGCAGGCGCACCAGTGGCAGGTTTAAATTGGGTGGAATAAACTCCAGCGGTGGTTGGGCCTGTTGAATGGAAGAAGCCATAACGTTCTTTCAGAGGGGGCGATCGCAACGATTCAGTTTGCTAAACCTGTTCTACCAGGAAAACTGCAGCCAGCTACTGAAAACTATCACCAGATGGGTTTTAAGCAAAGTTGCTGGAGTGGGGAACATCGATAACTTTTTCCGCCCATCCACTGTCTCATCATTTTGTCCTGAACTGGCGAGGGGAATCCGGAGTGAACTATACAATTCAAGGGGCGTTAGTGCCGGATGGATCTGGTTATCGGACGGTGGACGTCCAGATCGGTCAGGGCCGCATTAGGGCGATCGCGGCTCAGTTGGAGGTGGTTGGCACTGCCATTGATGGCCGCAATAAGTTGTTACTCCCTGGCTTTGTCAATGCCCACACCCATTCTGTGGAATTCTGGCAAAGGGGCCTGATCCCGCCGCTGCCGCTGGAACTCTGGCTTGCCGAACTCTACGACTTTGCCCCTCTGGATCCCGAGCAGGTTTACCTCAGCGCCCTGGCGACGGCTGTCGAAACCCTGCTGTCTGGCGGCACTACCGTTGTTGATCATTTGGTGGTTATCCCCGGTCAGGAGATGGAAACCCTGGCGGCAGCCATTCGGGCCTATCGAGAAATTGGCATCCGGGCTGTAGTGGGCCCTCTGCTTCAAGATCAGGTTCTGGCTGCTGGCATACCCACTGGCGGAATGGTGGTGGACTATGAACCCTATCTGCGATCCACTGAAGCCACCCTGGCCTGGATGCAGGACGTTGTACACCACTTTCACCGGCCAGAAGAAGGGATTGCCATTATGGCGGCCCCAACCGGGATCCAGCTTTGTTCCGATCGCCTATTTGAAGGGGTGATTGAATTGAGCGATCGCCACCACCTTTGTCGCCACGCCCACCTGCTGGAAACCCAAGCCCAACGGCTGCTGGCCCAGGAAAAATACGGCTGTAGTGCAGTGTTGCATCTCCAACAGTTGGGTTTTCTAAATCGACGCACCTCCCTGGCCCACTGTGTCTGGCTGACCGACGAGGACATTGCCATCCTGGCGGAGACGGGGGCGACGGTGGTGCACAATCCCCTCAGTAATTTACGCTTGGGCAGCGGCATTGCCCCGGTGCTGAAGTATCGCCAGGCGGGTGTCAATGTGGCCTTTGGCTGTGATGGTGCGGCCAGTAATGATTCCCAGGACTTGCTGGAAGCCATCAAAATTGGCGCCCTGCTGCATAATCTGACTGATAGTGACTATCGCCACTGGATTACACCCCAGCAAGCGGTTGAGATGGCGGCCCAGGGAGGCGCGATCGGATTGGGCCTGGGGGATGAACTGGGATCCCTGGCTGTCGGTAAACAGGCCGATCTGGTGCTCTATGACCTGACCTGTTTGTCGCTGCTGCCGCGCACTGATCCAGTGGGGCTCTTGGTGCTGGGGCGTCCGACCAATGCGGTGGACAGTGTTTGGGTTCGGGGCGATCGGGTGGTGGCCAATGGTCAACCGCTGCGGCTGGATCTGGATGGGTTGCGGCAACAATTGGGCGATCGCAGCCAGTGGACCTCCACCCGCCACTCTAAGGCGAGGGAACAGTTAGAATCTGCCTACCGCAGGGTGATGGGTTTACCGGACTGACGGGACAGCTAGGTCGCGATAGAACCTGGAACCGGCCAGCAAGCTGAATGGCGACGGGACCACTCCGGATAAATCAGGAAAAAAGCGGATTTCCGGGTTTACCATAGTGGGAAACGCAGGTCGTGGCAAGGGCCATCCTGGCCTACTGAGTCCAGCTAAGACGGCAGCGGATCTGGCAACATTCTCATGCACAATACGGTTCACCTTTACTGCCCTAACCCTTCCTGTCAGGCTCTTAATCCGGAGAGTCATTCTTTTTGCCAGCAATGTAGTACACCGCTGCCCAAGCGCTATCTCTGGGTGATTGGCAAGGATGCGGCAGCCCTACAACCAGGAGAATTGCTGGGCGGGCGCTATTGGGTCAAGCAGCACCGCATCGTGCTAGATACCCAACCGGGCAGTGTGCCGGAGTCGCCGGAGGAAGTGCCGCTTGATCTAGAGCCCTATTTGCGGCTGTTCCCCTATCAATTGCATGTGCCCCAGATTTACGGGGCGGTGAACCGTGAGTTAACGACGCCGGAAACGACGGATCGGATCCTGTTTCGTCTTTCTGCAGAAACACTCTGGTTGCTGGAGCGGGCGCCCATTTATCCGGCTGGGCTCAGTCAGGGGCAAACAGGTGGTCAGGAGGCAACTTTACAGCCAGATTTCCTGACCTGCTGGCCCCAGGCGTCTGCCTTGCGCCAACTCAACTGGCTACGGCAATTGGCTCGCCTCTGGTGGCCGTTGAAGGCGGAGGCTGTGGCGTCAACCCTCCTCACTCCGGAGTTGCTGCATGTGGATGGTTCCCTGGTGCGGTTACGGCAACTAGAGAAAGATACGGGGTCTGCACCTAGCTTGGTGGATTTGGGCCGCTTTTGGCAGACCTTGCAGGAGCGGGCTCAGCCCCAAATTCTTCCTTTTTTCACCGCCCTCTGTCAGGAACTGATTCAGGGCCACATTGAGACAACGGACCAGATCTTGGCGGTGCTTGATCGGGGACTGATGCACTGTGGCTCAGCGCAGTCACGATATTTTCAGTTCGTGACCCAGACCGATCAAGGTCCCAGCCGGAGCCTGAATGAAGATGCCTGTTTCCCGCCTAGTGGCACGATTTGGTCTCTGGCTGATCCGGGGGCGTTCCCTGCAGCACCGGGCGTGTCAACGGAGTCAGTCCCGCTGGTGATTGTGTGCGATGGCATTGGTGGTCATGAAGGGGGTGAAGTCGCTTCTAATCGCGCGATCGCGGTGATTCAGCAACAGTTGTGCGCCGCCCTGGCCCAAAAGCCCGTCTCGGAGCCATCTGCTCTGATTGACATGCTGCAAGCCGCCACCCTGGTCGCCAATGATGCCATTACCCGACAAAATGATGCCGAGCATCGGGAAGAGCGGCAACGGATGGGGACGACTCTGGTGATGGCCTTGGTCCAGGCCCAGAATCTTTATGTCACCCATGTGGGAGATAGTCGGGCTTATCTGGTGACGCGAACCGGCTGCCATCAGGTGACCCTGGACGATGACCTGGCCGCCAGGGAAGTGCGGTTGGGCTATACGCTTTATCGCCAGGCGCTGCAAAATCCAGGCTCGGGTTCCCTAGTGCAGGCATTGGGCATGAATGCTTCGTTTCTGCTCCATCCGTCGGTCTTGCCCCTGGTGCTGGATGAAGATTGTCTGCTGCTCCTCTGTTCCGATGGGCTGAGCGATAACGACCGGGTGGAACAGTACTGGCCAACCGAATTGTTGCCAGTGCTAGAAGGGAAGACCGATGTCGGGTCTGCCTGCCGCCGCCTGGTTGCGATCGCCAACACGACCAATGGCCATGACAATGTCACGGTTGGATTGATCCACTGTCAGGTGAGTCCCCGGTCAGCGCTGCCGCAGCCGGTGGTCCTGGATGCGGCCCTGGCAACCCCACCGCCACCGCTGGAAGCGGCGATGGGCGACGCTGACACCAGTGCCACCACGTTAATGGCGGCTCCAAGTGCGACTGGCTCGCCGGTGATTGAGACTCGGCAACGGTCCCTGACCCTGCCATTTTTACTGGGGTTGGCTGCTTTTCTGGGACTGTTGGGTCTATTGGCCTATGGCCTGAGTAGTGGCTTGAGGCCGTTCCAATCAGGGCAAATACCCGTCAGTCCCATGCCGACAGATTCCGTTTCTCCTCTGCCCTCGCCGTCGGCTGAAGCGCCGCTTGCAGTTGGCTCTCTGGTACAAATTGTGCGGGGCAGCGATGCCTTTCCTACCGTTGCCTTACTCCGGCAGCCAGGCCAGCTACCAACGCCCGCGATCGCCGCCCAGGTGCCAGTGGGTAGCGTGCTGCAAATTGTCAGCCGTCAGGTGTTGCCAGAAGGTGGAGATTGGCTCAAGCTGAAGCTGTGCTCGGTGCCGCCCGGTGCTCCAACTAGTTTTACTGCCGGTGCATCAGGTTGGATTGAGCAGGCAGCCATCGCCCCCCTAGTGACGCAAAACCTGAGTTTGACGGCCAGTCAATTGGGCAGTTGTGCGCCTAACGTCGCTCCATCTCCATCTCCAACGCCTTTTCCTGCCAAGGTCCGGCCTTCGAGTGCTGGCTGAAAGGCAGAATTGAACCCAATTTAGGAGGATTTCGGGCTGAGCATGACGAATCCCTCCAAACAACTACTAGACTGGAGAGAACAAGCTGTTGATCGTCATGGATAGAGAGTACATCGCCTCGAATGTCGTCTGAGATTCCCTGTCTGAGTCTAGCGATCGCCCCGCTGCGGACGGTTGGCCACTTTGCTATTCATGTCATCCGGGCACCCTATGCAGGGGGGTATGTTCTTCATGACACATTTTGGACCCCCGCCCAGACCCAACTCTGGCAGACCTGGCAGGATCTGTTTTCCACCCGCGTCTTACCAGATGTGCCCCACGTTTCTAGTGTCAATAATCCCCTGCCAGACCCCGTCCTGACCCTGGATCGGGATTTGGCTACATTTGACCAACCCACTGGCCGAGCCGGGCGATCGATGCAGAATTTAGGCATTAGCCTCTGGCAGTGGTTATTCGATGGACCAATCCAGGCCAGTTTGAACCATAGTCAGGGAATTGCAATGGGGCTGAAACAGCCTTTGCGTCTGCGTTTAGAAATTCGTGATCCAAATCTGATTGCCCTGCCCTGGGAAATCATGCAGGATGGACCGGGTAAGCCAGCCGTTTCCCTCAGTCCCTCGTTGCTATTCAGCCGCACCACCAGCGATGTCAACAACCTGGCTCCCCTGAGAATTGACCATGGGCTCAAGATTTTACTGGTCCTTGGGCTGGATGCCGATCCAACGGTTGGTCCCGATCAGCCGCTGTTACAACTGGATCAAGAAGCAGAAGTATTGGCCAATGTGCTACGAACTTCTGGCAGAACCGGTTTTGTGCGTTCTAAGCCCACCCCCTGTCAGGTTGACACCCTGCTTCAGCCCACCCCAGCCCAATTAGTGTCTGCCCTGGAACGTAACGCCTACAATGTTTTCTTCTACGCCGGTCATGGCATGCCAGGTCCAGATGGAGGCCTACTCTTTTTGGGCCCGAACATGACCCTCAATGGCACTGAACTGGCCCAGGTATTGACCCGTTGTCAAGTAAAACTGGCGGTTTTCAATGCCTGCTGGGGCGCCCAACCTGACCACTATGACCCCTCGGATCCGGCCGCTTCTCCGGCATCCCCAACCATTCCCCGTAGTAGCCTGGCCGAAGTATTAATCCATCATGGGGTTCCGGCTGTTCTGGGGATGCGGGACTCCATCACAGATGAAGAAGCCCTCAGCTTTATCCAGGCTTTTGCTGGATCGTTGACAGAATGTATGCCTATCGATCAGGCAGTGGCGGTGGCTCGTCAGCATCTACTGACCCTTTATAAGTTCAACCAGCAAGCCTGGACCTTGCCCGTTCTGTACATGCATCCAGAGTTTGAGGGGGAATTACTAAAGCAACCGGAGGAAAACCTGACCCAGTTGCCTACCCCCATTACCCGTATGGGTCAGAGAGCTCCCCTCGCATCGCTGCGATCGCTCCTAACGGCGCGGGTCTGGAAGATTCAGGATGGCATTATCCGGGTCGGACGGGATAAAACCGAAAATGACATGGTCTTGCAGGAAGACCACGGTGGGGTTTCGCGCAAACATGCGGCTATTTTCTTCCGTCATGGCGATGCTGGGTCCAATGCGCCACCGACCTTTTTTTTGGAAGACTTCTCCAGCTATGGCACCTGGGTCTTGGGGGTCAAAGGATGGCAGAAGGTACACCGTCAAGAAGTGCCGCTCCACTCCGGTGCCCAATTAAAATTTGGTAGTTCGCAAAATGAACCGTTCGAGTTTCTCATCCATCACTCCAATGAATCCCACGTCTTCACCAATCAACCGTAAATTGTTAGAAAAATTGGGTTGGATTTCGGAAAAGCGAGGGTGTGGGCTGTAGATCCTTTCAACCGGATCAATCTGTTCCCCATCCGACAGCGTCCTCAGGGGATAAAGTTACTTAAAGGGGTGATAACCCAATCCAGGTGGGAATAACGGTTCGATTCAGGCAGGCGGATAAAGGAATCGGTTAAAGGAGAAGAGTCGATGTGTTCCGATCGGTTAAATCCAATTGAGTCTGGGATTGCTCAAGATTTATGGGATGCTCTCTTGCATGCGGATGGTGTTAACCTCTCCTGGCAGGATCCCCAAACCTCCCTGGCTGAAGAGATGTCCGTCGTAGATGAGAACCCAACGGCAAGTATCTCCTATCCCTGGAATCCTATGGATCCTGCAGCAGCAGAATTTTTTACCCAACTGGAGCAATCCTCATTCCTGCAGGCATGGCAAGAAGCAGAAGTTCAAGATCGGGCTACTACCTTCTTTGCGCAGATTGATCAACTCTGGACGACCGCTACGCTGCAGGCCAGCTTGAAACAACGCTTTGGTTCCCGAGTTCCCCATTCCTTATTGGCTGCAATTATCCGTAACGCTCAAGCAGTAGCAACTCAGGCAACCTCCCTAGGTGATCAATTGGTGCAGTGTGTTCACGATTTGCTGCCCACAGTCGCTGAAGAGGATTTGTACGTCTTGGCCCGTCCACTGGCCTATGCCATGCGGGACGGCCAAAGCCAACCCGCAATTGAGTCTGTTCTGGCTAAAGTTCGCCCTGCAGAGTGGGAACAACTCTCCGAGGTGGAACAAGCCCGCCTGAGTTTAGCGATCGCCCACTGTGCCCTAGCAGAACTCGCAGCCGTTTCACCTGAGTAGCTCCCCATCAAGGTGAGTAGAATATGACAGGGTTAGCTAATCTCGACTTTGGCCATTTCGAGGGATCAACCGGCTTTGTAGAAGAATGGGGTGAGATGAACCACATTCACGCTCACCTATCAAAAACGCTACGTTGACTATACCAGAACCGTTGGCGGTCCTCTTGTCCTGCTTCTGCACCCTGTTTTCTCATCGAGTTTGGCAACATGCTCAGGTGCTCATCGTATTGGAGCCAAAGGCATCTATCGAGATGCGGTGTGCTCCAGTGGCACTCAAGTGGTCAAAGTAAGTGGATTAGGCTGGTTGAGTCTAATGCTGTTGGCTGAGATCCCCTGGGCCCAACGGATATGGGCCCTGCCATGTCTGACGGTTCTGGCTCCTTCGTAGCGCTAGCAGCAGGGACAACGGCACAAAACGCCCACCGATTGGGCACGCCAGATGCTCAAGCAAGTGCGTCACTGGTTGCCAAAGCGAGCGATTGTAGTGGTGGGAGACAGCAACTTTGCAGTTTTAGAGTTGCTGCATGCCGCTTGCCAATTGGCCAAGCCAGTGCATCTGGTCAGTCGCTTACGGTTGGATGCGGCCCTCTATGAACCGGCCCCGCCCCGACAACCTCACCCAATGGGACGTC
>CAZBTL010000179.1:0-9028 GCA_964494755.1 uncultured bacterium | reverse complement strand
TTTATTATTCATAGACCAAATTATTCTGCTCCGAAAAAGAAGGGAACGCGGGTCTGTAATTGGTCTAGTCTGGGGTTTGAAGTTGGAATAGTTTGGAAATTCTCCAGGCAATGAAATCGCTTCCTGACTGACACTATATTTGAATCAGGTTGAGAGTCTTAAATTATGGTGAATACCCTCGCAGCATCTCCGGTTGAACGGTTGAGAGCAAAACTGCCGCAATCGCTAAAGCGCCTGGCGGATCTGGCTTATAACTACTGGTGGTGCTGGTTGGCCGATCAGGTGTCGTTGTTTGAGCAGGTGAATCCCGACGAGTGGGAACGGTGCAACCATAATCCGGTGGCGTTACTGGAATCAGTTTCCTACGAACGGCTGACCCAGATGGCCATTGATCCCATCTATCTGAAACGGGTCAAGGCTCTGGTAGAAAGCTTTGATGCTTACATGGGCAGTGAGGAAACCTGGGCCAGCCAGATTGCGCCGCAAATTTCCAAAGACCATCCGGTGGCGTATTTCTGTGCCGAATTTGGCATCCACGAGTCCTTGCCCATCTATTCCGGTGGCCTCGGCGGGCTGGCCGGAGATCACCTCAAATCCGCCTCTGACCTGGGGGTGCCCATGGTGGGGTTGGGCCTGCTCTATCGCCAGGGCTATTTCCACCAACGCTTGAACCGCCACGGCTGGCAAGAGGACTATTACCTGGACAATCCGTTTGATCACATGCCGCTGGAACTGATGCGGGATGCGGCGGGAGAACCCATCACCATTCAGGTGCTGGTGCGGCATCGCAATGTCACGGTTCAGGTCTGGAAAGCCCGGATTGGACGGGTCGATCTCTACTTGCTGGACACCGATCGTCAGGATAATGATCCTGTGGATCGCTGGCTAACGGGGCACCTCTACGGCGGCAATCAGGAGACTCGCATTGCCCAAGAAGTGGTGCTGGGCATTGGCGGGGTGCGGGCCCTTAATGCAGTGGGAATTGAGCCAGGAATCTATCATCTGAATGAAGGCCATGCAGCGTTTTGCTTGCTGGAAGTCGCCCGCCAGGAAATTCAGCGCACCGGCCAGTCTTTTTATGATGTGGAGGCATCGGTGCGCAATCGCTGTGTCTTCACCACCCATACGCCGGTTCCCGCTGGTCATGATGTCTTCTCGGCGGACCTGATGGACTCCTACTTTTCCCAATACTGGCAAGAGTTGAGCCTGTCCCGCGAGCAGTTTCTGGCTCTGGGGGCTCGTCGTCTGGGCGATCCCTGGGAGCCCTTTGGCATGACAGTGTTGGCCTTGCGCCTCTGTCGCACCGCCAATGGCGTCAGCGAACTGCATGGCCACGTTTCCCGACAAATGTGGAATATTCTTTACCCGGAGCGATCGCTGGATCAGGTTCCCATCGGCTATGTCACCAACGGCGCCCACGCTTCCACCTGGGTGGCCTCTCTGATCAGTGATCTGTACACGGAATATCTGGGGCCAGACTGGGATGCGCGGGTTGCGGATAGTGATCTGTGGGCCCAGGTAGACCAGATTCCCGATGAAGAAATTTGGTGGCGGCATCTGGTGCTGAAGGAGCGGTTGATTGCCTTTACGCGTCACCGTACCCGGCAGGCCCGCATTGATCGGGGTGAGGACAGTGGCTACATTGAGGCGGCTAACCAAATTTTTGATCCCAATGTGTTGACCATCGGCTTTGCCCGCCGGTTCAGTCGCTACAAACGGGGCGATTTATTGCTGCATGATCCAGACCGGGCCCTGAAGATTTTTTCCAATCCCGATCGCCCCGTGCAGATTGTCTTTTCCGGCAAAGCCCACCCAGCCGATGAGGAAGGCAAGCGGATCATTCAACGCCTGATGGAATGGTATAGCAGCCATCCTGAACTATGGAACCGGATTGCTATCATTGAAGACTATGACATGCACGTTGCCCGCAAATTAGTGCAGGGCGTCGATGTCTGGTTGAACAATCCCCGTCGGCCGCTGGAGGCCTCTGGCACCAGTGGTCAGAAGGTTTGCTTCAATGGTGGTCTCAACCTGAGTGTGTTAGACGGCTGGTGGTGTGAGGGATATCAGGCCGATGCCCAGGGCAATGGCTTGAACGGCTGGGCGATCGGTGAAGATGCCAACACCAGTGACCAAAATCTGCAAGACACCATTGATGCCACCTCTCTGTATCGCCTGCTTGAAGAGGAGATTGTTCCGCTCTACTATGATCAGGATGAACAAGGCATTCCCCATGCCTGGGTGCGGATGATGAAAGCCTCCATGAAATCCAACATTCCAGCCTTCAACACCCATCGCATGATTGCCGACTACGTTACCAAGGTCTACGCACCGGGAACGGTCAGCAATCTCAGTCGGAGTCTGGCCAGTGTTCCAGTTTAAATGCCGCTATTGATTGATCACCCTCAAGTTTGAATGGATATCAATTCTCTATTAACTGGCAAACTGAAAGCCCTGCCGGGTGCGGACCTGGAGGATGAGGATTTGTCAGGTCAAAACCTGCAGGGTGTCAATCTGGCCGGGGCTCGGCTGACAGGCGCCAACCTTTGTGGGGCCACCTTGTCGGGCGCGACGCTGGACGGCGCTAATCTGATTGGGTGTCAGCTTGTGGGGGCGGATGTGCGGGCCAGCCTGATGGGAGCCAATCTGATGCAGGCTGATCTGACAGAGGCCGACTTGCGGGCTGCCAACCTACGAGGAGCCAATTTGATGCGATCGTGCCTGAACCGGGCCACCTTTGCGGGTGCGTTCCTCAGTGGGGCCAATCTGATGGGGGTTAATTTGCAAGGGGTAGACCTGCGCGGAGCCGACCTGCGCGGAGCGAACCTGAACGGGGCCAATTTACATGGGGCCAACCTGAGTCAGGCAGATTTACAGGGGGCTTCCCTGGCGGAAGCCAACCTGGAAGAAGCCGATTTACAGGGGGCTAATCTGGCTGGAGCCAATCTGGCCGGCGCCAATGTCCTCTGTGCTGACCTGGATCAGACCAACCTGGAAGGTGCGAACCTGATCGGCACCTGTCTGATTGGGACAGAACTGGCCCCGGTGACTGGGCGGCGATCGCCCTGATCCAGTTGACCAACCCATGCAACCGTTTTCCCTGCTCGGATAGTCTCTGCGGTTGGCCCTCTGCCACCCAGCTTCAACCACTTGATGCAAGATCAACCGCAGCAACCCAGCGCAATGCTTTCGGTTTGCTGCAGTCAATCCGGCGATCGGTTGCCTGCACGTAACTAGCAGTTCAACCAACGGCGCCCATCAGGAGATGTTGAGCACCCAGTTCACCAGGGTGCGGACACCAAATCCAGTAGCACCGGCGCTGTTGTAACCATTCTCCTTGTCGGTCCAAACCGGACCAGCAACGTCCAAGTGGGCCCAGGGGGTTTCCTTGACAAATTGCTTCAGGAAAAGCGCAGCCGTAATGGCGCCGCCCGGACGGGGACCCGTATTTTTCATGTCGGCCACGATCGACTTCATACCCTCGAAGTACTTTTCCTCCAACGGCATACGCCAGAGCTTTTCCCCGGCTAGCTCAGAAGCCTGGGTCAGTTGCTGGGCGATCGCGTCATCGGTGCTCCACAGTCCGGCAATGTCATCTCCTAGAGCAATGACACAGGCTCCGGTGAGGGTGGCCAGATCCAGAATGGCATCGACGCCCAGTTTTTCAGCAAAGACCAGAGCATCGGCCAGGGTGAGGCGGCCTTCCGCATCGGTATTGTTGATTTCAATCGTCTTGCCGTTGGAAGCCGTCAGGATATCGCCGGGATGGATCGCATGACCGCTGATCATATTTTCAGTGGCGGCGGAGATGAAGTGAACTTCCACATCTGGTTTCAGTTGACCGATCGCCTTGGCGGCCCCCAGGGTGGCGCCAGCTCCTCCCATATCTGTCTTCATCATTTCAATGCCGCTGCCAGCGACTTTGATGTTGAGACCGCCGGAGTCAAAGGTAAGACCCTTGCCAATGATGGCCAACTTGCGGCGGGGGGTGCCGCTGGGTCGGTAGGTGAGGTGGATAAACTTGGGCGGCAGGTCCGATGCCTGGGCTACTCCCAGATAGGCACCCATCCCCAACTTCTGGCAATCTTCCCGTTCCAGGATTTCGACTTCCATGCCGTGGTCACGGGCGATCGCCTGGGCTGTTTCCGCCAGGGTCACGGGCGTCACCACATTGGCCGGCGCGGCCACCAGTTCCCGCGCCAGGATCACGCCGGAACAAATCTGGCGGGCTTTGGCAATTGCAGATTCCTGGTCGCCCAGCCCCAGTAGTTCAACCTGTTCGACTGAAAAATTTTTCTCCTCTGGGTCGGACTTAAAGCGGGTGTCCTCATACAGGGCCAGCTCAGCCCCTTCTGCGATCGCCTGGGCTGAGAGATCGGCCTGCCCCTGCCAGACCGGCAGCCAGATTCCCACTTTCTTGCATTTTTCCTTCTTTGCCACTCTGGCACTGGCGGCACCAGCTCGTCGTAGACTGTCCAGTTTCAATTCGTCTGGCCGACCCAGCCCCACTAAAATCACCTTGCGCACAGCACTGCCACTGCCGACCCGAGCCGCTACACTTGTTCCTTCCTTGCCCTTAAACTCTGCTTCTGCAATCAGTTCTTTCAGGGTGCCAGCTAATCTCTGATCCAGCGCTGCCAATTCACCTGGCAGTTCCACCTGATCATCAAATAGTCCGATCGCTAAACCATCCCCCGACCATTCCAACAGGGGAATGCTGGTCGTTCGTAGCTCCATTCAGGTTTCCTCTTCAGATATTTCTTTTCCAGTATCTCTTTTCCAGTATTGCTCAAAACCAGAATGGCGGCTGGCCGAACAGCCGCAAGGCTGACAACCCAAAAAGTGGTCAAAAATTACCGACCAATTTGAAATAGAAGTGCTAAATTTTCAAGAGATCGGGCTGGATCATACCAAGGAAAATCATGTTGAAGCAACGTAAGAAGCTGCTGTTCTTCGCTTCGGGAGTTGGCTTATGTGCGCTCCTAATCGGTGGGGGAGTTTCCGTTTTGCGTTGGAGTCTGCTGGCCGACCGTCCACAAAGCGCAACGATGAGCCCTGCTAGCGGGGATGCGCCCCCGGATGCGATCGCAGTCAAGCAGATTAATTCCCTCAAGTCGTTGCCGCCAGAAAAGCGAACCGCCCGTCTGGAAACCCTGGTTCGCAAGGAACGGGACAGTCTGGCCCGCAACCGAGCGCGCTATTTGCTGGCCACCGAACAACTGCAGCAGGGACAGCCCCAGAAAGCCATTGAACAATTGCAGGGGTTGGAAACCGACTATCCGGTGATGGCGGCCCAGGTGATGTTGAAACGCGCCAAAGCCCTGGAGCAGATGGGAGATGGGCAAGCATCTGAGGCCACCCGACAGGAACTACTGAAACAGCAGTCCACCAATCCAGCAACGGCGGAAGCGTTGGTTGATCTGGGTCGTAATGACCCGAAATATTGGGATCAGGCGATCGCTCAGTTTCCCAGCCATCCCAAGACCCTGGAAATTGTCCAACAACGGTTGCAGAAAAATCCCAACCAACCCGATCTGCTGTTGATGGTGGCCCGTCATGGCCTGTACCTGTCGGGCTATACGGACTACCTGGATCGGCTGACCCAGCAGTACGCCAGTCGTTTGACCCCGGCTGACTGGGAGGCGATCGGCTTCGGCTATTGGGAAAAACAGCTATACGGTAAGGCGGGGATGGCCTATGCTAAAGCACCCTACACAGCCCACACAGCCTATCGCACTGGTCGGGGCATGCAACTGGGCAATCTTCCCGGTGCGGTGGCGGCCTATCAGCGATTGGTGAATGACTTTCCCAAGGCAGAGGAAACGTCCCTGGGTCTGATTCGGATGGCCCAAATGCTGGACCCCCAACCGGCGATCGCCGCCCTGGATCAGGTGATCAGTCGCTACCCGGACCGAGCCGCCCAAGCCCTATTGGAAAAGTCCCGCTTGCTGGACAAACTCAACAATAAAACCGCCGCGGCTCAGGCTCGCCAGACCCTGTTAAGTCGCTACAGCCAGTCGGATGCCGCCGCAGAACTGCGCTGGAGTCTGGCGCAGGAGCAGGCCGAGGCCGGTAATCTTCAGGCTGCTAAGACCTGGGCTGAACCGATTCTGAAACAAAACCCAGACAGTGAGTACGCCCCTGAAGCTGGGTTCTGGTTGGGCAAATGGGCCAGCCAACTGGGCAAACATAAGGATGCCCAGTTGGCCTACGAAGCCGTTTTGAGCCAATATCCAGAGTCCTACTATGCCTGGCGATCGGCGGCCATGCTGGGTTGGACTGTAGGCGACTTCATGACCGTCCGAGAACTCAACCCCGCCGTGGAACGGCCAGCGGTTCGGCCTGAGTTGCCGGTGGGTTCAGCCACCCTGCGTGAACTGTATCAACTGGGACAGGATCGGGATGCCTGGGCCCTGTGGCAGACCGAGTTCCAGAACCCGATGCAGCCAACTGTGGCGGAGCAGTTTACCGATGGCATTATGCGGCTGGGGGTAGGCGATTACCTGGATGGCATTTTCATGGTGTCCTATCTCAGCCAGCGGGAAGATCAGCAGGATCGCCAGCAATATCACCAACTGAAGCAACAGCGGAGCTACTGGCAGGCCCTTTATCCCTTCCCCTTTCTGGAACCAATTGAACAATTCTCCCAGGAACGGCAGTTGAATCCCTTGCTGGTGACGGCCTTGATTCGGCAGGAGTCGCGATTTATGCCCGGTATCCAATCCAGTGCTGGAGCCGTTGGCTTGATGCAAGTCATGCCAGATACGGGAGCCTGGGTGGCTAAGAATATTCAACTCAAGGAATATAAGCTGAATGACCCAGAGGACAACATTAAGCTAGGCACCTGGTATCTAGACTATACCCATGCAGAATTTAGCGGTAATTCCATGCTGGCGATCGCCAGCTATAATGCTGGACCCGGAGCAGTTTTAGACTGGGTGGCTCAGAAGGGGATAACGGACCCCGATCAGTTTGTGGAAGCGATTCCTTACGATGAGACCCGGGGTTATGTGAAGTCCGTCTTTGCCAACTATTGGAACTATTTGCGGCTTTACAACCCGGAAATTTCGCAAAAGCTGGCCCAGGTTTCCCAGCATCATCCGTCAGATCAGGGTTCCTGACGGCGCTTAGGCACCGAACACCAAAGCTTCAAAAGCGATTCTCTGCCAGCCTCTCGGCAGGTGCGGACTCTAAAGTGAGTACGCATCACTGTTCGATGTGCGATCGTGAGTCTCCTAACATAAGTACATCTAATTTTTCTCCGACCTTGTCTGACTGACAAGGCAAATGTATAAGGCAAATGTATCAGGATTAGGCTGTAATCAGTTTGAGTAATTTCCTTGCGCCAAACTAATTTACGGTTCCGGTATGAAATGATAGCGCGGCTCATTAACGCTGAACCGCAAGCCCTATGGACTCAACTTCAACCCTAACCTCCCACTCTCACAACCAAACCCCAAGCTCTTACCAAACTTGTTCCCTGACCAGCATCGGTTGAGACGAGGCACTATCCAGGGGAACTGACATTCCAGACATTCTCGCTGCAGTGGGAATCGACCAGCCAGAGGCCAGCGGAGATTTTGGGCAGACTGACGGGCAACTCGACTCCCTGTTGCAAGCCACAAACCAGAAGGGCCAGGGTATCCACCAGTTTGGGGTCCCAGCGATCGCCCTGGTGCTGCTGACAGGCAACCAGCGCCGTTTGCAGGCAGCTTTGCAGATCTGGCAATTGGCCATTGGCATCAGGAGTGGCGCGCAGTTGCACCAGTCGCTGCTGGAAATCAGCCACCAGACCCAAAATGCGCGACTCCAATGGAATTTCATCGCCGGACAGGGCCGCCGGTTGGCCACTGCCATTCCAGTGTTCGGTCTGGTGGGTAATGATGGTGGCGATCGCCCGGATCTGAGGCATGATTCGGAGAATCTGGGCCCCTGGGATCAATGGACAACTGGGCGCAGCATTCGAAGTCTCGTCTCCATAGCGAAAACTGCCGGGGCTGAGTTCACTGGCTATCTGCTGCAAAGGCGCTAGCCGATGCAACAAACCAGCCAACCGTAATCGATGCAGTTGCCAAGCTGGCAGATCTAGCAGGTTCCCCATTGCCTCCGCCAGGGAGGCCACTTCTGCCGCCGCCGTTGGATTCAGAGCATCCGCCTGATCAGTTAGCTGGGCCATCCGCAAAAACGCCTGCACCTCATTGGACAGCAGATTATGATCCAACAGGTCTGGATGCAAATCGGGGATATCCCCTTGCTGTAACAGATCGCGATGACCGGCCTGCAAATAGTCCACCACGCGAGCCACAATCTGGCCCAGATCATCCCGTTGTTCCGTCTGGGTTGAACCAATGGCCTGCAGGTGGGTGATTAAACGGTCTGCCAGTGCTGGGTTATAGCCCCGGATATGGGCGATCGCCAGTTCCGCGGTTTCTTGTACCAGACTGGCCTCAAAAGTCCAGAAGCCGTAAAATTTCCGTTCCAGGTCTTGTGTCGGCGGCCCCTGTGGCCCATAGTCCCGTTCAGACAGTTCCTGACACAGAACCATCGCCGAATAGGTTGGCGACAGAATAATCAGGTGCCATTCCTGGGCTACTGGATCAGCCGGTTGCAGGTTCACCAGTTCCACATTAGCTAGTTGGCTGGTGGGATGGTCCGCAAAGCCAGCCTCTGGCGCAGCCATAATCACTACCTGACGCGATCGCTCCGCCAGTTTGCCATAATGGTCGGCTTCTTGCAGATACCATTTACCCCGCTGAAAAGCTGTAATTACCAACGGCTGACTGCTACAAGACAGAATACAGTCCTCCAGGGCATGACAGAGGGCAACCAGGGTATTTTTGTAGTAGACCCCAAAATTGAGAGGCCGCTTCCCCACCGTTCCGGGCTGATGGGCTTGCTTTAAGCGACAAAGAATCGAACCTTCCAGCATGCTAATTGTACAGTCTGTCCAGCGTTACACCAAGGCTCAATACCTGATCAGCAGTGTAACAGTTAACCCGGACGAGTGGTAACCCACAGGTGCAAGAAG
>CAZBTL010000178.1:0-9051 GCA_964494755.1 uncultured bacterium | reverse complement strand
CAATCTTGAGCGGGGTATCCGGAAAATCTGCAGAATATGGTAAAGTTATTGTCTTGGTCACTCTGCACTCAGTCCAGGGTCAGCCTGCGTTCGGGCTGATTTTTTGAAGTGTTTACTGATTTTTGACTGGTCAATTTCATCCGTTGTTGCTCAAGGGGTAGACATGGCTAAACGCCGCAACCTAAAGAAAGAAAAAGCGCTCCGTAATCAGGCTTACGCTCGTAAATTCCGTAAAAAGACCAACACTGGCCGGATGGGTCGTCGCCGGATGGACTACAACCGGGAAGAACAGGAAGGTGCTGGTCAGACCGCAGCAGCAGAGGCAGAAGAATAAAGAACCCTTCTCTGCTTCCACGTTTTTATCATTGTCTGAATTTTCATATCGCGATCGCGTCTCGAACCTGGGAGCGATCGCGGTATTGTTTGAGGGACTCGTTCCGATGCGCTTCTTGGCCTCCCTGTCGCCTTCCATTGGGTTGACAAGGAGCCTGATTGAGCATCCAGTCACCAGCCCCGAGCCAACTTTGCGTTGATCGTCCAAACTCCATTCATCTTGCCGCAACTGATTGCCAAGTGTTAGGGTCAGGAAAGTAGCGCATTGCCAAGTCCCATGCCACCAAAGTAGAGGCCGGTTATGAGTCCAGCTTGCTTCGGCGGGACGGTTGCCAGGACAAAGGGGATCTGGCTGATCAGGGTCAGACCAAAAGTCACCCCCAGCAGGGGCAGGCAGCCAAATTGCAGGATAGCCGGATGACGGCTCCATAGGGCCAGCAGTAGCAGACCGCCCAGACCGATCAGACCGCCGAAGAAACTGCGCTGGATGCCCCACCGCATTACAGCGGTTTCCAGAGGCATAGTGGCCAGAGCCGCAACCAAGAGGATGGCCGTGGAACCATAGTCGGTTCGAAAATGAGGGTTGAGGCTGTTCAGGTGAGCCGGAAACCAGCGTAGCGCCAGGGTTGATAAGCCGCCTGTCAGGATGCCAAGGAGGGCTATGCCAATGAACTGACTGAGTCGGAGGGATGGCCCCACTGGACGGCTAGTGGCTAGGACGACTTGGGGCGCGGTGGAGTAAAGCAACCCAGCTCCAGCCACCAAAACCACAGCACCCAGCAAGAATGCCAGGGAAGCCCCGACCTGTTGCATCAATGAACCAATAATGGGTCCCAGAGCACCCGTCAAACATAGGGTCAGGGTCAGAACCGCATTAGCCTGGGGCATGCGATCGGTGGGAGCAAATTGTCGCAGCAGGGCGATCGCCGGTCCCCGAAACAGGATCATGGCCAGGACCCAGGCGGTCATCACCACCGGAATCAGCCAGCGTAACTTGACTGGCAGGTTACCCAGTAACAGCAACGCACTGGCCACAAACAACAGTCCGGCCAGGGTCACCCCCACAGCGATCTGGGGCAGGCGACTGCCGACTCGCTGCAGGATGCGATCGGACAGGCTGCCTGCTAAGGGTTCGGCGATCGCTCCCAACAGACTCTGAATTATTGCCAGATGGGTTGCCAGGGTCGTGAAGCCAAGCTGGGCCAGAATTTTGGGTTGGTAATAACCATAAACCATGAAGCTGAAGGTAATGGCTGCCAGCAGAGCCGCCAATCCCCCCACTTGCCGCCACAAGATGGCAGTTCTGGCCATCGGCATCACTCCCTTGAAGGGGAAAGCGCCAGCGGTGATGGAGTCGCTGGGAAAGATGGGAGAGTTCCCCGACTTTGTTTGGCGGGCGGTGGCTCCGGACATTTTTTATTGGCGTAGTCACATTGGTAAATGTGCGGTTCTTGCCAGCTCAAGGGAATTTCCAGCAAATCTCGGGTTCCAGTAATTCCCTGCCCCACAAATAACAACAAGGCAATGCTATTCAGGACAATGTGGACGGTACGCCAACGATTTTCCCGATCCTGATAGATGTCCTGAATAATGGCCAGGGAAAACACCATCAGTAAGGTCACGGTTACACCGTAGTAGAAATGGGACAGGAGCCATTCTTCGTTACGGCGATAAATTGCAGGGTTGGCTAATTGCAGAATGGCCAAGTCTTGATAACTGAGAATAACGATGCCCATCCCCGTCAGGGTAGCAAACACGGCTCGCCATCGCTTAGGTCTAGCCCGGTAAAGCAGAACCAGCGAGGCAATGGTAGCCAGGTATAACAGGGCGATCAAGATCAGCTTAAAAGGCACAGTTTGCCAGAGCTGATCCTGCATCACCCGATCCAGCATGGGCCGACTGATGCCCAGTAGTTCTACCAACACCACCGCTGCTGCTAACCAACGACCAAGTTGAACATGCTCCTGACCCACCACCGGCGGAATTTTGCTTTTTCCCTCTGCGGCTACTTGCAGTCGCCGTTGTCGGGTTTGCCAGGCCATGAAAACAACAATCCCAATCAGGGGAAACACCACCAGTACGGCCAGAATAGGGTGGATTAACCGCAAAATATCCTTCAGAGCGAGATACATGGTGCGCCTCTAGATGCTCGTCTTTGGAAGATAGATTAACAGGGGAAGCTGAAAGATGCATGAGGAAATGGCTAAAACTGGCCAGCGTATCCCTTTCGTTGAAGAAAGTTGACAGCCATTCGCGGTCAGCCATCAGCTATCGACTATCAGCCTTCTTCAACGAAGATCATTGCCCTTTCCGGTGATTGAGGGGGCTAACCTAAACTTTCAGAATCCAGGCATTACGGGTATCGGCACTGACGAAAGCTGTCGGAACCACTTTCAAATCGACGCCTAACGCCTTAAAAGTCGCCCGGATAAAGGCGGCATGGGCCGATTCAGCCGAGCCGATACTGGCACCAGCGGTAATCAGAGCCGGGGTCTTGAGTTGGGCGATTTCCTTGGTATAGGCGATCGCAGCATCAGTTTCCAGCGCCAGCGCCAGTTTGGCGATATTCACATCCGAATCCAACCCGCCTTCCCCCGCCTTCAGATAGGCCGACAAATCATAGTTGGTGTCGGCCGTGGCTGGGGTTCCTCCCAGGCTACGCACCGCATCCGCCAGCACCTTGGCATGCTGTTTGTGATCGGCTTGATTAGCCAAGGCGACTGTCAGCACAGCTTTCCCCAGGTCAGTATTGGTAAGCTTGCCAGCGGCAAAGTTATAGGCCCAGATAGCTTGATACTCATAGTAGAGGGCATTATTGAGAATTTTCAGATCGTTCTGTTTATCCGTGGCGGAAGCAGCACTGACCCGAGTAGCCAGAGCTGGAATGCTGAGGGCACTGGCCGCTCCAAGGACGGCCCCACCTGCCAGCATGGTCCGCCGGGAAACGCGCTTGGAGCAATGACGAGCAGACGGAAAAGCAAGAAGGTTTTTCATGATCACTATCCTGAATCGGTGTAGAGGGGGGAACTGGCTCCAGCCAACAGACACACGCCTACCACGACTCTCCGGTGTCGAAGAGCCAGGTGAAGACGCGCCCTCAAGGGCAGTTCTCTTGCCTGGAAGCCTGTTTACAAGGAAAGGGCTGCAAGACTGGTCTCGCTCCTTTCTTCAGCGGGTACAGGTCTGGTTGGCTGGTTTGTTCTCCCAGGGGGCCAAAAGTTCAACAGCCAGTTGGGAGTTGCCAATCGCCATCAGCACTGCATCCGTCCTGAATCTAGAGGAATATACGCCGCTGCGATCGCGCTGGATCTCTATGAGATACCAACAACTTATGAGATACCAACAACTTCACTGCGATCGCCCGCTGTGGCAGGATAGGAGCATTCGTCAACGGAGTGCTACGGGAGCGTCATGCCGTTTTTCTTGCACCCTTTACTGGGGTTTCAGTTTGCCTCGCCGGGTCCAGTTCTGTTTGAATGGGGCCCCCTGTCGATCCGCTGGTATGGTTTGCTGATTGCCTCCGCAGTGTTAATTGGCGTCACCCTATCGCAATATCTGGCCAGTCGCCGCAACTTAAATCCGGATCTGATCAGTGATCTGGCCATCTGGCTGGTGGTGGCGGCTATTCCCAGTGCGCGGCTGTACTATGTGCTGTTTCAGTGGCCGGAATATGCCCAGCATCCCGATCAGATCTTGGCCATCTGGAAAGGGGGAATTGCCATTCATGGGGCCGTGTTAGGGGGGTTGGTGGCGGCCCTCATTTTTGCTAAGGTACGCCAAGTTTCCTTCTGGCAACTGGCTGATCTGGTAGCTCCCAGTCTGATCCTGGGTCAGGCGATCGGTCGCTGGGGCAATTTCTTTAACTCAGAAGCCTTTGGCCGTCCTACAGACCTGCCCTGGAAACTGTATATTCCGCCGGAACGTCGCCCACTGGGCTATGGCAATTTCGAGTTTTATCACCCCACGTTCCTGTACGAATCCCTCTGGAACCTGGCGCTGTTTGCGGGGTTGATGGGTCTCTTTTTCTGGGGTTTGCGGTCCAAGGGTCAGGTGAAACCCGGCACCTTATTCCTGGTCTATCTGGTGGGGTATGGCCTGGGACGGGTCTGGATTGAAGGCTTGCGGATGGACAGTCTGATGTTGGGTCCCCTGCGGATTGCCCAGGTGGTCAGTCTGACGGAAGTGGCGATCGGGGTGGCCGGATTGATCTGGCTCTACGGGCTGCAGCGATCGCTGCCGGATGTGGTGACATCATCCCCATCTGAAACCGGGAATATGGCTCATCCGCCCAAACAGTAAGCTTAAGAACGCCAAATGCTTGAAGAGTTGCGTTCTGCCGGTGGGATAAAGAATAAAAAGCCCCAGAGACTCGCTCCAGGGACAAATCAGGGTGCATCTACCACTCTTTATTACGGGGCTGAGATGGCTCATCCGGAAAAAATTCAGCCCAATCCAATTTTTTTTCTGCGAATTCTATTTTGCACTACTTCTAAATCCTCTTCCTATGACCTCTACTTCCCTTGAGCCCGCTGTTTACATCGTTGGGGCGGGTCCTGGCGATCCGGACTTGCTAACCGTGAAGGCCCAAAAATTGTTAGCCCAGGCGGACGTGATTTTGTTTGCCGACTCGCTCGTCCCCGTCTCCATCCTGGCAGGAGTGCGTCCCGATGCGGAGCAAATCCGCACTGCCAACAAAACCCTAGAAGATATCTTGCCGCTGATGGTGGAACGGGTGCGGGCTGGCAAGTCAGTGCTGCGGTTGCATTCCGGCGACCCCTGTTTGTATGGGGCGGTCCAGGAACAGATGCAGGCCTTGCTGGCAGCCCACATTCCCTTTGAAGTGGTACCTGGCATCAGTGCGTTTCAGGCAGCGGCCGCCAAATTACGAGTCGAGTTGACCGTACCGGGACTGGTGCAAACCATTATTCTGACCCGGATTAGCGGCCGCACCCAGGTGCCAGCAGCGGAGGAACTGGCCACGCTGGCAGCGCACCAGGCCAGCCTTTGCCTCTATCTCAGCGCCCGTCATGTGGAAGCCGCTCAACAACAGTTGATGCAGCACTACCCGGCCCAAACCCCGGTCGCCATTTGCTTTCGGCTAGGTTGGCCGGATGAACGGATCTGTCTGGTACCGTTGGACCAGATGGCAACGGTGACCCAGCAGGAAAACCTGATCCGCACCACCCTATATGTCATCAGTCCAGCCCTGGCCGCTGCTACCGTGCCAGCGGCATGGCGGGATACGGCCCAGCAGGAGACACTAACCCCAGGGCGATCGCGACTTTACCACCCCCAACACAGCCATCTCTTTCGTTCCTGATAGGGTATCCGCTTCCGGCGGGACAGATTAAAGGGTAGAGAATGGAACTGCGTTTGATTGTGTCCCGCCTTGCGGGGTAGTGATGCGGCAAATACCACCCACGGATTACGGTTTACAGCAATGCTCATAACCGGAGTCAAACCTTAGAGTAGGAACATGGAAGTCAAAGGACCGTGGCAAGACCTTCAACCCAACCAGCCGGTAGTTCCAATCTGGTGTGAATTGAGAAAACAGTGGGAAGGGTCTCCAGCTCCCTCGGCGCTTACCAGCCAGATCAGAACTGTCTTTTTGCCTTCCACTCACCCATTGAATTTCTAAGTTTCATCCCAACCATTGCTTGAATTGGAAGGAGCACAACCATGACCCTAATCCGTTGGCAACCCTGGCAAGAGATCGAATCCCTGCGTCGTCAGTTTGATCACGTCTTCGATGAGTTGTCTACATTCACCCCCAACCATCCCTTACGGACCAATGGCGCGACTTGGACACCGGCGATCGAACTGAAGACTACAGATACAGATGTCATTCTGCAAGCCGAACTACCCGGCATTGCCGCCAGCGACCTGGATGTTCAGGTCAGCCGCGAAGCTGTCGCCATCACAGGCGAATACAAGTCCAAAACTGAGTCAACGGATCATCAAGTCTATCGGTCGGAGTTCCGCTATGGCAGTTTCCAGCGGATCATTCCCCTGCCGGTGGCAGTCCAAAATGATCAGGTCAAGGCCGAATTTAAGGATGGCATCTTGACCCTGACCTTGCCCAAGGTGGTTGCCGATCGACCCAAAGTTGTGAAAGTGACTCTGGGCGAGTAAAACCGGCACCTGCTTGGAAACCGTCCAAACTGAGGTTCGGTAACCCCCCCTTCATCAGAAAGGCAAACCTGATCAGTATAGAGATGGGAAGCCTTGTCGTATATCCAACCGGGCGGTCGGGGAAAACCACCCTGCTGGTCCGAGCTGTAGCTGCAGGACTTCTACCCCTCAGGGGAATTGAATTCTGTCTCTAGCTCTGTAGCCTTTTCCCCAAATGTTGATTTTTTGTAGTTGATGGAGCCGAAGCACCAATGGCAAAAGTTGTCGGAATTGACCTGGGTACAACCAACTCCTGTGTAGCCGTGATGGAAGGTGGCAAGCCCACTGTCATTGCCAATGCAGAAGGTTTTCGGACAACACCCTCCGTTGTCGCATTTGCCAAAAATGGCGATCGCCTGGTTGGACAGATTGCGAAGCGTCAGGCGGTGATGAACCCGGAGAATACCTTTTATTCTGTGAAGCGGTTTATCGGTCGCCGCTTTGACGAAGTGACCCATGAAGCAACGGAAGTTGCCTACAAAGTCCTGAATGTCAACGGCAACGTTAAACTGGACTGCCCGGCAGTTGGCAAGCAGTTTGCCCCCGAGGAAATCTCAGCCCAAGTGCTGCGCAAACTCGTCGATGATGCCAGCAAGTATCTAGGCGAACAAGTCACCCAGGCGGTCATCACTGTACCCGCCTATTTCAACGACTCCCAGCGTCAAGCCACCAAAGACGCCGGAAAGATTGCTGGCATTGAAGTGCTGCGGATTATCAACGAACCAACCGCCGCTTCTCTGGCCTATGGTTTGGACAAGAAAGCCAATGAAACAATCCTGGTCTTTGACCTGGGCGGTGGCACCTTCGACGTTTCTATTCTGGAAATCGGCGATGGCGTGTTTGAAGTGCTAGCAACTTCTGGCGACACCCACCTGGGTGGAGACGACTTTGATAAAAAGATCGTCGATTATCTGGCAGAAGAGTTTAAGCGCATCGAAGGCATTGACCTTCGTAAGGATAAGCAAGCTCTGCAACGACTGACTGAAGCGGCTGAAAAGGCCAAGATCGAGCTTTCTAGTGTCACTCAGGCAGAAGTCAACCTGCCCTTCATCACTGCGACCCAGGATGGGCCCAAGCATCTGGACATGACCCTGACTCGCCAGAAGTTTGAAGAACTCTGCTCTGACCTGATCGATCGCTCCCGAGTGCCGGTGGAAAATGCCCTGCGGGACGCCAAACTGACCAAAGATAACATCGATGAAGTGGTGCTGGTGGGTGGTTCTACCCGCATTCCGGCGGTGCAGGAACTGGTGAAGCGACTTCTGGGCAAGGAGCCGAACCAGAGTGTGAACCCAGATGAAGTAGTGGCCGTTGGGGCAGCGATCCAAGCTGGGGTGCTGTCCGGTGAAGCCGGTACCGAAGGGCTGTTGCTGCTGGATGTGACGCCGTTGTCTCTGGGGGTGGAAACCCTGGGTGGTGTCATGACCTCCATCATTCCCCGCAACACCACGATTCCCACCAAGAAGTCGGAAGTGTTCTCCACTGCGGTGGATGGTCAGACCAATGTGGAGATCCACGTTCTCCAGGGTGAGCGCCCCATGGCTTCGGATAACAAGAGTCTGGGAACCTTCCGCCTGGATGGCATTCCCCCGGCGCCGCGCGGTGTTCCTCAAATTGAAGTCATCTTCGATATCGATGCCAATGGCATCCTGAATGTGACAGCGAAGGATAAGGGCACTGGCAAGGAACAGTCTATTAGCATTACCGGTGCTTCCACCCTGCCCAAGGATGATGTGGAGCGCATGGTGCGGGAGGCTGAAATGAATGCAGCAGCCGATCGCGAGAAGCGGGAACGGATTGACCTGAAGAACCAGGCGGATTCCCTGGCTTATCAGGCTGAAAAGCAAATTGGTGAACTGGGCGACAAGGTTCCACCTGCCGACAAGAGCAAGGTTGAAGGGTTGATCAAAGACCTGCGGGATGCCTTGACAGCGGAAAATTACGATCGCGTCAAGGCGCTCACCAGCGAACTGCAACAGGCGCTCTACAGCGTCAGCAGCCACCTGTATCAGCAGACAGGGGTAGGGACTCCTGGTGATGGCGGTCCCACCGACACCGGCGCGGCTGGTCCCTCCAGTGGTGCGAATGATGATGTGATCGACGCTGACTTCACTGAAACGAAGTAAGCTTCCTCTGCTCGTTCACTTCATTGCTCCATAACCAACCGGACTGATGGGTTTCGACCTGTCAGTCCTTTCTTGTTCTTAGGGAGCGATTAGCTGAAGCGCCTGTCAGAGCTGCGGTTGCGCAGAACTCTGGGCAGGGGAACCGTGCAAGAAAGAATAGGGGTCGGCCCAGTTGGGCGGCCAGTTGGCCGTAGGAGAGGGTAGCGCCAGCCGGAATGGAGCGCAGCGCCGACCAGACCTGCTGCTGAAAGGGGGTGCCAGCCGGGTCCACCGGAATGCTATTGAGACAATCCACCTCACCTGCGAAGTAAGCCTGCAGGCGATCGCGACAGGCCAGCGGGTTTGCAGCTTGAATCAGCAAAAAACCGCCCAACCGTTGGCGCAGTCGTTGCAGCATCCGGTCTTCAAATTCGGCGAAGTC
>CAZBTL010000177.1:0-9133 GCA_964494755.1 uncultured bacterium | reverse complement strand
CTAGCTAGACAGGAACAAGATCTAGCCAGACAGGAACGGGACTTGGCTGAGCAACGCGCAGAACAGTTAGCAGCTCGCCTCCGTGAATTGGGAATCGACCCTGATCAGATTTAACCAAAGGAAGCTGTTCATGCCGCTCAGGTGGGTTCTTCTTTGCAATTACCAGCCGGTTTCCGCCGGAGAGACGAAGGGCCTAGGCGACTGACGACTGTTGCCAGAGGATTGCAGTGGTTGACTGTTAACAGAAGTGGTTGACTCACAGGCCGTTGGGGCGGCCGGTTGACTATCGACCTGGACAGTCTGATAACCAGCAGTTTTGAGCAACTGGCTGACCACCAACCGGGCCCGATCGCTGGCTTTGCCTAACAATCCGTCATTACAGGCTGCGGCCACAATTTGTTGCAGGGCTTCCTGTTGGGCCTGACTTTGCAACAGCGGCGCGGTGTCTGGTCCCAGGTTCAGAAAACCGCGATCGTAGTCATAGACTTTGGAGCGGTTGACATCGATCTGACTGGTCAGGATACGCGGCGGCGGCAACAGTAGCCGGATGCGATCGCCCTCGACCCGAACATTCTCAGCCGTTACCTGACTCAAATCCACTCCGGCTCGCACTTCCCCGTAAGCCACATAGAGCAGTTTGGTGGTGCCAATAACCAAGCCAGCAATTTCTGCATCCTGGCGGGTCGGCACCACCGCCTGCATGGAATAGACTGCTGTGGTCAGATCGCTGGCACTCTGGATCTGCTGAATCACCAGCGATTGAACATCCACACTGGGAGAAGGCTGGGGCCGATTGACCAGCGTTTGCAATGTCCCAACCAGGCGATCGCCCACCTGCCACATCCCAGATGACAGCACCAGCGCCACCAGCACTCCCCCTGTAGCCATCCACACCAACGGTTTAAACACTGCATCCCCAGTCGTTGATCCTTTCAATACAACTGTACTCTAAAATTGACGATCAGCGGTTAGCAGTCGCGGGCAGGATTGGATTTTGGATTTTAGGTGGTTCGTCCTGCCCCACACCTGGCATCCCGCACCCTCCTGCCCATCTCTCCCATTTGCCCATCTCCCACTCCTGACCAGTCAGCCCTATGATCTGAGGAGTGTCGATGTTGCAAGGAACAGACTTTTACTATGGCAGATCCCATTACTCCAGAAGTCAGTCGGCGTATCTGTGCCCACATGAATGATGACCATGCCGATGCAGTCCTACTCTATGCCAAGGTGTTTGGTGAGGTACAAAACGCGACGGCCGCAGAAATGTTGGCGATCGACCCCCAGGGAATGGACCTAATGACCCAGGTGAATGGCAGTGACATACCGCTGCGGGTTTCGTTTGATCATCTCCTGCAAGATTCGGAAGATGCCCACCAGACCTTGATTGCGATGGTGCGGCAAGCCCGCCAGGTGGGCCACGATTAAGGCCCCTATCTGGGTGTCGCGATCGCCATTTGGTGCTTGAGAAAAAGTGACCCCTCTTTTTTCGGCCCATCTTCTGACAACTTCTGACGCCTCTCACCCATGCTTGAGGACTGCTAACAATGGTGGAACAGCAACAAGGCGGGCAGGCAATGGGTCGGCATTGTCGGCCTCTCTGGCATTGGGGCCTGTGGACTGCCCTGGCCCTGGCTGTGAGCGGTTGTGCGGCCCCCAAACCAACTCCCACCACTGCTGGATCGGGGGCTACTGGAACAACCGCTTTGGTCTATGGGGCGGGTGGTCAACCCGTCAATCTGGAGCCAGGGAACATTACCGATGGCAACTCAGTGATTGTGCAGGACCAGATTTACAACCGCCTGATGGAGTTTAAACCGGGGAGTACCGAACTGGAACCGTCCCTGGCTACTCGCTGGTCGGTCTCGCCGGATGGCAAAACCTGGACGTTTGACCTGCGTCAGGGGGTGCAGTTCCACGATGGCACTCCGTTTAATGCGGAAGCTGTTCAGTTTAATGTGGAGCGCTGGTGGGACCCCAACCATCCCTTTGGCTTTCGTCAGGCGGGCAAGACCTATGAAGTCTGGCAGCAACTTTTTGGCGGCTTCAAGGGAGAACCAGATTCATTGCTGCAAGCAGTCAGGGTGACGGCGCCTGATAGGCTTCAATTTGTCCTGAAGCAGCCGTTTGCCGCTTTTCCCCAGGCGATCGCCTCAGGATTCTTTGGCATCGCCAGTCCCACCGCCATTAAACAGGCCGCAGCCCGCTATGGCACTCCCAGCGCGCCAGCCGTGGGAACGGGTCCCTTTGTTTTCAAGCAGTGGCGCACCGGCGATCGCATTGTCCTGCAGAAGAATCCCAATTATTGGAAAGCTGGATTGCCCAAGACCAACCAACTGGTGATACGGTTTATTACCGACCCGGCGGCCCGGCTGGCCCAACTGCGGGCCGGACAAATTGACTTCACAGTAGACCTGGCCCCCGACCAGAAGCAGGAGTTGGTCGCCGATGCCAATCTGGAAGCGGTGGCTCGTCCGTCTTTCAATGTGGGCTATCTGGCTCTGAATCCGGCCTACAAACCGCTGGCCGATGTGCGAGTCAGGCAGGCGATCGCCCATGCGCTGAACCGACCGGAGATTGTGCAGGCTTTCTGGGCCAACCTGGGGGTGCAGGATGATCACTTCCTACCGCCGATCTTGCAATGGGCCCGCTCGGCTAATTCCCAGGTCTATCCCTATGACCCGCAAAAGGCCAAACAGTTATTGGCAGCGGCGGGCTATGCCAAGGGCTTTGACCTGGATCTCTGGTACATGCCAGTTTCCCGGCCCTACTTCCCAACTCCCAAACCGATTGCCGAAGCCTTTGCCGCCGACCTAGCCCAAGTGGGCATCCGAGTTTCCCTCAAGACCAAGGATTGGGCCGCCTATCTGGCCGATCGCCGTCGTCCACCGGGCTTTCAGTCGTTTATGTTGGGTTGGACGGCTGACTACGGTGATCCGGATAGTTTTTACTACGCCCACTTTGGACCAGGAGCCACCAGTGATCTGGGCAACTGGAAGAGCGATCGCCTGTTGCAACTGCTGAACCAGGGACGAGCCACGGGCGACCAGACAGCCCGCAGCAAGATCTATCAAGAAGTGGATACCATCCTGCAACGCGAAGTCCTGCGCCTACCTATCGTGCATTCCCAACCCCTGCTGGCCAAACGCAAAACCCTCCAGGGGTGGATTCCCAGTCCCCTCGGAACCGAGCCCTTCGCCACCGTGAGTAAACCTTAAACGGCTCCTACCCCGCATGCCCTCAGTCATTCCATGAGACAGGCAATAATTAAACTACTCCTTCGGATGTGAATCACTGATGTCTGAACGCCTGAATCGAATTGAAGCAGCTCTAGAACGACTGGAACAACGCCAGGAAGAAATTCAGGCGGAACTCGATCGTCAACTCCCAGTCATTGCAGCATTAAGAGCCTCGGCTGCTGATTTAAGCGCCAGTACGGAAGCGCTGTTACAAATCACTGCCAAACAGCAAAGCGATATCGAAGTCCTAACCACATTCCTGCGTCGTCACATCAGCGACAGCCACGGTGGGCAGCGAAGTGGACAGTGAAGCAGTCTGATGTCGCTACAATGAGAACACCCTACTGCCAGATCGGGGATAGGACGGTAACCGCTGATTTTCCCCCGATGGAGGATGGATATGGCCATCGCATCTGAGAAAAAACGCTGGACAGACGAAGAATTTATGGCGCTGCCACAAGGGGGGCGGTATGAGTTAGTGGATGGGGACTTGGTTGATATGGGTAACTCGGGGATGGAGCATGGCAATATCGGCATGTTCTTAGGGGGAGTCATTGAAATCTATGTCCGGTCCCACAAACTGGGGGTGACCTGCGACTCCAGTACAGCTTTTACGATGAAATCCGGCAACAAGCGGTCTCCAGACGTTTCCTTTGTGGCCAGAGAACGGTTGCAAGGACTAAAGCGCCTGCCAAAAGGGTTCTTTCAGGGCGCACCGGATCTGGCCGTGGAAGTGATTTCGCCCAACAATACCTTCGAAGAAATTCATTCCAAGTTGGTGGAATATTTTGAAAATGGCTGTCGTTTAGCCTGGGTCATTAACCCTGATGAACAATCGGTTCTGGTTTATCATCAACCGCACCCCGATCGCCTGCTGACGATTGTGGACACACTGGACGGTGAGGCGGTGATTCCCAGTTTGGCACTGCCGGTCGCAGACTTGTTTATCGAGCTGGATTATTAGCAGACATCGGCTTCAGTGCAACACGGCAATGATGTCTGCCACGGTCAGACCAGACGGCGTATTCCAGGCAGAGCCGCCAACGGTGCGCCGACCGCCCCAGGCATCCGAAAGGGGATTTTTGGCCCGTTCGGCCTGGGTCAGGTGCTCAAAGGTGCTTTGGGTAAAGTCCAGCTTAGGGGTGTCAGGATGCAGGGGCAGGCTGCCCAGAGTGTACTGGGTGCCACCCAGTCGGTGGTCCCGGATCATCAGGGTTTCTGGACGGAGCGGCGATGGTGCTGATCGCAGAGCTTCATAGAAGGAGCGCGGGTCCACCGAATGATTGAGCGATCGCACATCGCAGATAGCGATCGCCCCCCGATCTGTCTGCACAAATTGAATTCGGTTTTCCCGCAGCAACATCTGGGTGTCGGCTTCAATTTGCTGCCAGTAATCGTCCGCCTCGCCCTGCGCTCCCGGATAGGGGCGTTCACCTTTAGCTGCAGCGATTAACCACTCGCTGCCCCGTTGAAAGGCCAGGGAGGAATAGGCTTCCCAGTGTTCATCGGTCCATTGTTTGCGTTCATGGGGTAATCCCAGTTCGGCGGCAATGCCTTCGCTGGAAGCCTTGAGGGCGGCACCGGCCTTGGCTGCAAATTCGCTATAGGAGTTGAGGTCAGCGGGCACCATCAGGTGATCACAGTCCCAGGCGATCGCCCGCAGTCTGGCAATAGTTTCAACGGTCAAAACGGCACGGGGCAACTGGATCCAGGCTGCCGCACAACAGGCATCGGCATCAACCATCGTGGTGACAAAGCAGGGGAGTAATTCAATGCCAAGTTCTGTCTGCTGCAGCCCCACCTGTTCCGCCAAGAGGGAATCCGACTGGGGCAAGGGAATTTCATCAATTTGAATGTCTGCGCCATTGGGCCGGTGGTGGTCCCAGTGCCGATCTCCCGGTTTGGGCTGCCATCCTGGCACGGTGCCATCAACCATGATAATCGGGCGATCGCGGGGTAGGCGATCGACGCGGGTGGTCACTAGGTATGGCGCGGTGGTGTTCATGGTAGGCGGTCAGGAGTGGAGAGACAGGGGTCGGCGGTCAGCACGCAGCAGTCGGCGCTCAGTGCTTGTTCAAGTAATCAGGAGTGCTATAGCATCCTCAATGACTTGTGAACGACTGAAGGGTGAAAGGGCTTTGTGAGAAGGATTTCCTGCGGAAACCTTTCACAATCCTGATCGGATCGCCATACTTCCATCCTAGGGGTTATGGCTGTAGGCGATCGGTAGGGGGAGGGCTGTCTGATTGCAAGGCGCTCAAATCCTGGGGAGTGTTGCAGTTAAACAGCAGGCTGGCATCCAACAGGGGTAAGGCTTTGACGGACATTTGCGCTAGCCAGGGTTGAAAGGAACGACCCCCTTGTTCAATGAAGCGCTGTAAGTCCGGTAGGCAATCGATGCGGTAAAAGCCGCAGAGGGGTTCCCAACCTTTAGGGTGATGGGGTAGCAGCGCCTGGGCGGTTTCGGTGATTGCCAGTTCCTCGATCCAGGTTTGCAAGACCTCAGCTCGCAACCGGGGCAAATCGCAGGCCAGCAACAGCACCCACTGACTGCGGATTTGAGCCAGCCCCTGGGCAAAGCCCACCAGCGGACCGTGGGGAAAGGGTTCTCCTGGCAGGGGCACTTCTCGGATGACCTGACAGCCGGACGGCAGCAGAAAGGGATAGCGCTCCGGATGGGGCGTAACTACGTAGACCCGCGGCGTACATTGCTGGGCGATCGCGCAAATCCGTTGCAACAGCGGCACCCCTTGAATTGGAATTAAGGCTTTATCCTGACCCATGCGAGAACTTTGGCCACCGGCCAGGATCAGGGCCGCCAGTTTGGGAAGGGGCTGCTTCGGCTGGACGTCTGTACTCACAAAAAGCCAAAATACTGCAAGCCTTCCAAAATACCAGCGGCACAGACGGCGGAAGCCAGATAGCGGTTGGGGTTGGGATTGGCATGGTGCCAATGCAGCAATTCGGGTTGGGCGTTACCCACAATCACCCCCCGTTCTGGCCGATCCCGAAACATAGCCAGGTCATTGCCGGAATCACCACAGGCAATCGTCTGTTCCGCTGCCATGCCCAATTGTTGGCGCAAGAAACTCATGGCTGCTCCCTTATTGGCTCGTTGGGGCAGGATGTCCAGATCCTGGTTGCCGCTGTAAACCAGTTGGACATCCAGGCCACGATCGCCCAATTTGGCAGCCAACTCAGGCACCACCATCTGGGCCGCCGTTGGGCTCAGGCAATAGCTCACCTTAAAGGGTCGTTGTTCCGACTCGGGCTGGGGTGCCAGATCGGCAAAGTGGGCTGCGATCGCAACAATCAGTTCCCGGTCCCAGTCCTGCGAAAGCAGGTCAGACCATTGCCGATCCCAACAGTCCTGCCCCCGATAGTAGATTTCCGTCCCCACCGCACACACCAGGATATCCGGTTGCAACAGCGGTTTCTCCATCGCCAGTTGCTGATACAGGATGGGCGATCGGCCGGTGGAGTAAACCAGAGTAGTGCCAAACTGCTGCCGATGGCTGGCCAGCCGGTCATTCAACACCCCCATCGACCCATCATCTCCCACCAGGGTGTTATCCAGATCGGTAATGAACAAAAATGGACGCATAATCCCTGATTGCTTTGCTGATTGCTGATTGCTGATAGCGGCTATCCCTCATCCAGTTTAACCCTGCCCCTTCTGAACCACCCTCCCCACCGTACACTGAAGGGATGTCCCTATTCCTGCCAGCAGTCTCCCCATGAAACCCCTCCCCCCATCCCAGTGGCTGGCCTGGTTGCCTCAGTTAAGTCATGAAATCTGGATCCTGGCTCTGGGACGACTGTTATCCCAGACGGGATCAGGTTTTACGCTGTTCTATGCCCCAATCTTTTTCGTGAACCAGGTCGGGTTGTCAGCAACCCAGGTGGGGTTGGGGCTGGGCAGTGCCTCCCTTTCGGGGGTGGTAGGTCGGTTTCTGGGCGGCTCCTTTGCCGATTCCCAGTTTTGGGGTAGGCGGCGGACCTTACTGTTGGCCACGGTCATTTCAGCGATCGCCTCCTTTGTCCTGGCAGCTTCGGGAAACTTCCTGGTGTTCGTGCTGGGCAATCTGCTGATGGGGCTGGGCATGGGACTGTACTGGCCAGCCACGGAGTCGATGGTGGCGGACCTGACCCGACCGGATCAACGCAACGAAGCCTATGCCCTCAATCGCCTAGGGGATAATTTGGGGTTGGGACTGGGCGTTGTTCTAGGGGGACTGCTGATCGGCGCAACCGGCGCTTTCCGGGCGCTATTTGTGATCGATGGCCTTTCTTTTCTGATCTTTTGGGCAATTATCTTTTGGGCGATCGCGGAAACCAATCAGGAAACCTCCCATCCCCCAGCACTGAAGGGCTGGAAGCAAGCGTTGCAAGATCAACAATTGCTGATCTTCGTAGCGGTGAATATCCTCTTCACCACCTACATCGTGCAGGTAAGCAGCACCCTGCCGCTGTATCTGACCAATTTCGTCCCCACTGGCACCCAAAAAGGGTTCTCACCCATCACTATCAGTGCCCTGTTCACCTGGCACCTGGCCTTTTCTGTCATCTGCCAATTACCGATCGCCCGCTGGCTGAACCGCTTCAGTCGGCCCCAGTCCTTAATGCTGTCGGCAGCGGTGTGGGCAATGGGCTTTCTCTGTATCTGGGCCACTGGGGTATGGCCCGTCGGGCAACTGATTTGGGCCATTCTGTCGATGGCGGTGCTGGGTCTGGCAACCATCGCCTATCTGCCTTCCGCCTCATCCGTGGTAGCAGAACTGGCTCCTCCAACCCTGCGGGGTGTCTATCTGGCCATTAATTCCCAATGCTGGGCGATCGGCTATTTGATTGGCCCACCCTTAGGCGGATGGGCCCTAGATCAATCCGCCACCATTGCCCACGGCTTCTGGCTAGCCCTGGCCCTTACAGTTCTGCCAGCGATTCTGATCCTGCGTCATCTGGAACCACCGCGCCGCCAATCAAGCTGAAGATCGCTTGATGCAGACGCACCAACCATGAGCCAGCCTTATCTGGTTCTGGGGATGCTGGCCCCCCTGATATCTGGCCCCCTGATATAAAGAGACGCTGCGAAAATTGAGTGAACGCGATAGTGGGAATAGTTCACCACCGCCGTCCATCGAGAACAATGGCTTAATTCCTTAGCAACAGCAGATAGTACTCCCTTGTAACGCCAATAGGCTGTCGAACTACCCACCGGTTAGATCCGCTGCTTGGGGGTCTGACGGCTGCAGCCAGGTGGAGATCCATGAACCGAGTTGCGATGGCGGCTGACAGAAGGGCAAAAAGTTGCACGATAGGCGTAAAAGCCTTATCTTGCCATAGGCACAACATCCTTTGAATCAAGAACACTTTGGGCAACCTATGGCAACTCATCCTGAACAGCCGCCAAAGTCTGAATTAACGCAACCGTACAATCATAGTTTGGGCAGGGTACTCGAACACTTGAGCGCAACCATGGAGCGGGATGTGCTGGTTCAGAAAACAACTCATGCACTTCGAGAATCGCTCCAAATTGATCGGGTCGTTTTGTATTACTTTTACAGACAATGGAAAGGACAAGTTACCTTTGAATCGTTAAGTGCTCAGGAGTTCTCCATCTTTGGTTCAACCGGACCAGATGACTGTTTTAACGATGAGTATGCAGCGTTGTATTTGGCCGGACGAATACGGGCGATCGCAGACATTGAAACAGAGCCGATCCAGGCGTGCCATCGAGATTTCTTGCGCCAGATGAAGGTGAGGGCCAATCTGGTTGCACCGATTCTGACCGCTCAGGGGTTATGGGGATTGTTGGTTGCCCATCACTGCCAATCGGCACGTGCCTGGACATCTTCTGACATTGAGCGCATACAAGCCGCCGCACAGACGATCGCAAC
>CAZBTL010000176.1:0-9138 GCA_964494755.1 uncultured bacterium | reverse complement strand
GACATTATGAACTTGCAAGCAATGCTCAACCAGGGCATAGCACGCTCCTTTAGCAATGAACGCAGCAATCAGGACGTTCGTATCTAGCACGAGATTCATGAAACAATCTCGAAAATATCTTCATCGGTGTAAGGCCTTTCTGTCTGGTTTATCAGGCGTGCCCGTAAGTTGCGGAAGCGATGAGTAAGCAGATAATCTATCAATGCCTGATTGGCCAGGTTATTGATCGCGAGCCCTTCCTGCTCAGCCAGGTCCTCTAAAGCCGCCTTAAGCTCTGACGACAGTTTAATTGTCAAGGTCTCATTCATCCGAATCTCTTCTTATAGGCATACCAATCCATAATCACCTAAATTCTCTGCGGGGCAGAGTTCGTGGCGGCCTGAACATAATCCCCAACAGTAAGGTGGTGGTACAACTCCAATTTACCCTCATGGGTTCGATCGTCCCGACCTCTATCTGCAATCAAGCAATTGGTTTTAGACAAGTCGGCTGGACCACTGCCGTACCCATTGGCGAAAAGCTCGGCGCATGGCTTTCTTGCCAACTGAGAGGTGCTGTTCAATAAAAGGAATGATTTGCTGCACCGGAATCAGGGGAAAGACCAGACTGGTTTGGGTTTCAACGTACTCCTGTCCCTGCAACTGATAAATTTTCAGGGTGCCGTCGTCGTAGCGCCAGACCTCCGGCACCCCTAACCGGGCATAGATGGGCATGCGATTCAGGGATTTATGGGTGATGTCAATCTCCAGTGCTAGATCGGGGGGGGGATCGCGCATTAAATCCAGGTCCAGTTTGCCGCGAATCGCGGGCTCGTTCTGGAAGTAAAAACAGTTATCTGGCTCGATTCCACCTAACACATCCCGCCGTTTCCAGGTGGTCGAGCCCAGGGTTTCGTAGTCCAGGTCCAGCTCATCGGCCAGATCTTTAACTAGATCGCCGATCGCTTCTTTGAAATATTCGTGTTTGGGTAAGGGAGCCATGATTTCCAGTGCGCCGCGATCATAGGCCACCCGGGCCGCACGGGTGTCACCTAATTCCAGCAACAATTGCTCAAAGGCATCCCAACTGACGTTTTCCAGCACAAGGCTTTGGCCGGGTGGAATGGTGAGTAGGATTGCTCCACTCGGGGCCAAATTTTCTTCCTCGATCTCAGCCAACCGCTTCAGTGTCAGTTGCATAATCCAAAGTTTACCAGGCCATCGGATTCTTCTATCATCGCACTTTCAGCACCAGCGCTATTTCATAATGGGAAGAGTGCTGCCCTTAAACCCTGGTTTTCATGGCTTATTACATTTCCCCCCGCTTCCTCGACAAACTGGCCATCCACATTACCAAGAACTATCTGAACTTGCCGAATGTGAAAGTGCCCCTGATTCTGGGGATTCACGGCCGTAAGGGGCAGGGCAAAACCTTTCAGTGCGAACTGGTGTTTGAGCGCATGGGCGTGGAAGTCATCCACATCTCGGCTGGGGAGTTGGAAAGTCCGGATGCGGGTGATCCGGCTCGCCTCTTGCGACTGCGCTATCGGGAAGCCAATGAAATTGTCCGGGTGCGGGGCCAAATGGCAGCGTTGATGATCAACGACATTGATGCCGGGGCGGGACGGGTGGATGCCTACACTCAGTACACCGTCAACACCCAATTGGTTAATGCCACGTTGATGAATATTGCCGACAATCCAACCAACGTGCAATTGCCTGGCAGTTACGACGACACGCCGTTGCGCCGGATTCCCATCATTGTTACTGGCAATGACTTCTCGACCCTCTATGCGCCAATGATTCGGGATGGCCGGATGGAGAAGTTTTTCTGGGAGCCAGACCGGGAGGATTTGATTGGCATTGTCAGCGGCATTTTTCAGGTTGATGATTTGGGTCGGGATGACATTGTTCGACTGGTGGATGCCTTTCCCAATCAGGCAATTGACTTTTTCAGCGCTCTGCGATCGCGCCTGTACGATGAACAGGTCCGCCAGTTCATTCAAGACGTGGGCCTGAATAAAGTTTCGCAGCGCGTAGTCAACAGCAAAGATCGGTTGCCGGAATTTCGTCCGCCCGACTTTCGCCTGCCCCATTTATTGGACGTGGGTGAACAAATGGTGCGGGAGCAGAAACGGATTCAGGAATTGCGTCTGTCGGAAGAATATAACCAGCCCCTTTCCCTTAACCGGCGACTGGGGGACACCTCTCCCCGCCTTACTGACAAATCAGTGGCCAGTCAGGCAGACCGGCCATTTTTCCGCACCTACGAGCCAAATGGCCACAGCGAGGCACCCCCTGCAGCGCCCGCCGCAGCCGCAGTCCCAACCACTAGCTATGCTGGACAGCCATCCAGTACCCACCTGAATCCGGAAATTGTCAGCCAAGTGAATCGAATTCTGGCGGGGGGCAATAAATTGGGAATCGAATACGTTGGCGATCGCCGCTTTCGGACTGGCTCCTGGAGTTGCTATGGCCTTTATCAGGATAATGCTTCAGAGGCACTGCAAGCTCTGGAGTCTTGCTTGAACGAACACAGCAAGGATTATGTGCGTCTGGTCAGCATTCATCCTGGCGATCGCCAGCGGCTGTTGGAAACCATCATCCACCGGCCAACCAGTCCTCGCTAGTGACTGTTCATCCGACTCCAGTTAACGGGTGGGCTGGGCAGGAAATCCAAAACATTTAATGGTTAGAGCCGGACAAACTCTGTTACCGTGAAACTGCAGAAAGATCGTCCTGCTCGGTTGGTCAACGGCGTCCCATCTGGTTCGTGATTTGATGGGGGCTGTCTGACAGCCAGACCCGGATCACTGCTACCCGGAACCGGGACGACGGACAACAGAAGAACAGACAATGCAATTTGCCAATCGCTTAGAACCATTGCGCTCCAATGTCTTTGCCGACATGGATCAGGCCAAGGCCAGAGCCAGAGTGGCCGGACAGCATTTAATTGATCTCTCCCTGGGGTCTTCTGATTTGCCAGCCCAGCCCCATGTACTGGCGGCGATCGGCCAGTCCCTCCAAGACCCAACTACCCACGGCTATCTGCTATTTCATGGCACCCGTCCCTTCCGGGAAGCCGTCGCCCACTGGTACACCCAGCGATATGGGGTGCCGGTTGATCCAGAAACCGAGGTGCTGCCGTTGATTGGCTCCCAGGAAGGAACGGCCCATCTGCCCCTGGCTATCTTGAATCCAGGTGACTTTGCCCTCCTACAGGATCCGGGCTATCCCTCCCACATGGGGGGCGTCTGTCTGGCCAGTGGTCAGATCTACACCATGCCTCTGCGGGAAGAGAATGGCTTTTTGCCCGTCTTGGCTGAGATTCCCACTCCGGTACTGGCCCAGGCTCGCATGATGGTGTTGAGTTATCCCCACAACCCCACCACCGCGATCGCTCCCCTGTCATTTTTCCAAGAAGCCGTCGCATTCTGCCAGCAGCACAATCTGGTGCTGGTGCATGACTTCCCCTATGCTGATCTGACCTTTTCCGCCGATCCGGTGCCATCGTTGCTACAAGCCGATCCGGACAAGACGGTGTCGATTGAATTTTTTACTCTGTCCAAGTCCTACAACATGGGTGGTTTCCGGGTTGGCTATGCGATCGGCAATGCGGACCTGATTCGGGCGCTGCGGCAGGTCAAAGCCGCCATTGACTTTAACCAGTATCAGGGCATTCTCAATGGCGCGATCGCCGCCCTGACCGGTTCCCAGGAAGGGGTCAGACAGACCGTCAACATCTTCCGACAGCGGCGGGATGCCTTTGTGTCAGCGCTGCATCGTATCGGCTGGCAGGTGCCACTGCCCCCAGCCACCATGTACGTCTGGGCCAAATTACCCACCGCCTGGAAAACCGATTCCGTTGACTTTTGTCGGCGGCTGGTAGAGAGTACAGGCGTTGCCGCTTCTCCTGGATCGGGATTTGGGAAGTCTGGTCAGGGCTACGTCCGCTTTGCCTTGGTGCATGAACCCGCCATTTTGGAAACTGCTGTGGAGCGAATCGCCCAATTTCTGGCTCATCCCAACTGATGCCTGGCGGGGAAACAACCGGCACAAGCAGAGTAACCCGCAATAAACCAAGGACTGGATCAGTCAATCGTGCGACTGGGCGCACCTGCCCCGTCATGTAAACATTAAATGCCAGGAGCCGGACTTGAACCGGCGACACGAGGATTTTCAGTCCTCTGCTCTACCAACTGAGCTATCCCGGCGGATAGCGTTATTTATGACGCTTAATCAAGGTAGCAAATCGTTGTCACTCTTTGCAAGTAGATTTTGCCTAACTTGCACGAATCGTTGTCAGACAGCAGGTTCAGACGGAAAAATTCTGAGTTGCCCGAAAAGCCTACTCAAGAGCTAAAGTTTGTTTGCCGGTTGGGCCAACAGACACGGCAGTGATGGCCGGGAACGGCTAAGCTATCGGCTTTGCAGATGGGCATTTCAGTTCGGGGAACAGCAAGTTTTCCCACGCTGGACGGGGTGTAGGATTCCGAATAATTCTCTTTTCTCTTTACTGATGCTGATTACAGCGGCGACGACGGCAACGCTCAGAGCAATATTTCACCTCGTCCCAGCAAGCTGCCCACTTTTTACGCCAGGTGAATGGCAGCCCGCAAACCAGGCAAGTTTTTGTAGGTAGGTTGGATTTAGAACGGTGACGGACCATAGGATTTGCTGGTTTCGATTAATCACGCTCAGTCGTCGGACGGCAATGTTTCAGTCGCCATGCTTCAGCCAGGCAACGGATGTGCTCAAGTTCCTCGTCCGGCATCCGTTTTAGATTGCCCAGGATGAAAGACATGCGACCCTGAGCTTTGAGCTTTTCCTGATGCCGATCCAGGAAATCCCAGTAGAAAAAGTTGAAGGGACAGGCGCTCTCCCCGGTGCGATCGCCCGGATGATAGCGACAGTTGCCACAGTAATCACTCATTTTGTTAATGTAGTTGGCCGAGGCCGCATAGGGTTTGGAGGCTAAGATGCCGCCATCGGCGAACTGGCCCATGCCAATCACATTGGTTTGCATCACCCAATCGTAAGCATCAATGAATGCGGCATGAAACCAGGCCTCAATTTCCTGGGGCGACACACCCACAATCAGGGCAAAATTACTCAGCACCATCAATCGCTGAATGTGATGGGCATAGCCAGTCTTTTCCACCTGCCTCAGAATTTGACGCAGACAGTTCATAGCCGTTTGCTCACTGTTCCAGTAAAAAGCTGGCAATGGCTCCCTATGGTGAAACCAGTTGCTGTGGCTATAGTCCTCACCCATCCAGTGGTAAAGACCCTGCATGTACTCTCGCCAGCCCAATACCTGACGAATAAATCCTTCAACACTGTTTAACGCCAGATTATGCTGCTGATAAGCTGTTTCAGCCGCTGCAATGACTTCCCCCGGTTGCAGTAAGCCCAGATTGAGATAGGGAGAAATCAGACTGTGCCACATCGTCTCTTCCCCCGTAACCATGGCATCCTGCAAAGGACCAAATGCCGGTAGACAATCATTGACAAAATGCTGCAAAACGGTCAAGGCCTCAGTGCGAGTCACGCCCCACCGAAAGGGCTGAATGGCGCCATAGCCAGCAATATTCTGGGTTTGAATATCCTCGATCACTGCTTGCGTGATGGCATCGGGCTCAAACCAGATAGCCGATGGTGTCTTCAGGGGTCCCTTAGGGGGTTGGCGATTTTGGCGATCGAAGTTCCATTGCCCACCCAGAGGCTGGTCTGCCTGCATGAGGATTCCGAATCGTTTGCGTCCGGCCCGATAGAAGTCCTCCAGCAATAGGCGTTTGCGGCCTCTAGCCCAGGTATGAAATGCGTCTGTGCTCCAGAGGAAATGATTATTGGGGAGATAGCGAATCGAACAGTTCAGTTGTAGCTGGTCAATCAACTGGGCAAACGGGCGGTCATTCGGCTGCATCACCCGCAGTTCAGTAATTTGATATTCCCGAATCCATGACCGCAGTGGCGTTTCAAAATCCTCTGCCATTTCATAGGAAACTGGCCAACCCGCTGCCCGCAACTCTGCTGCAAAATGCCGCATGGCAGACCAGACCAACACCAGCTTTTGTCGATGATACCGTCGCTGCCGGGCGTAATTTCGAGACTCGATTAACAGGACTGGAGTTTGCCCTTTGACTGCCTCACAACTGGCGAGTGCCGCTTGTCCTGTCCAGAGCTGATCGCCTAAAACCCAAATACCAGTTGTCATTGTTACTCTGTCAGGAATGATTGCAGTATAGCATTGCAAACCATGACGCTGATACAGCTGGTGCAGATGAATCTATCTTGCAGCTAATTGTCCGAATTGATGTCTGGAAACTAGCGATTAGGTTGACCAATTTGTAGACGGGTCAGGAGTTTAACCATGAATCGCTAGATACTTCATCAGTTGTTCAGGCATGTCAGTCTCCGGTATCCCGTATCTGATGATAATTGCAATGCAGTTTCCTTCGTTTGCGCCAAGAAGGACTCTAAAAGTGGTCGTCCCAGTTCTAACCGTTGGGCAATAACTTCAATCCCCAACATTGCCAGTTGATCGCAAAAGGCCCAATGGCAGGTTGCTTGATAGCCTTGCAATAACCCAGTTGCAGCTAAAATCATTGAGCCGGTGCTTCAGTTAAACAAGCATTAAAGCGAATGGTTCGAAAATTAGACGTAACTTCCCGGACAGAAATGGTGGTGAAGTTGCAAGAGTGGCTCCGGTCATAAATCTCTGCAAACTGGTTCCAGAATTGAAGCTTATCCGCTTCTGGGGGACTGCGCGATCGCGGCTTGGTAGATTTGCTGATTGGCTTTGATCGACTTGAAAAAGTCTACGACTGGCTGTGGATAATCAACTCCGAGCCGGATGCCCCACTGTTTCTGTTCGGCTGCAGACCACTGCCAGGGTTCGTGAACCTTATCCCCAGGAACGGCAGCTAGTTCCGGCAACCAGTGCCGTAGATACTCTCCTTGGGGGTCGTAGTCTCTGGATTGCTTGGCAATATTGAAATATCGAAAGCCCCGCGCATCGTTGCCCACTCCGGCGGTGTAATTCCAATTGCCCCAATTGCTGCACACATCGTAGTCAATCAACTGGGACTCAAACCATTCAGCCCCCAGTTGCCAGTTAATGCCTAAATTCTTGGTCAGGAAACTGGCCACATTCTGTCGCCCCCGGTTGGACATAAAGCCTGTTGCCGCCAGTTCCCGCATATTGGCATCGACTAAGGGAAAGCCAGTTTTTCCTTCCTGCCACAACTGAAACCGCGACCAGTCTTCCTGCCAGGGAATGGGGAGACCCTGCAAGCCCGATGGATGAAAGATCCGATTGCCATGTTTAGCCGCAACCCAGCGAAAGAAATCCCGCCACAATAACTCAAAGATCAACCAGTAGGTTGACTGATTACGGATGCGTTGTTTTTCATAGGCTTTGACTTGTTCATTAACCAACCGGGGCGATAGGCAGCCCAGCGCCAACCAGGGCGAAAATTTGGAGGAGTAGTCGGCTCCTAACAGCCCATTGCGAGTGTCCTTGTAGGATTTGAGACAGTCCTGTTGCCAGAAGTAATGATTGAGCCGGTGCAAAGCTGCTGTTTCACCGCCTTGAAATCGCAGGACGGCCCGGCTATCCCAGGTTGGTGGCTCCAGTCCTAAATCCGCCAACTGCGGTAGTTCTCCGACTTCGATTTCAGGTAGGGCAGGCAACTGTTTGGGGGTTGGCAATGTTGGCCGGACTGCCGAATGGGTCTCAACGGACTGGCGGAATTTGGTAAATAACTCCGGCAACTCAGCCCGTTCAAAGGGCAGGTCCTGTGGGTGATAAAGGGTGGTTCCCCAGGAACGTTGCAGCTTCACCTGGATGCGAGTCAGAGCCACTTCCAGAGCCTTTTCTACAGCCACCTCTTCGGCAGTGACTTCAGCCTGGAAGAAGACGGTATCGACGTTGAAGGTCTGGGCCAGTGACGGGATGATTTGCTCTGGCAAGCCCCAGCGCACGACTAAATCGCTGCCCAGTTGGCGCAGCGACTGACGCAAATCGGCTACACTTTCCAGCAAAAATTGGCCTCGAAAAGCGCCGGTTTTTGGGAAACCAAAGGATGTGTTGGAAAAGTGACGCAGATCGAAGCAATAAACTGGAAGCACTGGGGTGCCCGTTTGCAGTGCCTGGTATAGGGGCTCGTGATCATGCAGGCGTAAATCATTGCGATACCAGACTAACTGCATCATGGGTGAAGACCCGACCCTGACTTGCTTGGAAATGTCAATTGAATCACTGCGGCAGGTTTCTAGGCGGAGGCAAGATTGTTTGTCCCCGTCAGGAAATCAAGCCTCAATTTCCTGGAATCCACGCTGTTTAACTAACCCGATGTTCGATTACATGGGTGGCACTGACCCATTCGCCTTTGTCGTTGTAGCTGCGGATCAATCGCTGGCGTTCGGTGTCCGTTACCAGCCAGCCCACTTCCACAAAAAAGGGTTGCCGGTGGGTGATGTGGAGGGGTGTGTTACTGGAAGCGCCATCGGGCAATAGCAAGATCTTCCTGGGACTAGAACCGGCTTCAAAGTGCAGGATGTTACCTTCTATCCGAGCGGTTGAGGTCAGGGCGCGATCGCCAAAGGACAATTGTTGCTGTAAGCGATCATCCCCCAGATCGGTTATGGTCAGATGGGTGGTACAGAATTCGGTCGGCTGCCAATCGGCGTAAACCGTGCAGGCTGTTCCTTGCCACTGGCCCAGCAATTGCGCCACGGTTAGGGGAGGTCGTTCCTGGGCCTCTGTGCCGCTACGGAATTCTCGAATCAGGGTGAGGCTGCTCAAATCTCCCTGGCGATCGTAAAGCTGGACAAACCGCAGGCGGCGATTTTCTGCTACAAACCCGTACTCTGCGCCGAATTCACTGAAGGGCGCCAGTTGCACTGAGCCTTTGGAAAAAGCGCCGGTTTCAAAAAAGATATTTTGCTGACCCAAACTCCGGTATTCCTGGGAATAATCCGACAGCGGCGGCTCGCTGTAGCCACCGGGACCAAATCGTCGCAGGCGGAACCTTACCAGTTGATTGTTTTCCAAGCCTTCCAGATTCAGAATTGAAGGTGTCGAGTCTAGCAAGTCTCCGTCCAGCGCAACCGAGGTAAAGGAACCCTGCCATTCCCCCAGGTTTTTCAAAAAGTT
>CAZBTL010000175.1:6839-9279 GCA_964494755.1 uncultured bacterium | reverse complement strand
GTTCGTGACCAACATCGTGTCGTTCGTGACCAACATCGTGTCGTTCGTGACCAACATCGCGTGATTGGTGACCAACATCGCGTGGTTCGTGACCAACATCGAGTGGTTCGTGACCAACATCGTGTGGGTGCCTGAACCGCGTCAAGCTGCCGTGAAAATTATCCTTAACGACACTCTACGAGTTGCAATGGCTGACGATGACGAAAATTGGCAATTCGTCCGGTGCGGATTTGCCCCCGCTGATTCGCTTGCCAGATTTCTCCGGTTTGCACATCTAGGCCCGTCAGCCATTGCCCTCCACAGGCCCATGTGTCGATACAAACGGCATGGCCAATATTGAGTGGACAACCATCTCGCTGGGGCGTATGACCGCAGATCATTGTTTTGCCAGACAGGTGGGGAACAGAGGAGTTGAATTTTTCCCAGAACAGCTTCTCACTGGGTTGTTCGATGAGTGGCTTGTGGGGATCGACCGTTGCATGAACAAAGAAAACCTCATCTCCCTCCCACCAGGCCAAACAGGCTGATTCAATAAAGCTCCAGTGCCGGTCGGGAATATCTTCGACCTGTCCTTGCTGCTCAGGTTTTCCGTAGGAATTCAGCGTGCGTTGGTCTATCAGGACGCCTGTGTTGCCAGATTCCAATACCTGCTGATTTTTGACCGCCAGCATCTTGAGTTCGTGGTTGCCCAGCAAGGGGATCAACCGACCCTGGTCATAGAGCGTAATTAGGCGTTCCAGCGTTCCTTTGGAATCAGGTCCTTTATTAATGTAGTCGCCGAGCGTTACCAGTTGGTCATAATGGCGGGGATCAATGGCTTTGAGCAATGTATCCAACGCGATAGAACAACCGTGAATGTCTCCAATCGCCAGCAAACGCATTCAATTAAGGTGAAACGACTTTATGAGGCAACAGCGGCAGCAGCTTCACCTCCTGGTCGGAGGCGACTTTTCCTATCAACTTTTCCTATCAACTTTTCCTATCAAACTATCATCAACCCTACACTTAGCCAGCCTACGATCACCCCCCGCGCTGGACTGCTTCGAGTCGGAAACGCTATTTCTTAACAACCGCGTCTACGCGGATGCTTTTCCGATAGGCGTCCGCATCGGAAACAATCCAATTCAACACGTCTCCCCGCTTGTTTAATTCCTGGTAAATGACTTGAAGCTGTTCTGAGGGCGAATCTTTCAATTCAACTTCCAGCGAAACCAAACGGGTGTCCATAGAACCTCTGAAAAGTAAATCCTCTAGAGTAATATCCTAAATAATACTATGATCCCCAGGGGGAATGGTCCGGTCGTTACGTAAAAACACCCTTGTCTGCCATCCTGGCAGACAAGGGCAGGAGTTGGTAATCCCAGGCGAAACCGGTGCTAATGCTTCCTTGACCGGACCCGCTTCCGCAGCGTAGTCACCAATTGAGACCGCACCAGTTGGGCCCAGTGCTCAAAATCAAAGCCATCCAATTGGTGGTTGTAATAGCTAACCAGTGAGAGCTTCGACAAGTGCTCGATCCATTGGTTCAAATTTTCTTCGCTTGAATGGCCCTCACTGGGTTGGCCGATGGGTTGAACGAAAGGAGGCTTTCGTCGTTGCGGTGTCACTGAACTATCCATAGGGGTAGACTCAAAATTGCACCAGGTGGATTGAGCTTAGATATACTGGCCGTCTTGCGGCGAAAACGAGGTTGACTTAAATGGAAGCTGAACAGACTCCAAACGGATTAATGGCACTTCCATTTGATAAAGATTTATCAATTTGTAGTTTTCACTACAAAAAATTTTATCATCTTGAGGGTAGGTCTAGCGTTAAGCCTGGGTGAAGGTCTGGTAAATGACGCTTGAATTCACCTTCGAGAATTGGCGTTTGCTAAGAACGAAGCGCTAATTTGCCCCCGTGTGAGCCAGGCTGTCTGAGATCGCTGTTGGTGGCTAATCCTGGGAATGGTTTTGATATTCAGCAGTCATAAATCGTTGCATGGAATTAACGAAACCTTAACCTGCCGTTGAGGTTGTCATCACGTTACTTTGAAATGCTAGGACTGTCTCTTTTGCTTAGTCCAGGCTTGAGATGGTGATGACTGTCCAGACTCCCAACGCGATTACCGCAATGTCCAACCTACTGATGGCGATCGCCTTAGCTATATCCGCCTGTTCCCAACCGGAAACCCGACCACAAAGCCAGCAAGCAGCCACGGTCACGGCCACTGAAGTCGCTATCAATCCTGGGCCAACAAATTCCAAGACCATTTTGATTGATGGTTCCAGTGCGGGCTATGCCATCGTGCCCAAGGTCGGCTACATTTCCCTGCCGGATGAGGCCTATCATTTAAGCTAGGTTCAGTTCTTCAGCGGCAAAGTCAGTCCTGTGTTTAAAGGGTTTCCCCAACCGAACGTGACGCTGAGTGAATTGCTGCGGCGTCAGAAAGTTTTCCAAC
>CAZBTL010000175.1:0-6739 GCA_964494755.1 uncultured bacterium | reverse complement strand
CCCCAACCGAACGTGACGCTGAGTGAATTGCTGCGGCGTCAGAAAGTTTTCCAACTCAATGCCCAATCGGGATTCCAGGAAAAGGCAGGAAGTGCGAAGCTGCGGCCTTCACCTTCTTTACTATTGTTGAAACAAATGCCCTCCCACTAAGGAAGCTTAAACTAATGGCCAGAGTCAAAGAAGTTGGCGCCACCATTAACCTGTCGGATCCGCACTACTATTTCAATCGGGAATTGAGCTGGTTGGAGTTTAACCGGCGCGTCCTGCATGAGGCATTGGATCCGCGCACCCCCCTGCTGGAACGGGTGAAATTTGCCGCTATCTTCGGTTCCAATCTGGATGAATTTTTCATGGTGCGAGTGGCCAGCTTGCAACAGCAAGTGGAAGCAGGCGTTGACAGTCGAACACCGGATGGCCGCACGGCCCAGCAACAGCTAGATGAAATCAGCCAGCAGGTTCACTCGATGGTGAAACAGTTGCAGGAACTGCTGGAAAACGAACTGCGACCCCAACTGGCGGCTGAAGGGGTGCATATCCTGCGCTACGAAGAACTGACCCAACCGCAGCGACTTTACTTGCAGCAGTATTTCGAAGAATCCGTCTTTCCCATCCTGACTCCCCTGGCGGTGGACCCAGCCCATCCCTTTCCCCAGGTGTCAAACCTAAGCCTGAATCTGGCTGTGGTGGTGAAAGACCCAGATACGGGCCGGATTAACTTTGCCCGGATTAAAGTGCCCAATAGTATTCCTCGATTTGTACCCTTGCCAGCCGAGCTCTTTCCCACAGGAAAACAGCCAACGGTCTGGGCTGGCATCGCCCTGGAACAGGTAATTGCCCACAATTTAGAAGCGCTGTTTCCCGGCATGGTAATTGAAGAACAGCATTTGTTTCGCGTTACCCGCGATGCCGATCTGTCGATTAAAGAGGATGAGGCGGACGATTTGTTGTCGGTGTTGGAAAAAGAACTGCGGAAGCGACGGCTGGGCGGCTCGGTGGTGCGGTTGCAGATTCCCCCGACCATCTCTCAGTTTGTGCGGGAAACCCTAACCCGGGGTATGCAACTGGACCAGAACGATGTCTATGAAACCAACGGCTGGTTAGGTGTGCGGGATTTGATGGCGTTTATGGGGTTACCCCTGCCCCATTTAAAGGACACCCCCTGGACCCCAGTCACCCCACCCCGCTTGCAAGAACTGGAGCAAGAAGAGGACTTCTTCGATGAGGAAGAAGACAGCGGCGATATTTTTGCGGTTATCCGCCAGTCCGATCTGCTGGTGCACCACCCCTACGAATCCTTTGTCGATTCGGTGCAGCGATTCATCAGCGATGCGGCCCATGACCCGGCGGTGCAGGCTATCAAAATGACCCTTTACCGCACTTCAGGCGACTCCCCTATCATTCAGGCGTTAATGGATGCGGCCCAGAATGGGAAGCAGGTGGTGGCTTTGGTGGAACTGAAGGCCCGCTTTGATGAGGCTAGCAATATTAATTGGGCCAATGCCCTGGAAGCGGCAGGAGTGCATGTAATCTATGGCGTGGTGGGCCTGAAGACCCATACGAAGATTCTGCTCGTAGTACGTCAGGAGGAAGGCCGGATTCGTCGCTATGTCCACATTGGCACTGGCAACTACAATCCCAAAACAGCTAGACTGTACACCGATCTGGGGCTTTTTAGCTGCCGGCCAGAATTAGGAGCCGATCTGACCGATTTATTTAACTACCTGACTGGTTTCTCGAAGCAGAAGTCCTATCGGAAATTGCTGGTGGCTCCAGTGACGATGCGCGATCGCATGGTGTCCCTGATTCGACGGGAAATCGAGCACTGCCAGGACAATCGCCCCGGTCGGATCATCGCCAAAATGAACTCCCTGGTTGATCCACAGATTATTCGGGTGCTCTATGAAGCTTCGCAGGCTGGGGTGCAGATTGACCTGATTGTGCGGGGCATCTGTTGTCTGCGTCCTGGTATCCCAGAGATCAGCCAGAATATTCGGGTGATCAGTCTGATTGGTCGGTATCTGGAACACTCGCGGATTTTTTACTTCCACAACAATGGCGAAGAAGAACTCCTGATCGGCAGTGCCGACTGGATGCCCCGCAATTTAGACCGGCGGGTGGAAGCCATCACCCCCGTGGAAGACCCGGACAACATCCGAGAACTGAAGGAAGTTCTGGAGATTCTCATGGCCGACAATCGCCAGGCCTGGGATCTGCAACCCGATGGTTCTTACCTCCAGCGTCAGCCGGAGGCCGAGCAACCCGAATTGAGCGCCCATACTATCCTGATGGAACGCTATAAGAAACGGGCGTTGTTCGGAATGATGTCTATTCTGTGAAAGAGGTGCTGTCTTTTTTGTCAATGTTGCTGGGGCTCTTCTGTTAAAAGGAGCCAGCAGGATTGAGCGATCGCCCAATCTTCCTGGGTATGAATCACCAGCACCCGCACCGCTGAGTCTGCCTGGGCGATGTCCTGATCCACTGGATGAGCTTGATTTTTCGCCGCATCCAGTTTCAGGCCCAAAAACTCAAATGCCTGACAGGTCCGTGATCGCACCAGGGCAGAATTTTCCCCCACCCCAGCGGTAAAGACCAGGGCATCCAGTCCCCCCAGGCTGGCTAGCATGGAGCCAATGCCAGATCGCAGGCGATGCAGGTAAATGTCTAAGGCCAGGGTGGCCTGGGGATCATCGGCTTCAACCGCGATCATCACCTGGCGTAAATCGGCGGAAATACCCGAAATGCCCTTTAAGCCGGACTCCTGATTGAGTTCTCGATCTAATTGATCGACACTGTACCCCTGCTGGCGCATCAGGTGAATCAGAATCCCTGGGTCAACAGAGCCGGAGCGGCTGCCCATCATCAATCCTTCCAGTGGTGTAAAGCCCATGGTGGTGTCGATGCTGTGGCCCTGCCGCACCGCCGACAGGGAGCAACCATTGCCCAGGTGGCAGATAATCAGTCGCAAATCAGTTAAGTTGCGGTTCAACAGTTGGGCGGCCCGTTGGCTGCAGTACTGATGGCTGATGCCATGAAAGCCATAGCGGCGAATGCCCTGTTCCAGCCAGCGATAGGGACCGGGATAGGTGGCAGCAGCGGCGGGGATATGACTGTGAAAGGCGGTGTCAAACACGGCAAACTGGGGCACCGCCGGACCCAAGCACTGTTCAATCGCCTCAATGCCCTGCAGATTGGCCGGGTTATGAATCGGGGCCAGTTTTGCCAAACGGGCGATCGCAGTTTTTACCTCCGCTGTGATTCGCACACTTTGCTGGTACTCTTGTCCGCCATGCACGACTCGATGTCCCACTGCATCAATGGCAGACGGCTGATCAATCACCTGTGTTTCTCCCTGCCAGAGGGTTTCCAGCAGGTGGGCGGTCAGATGCTGGCGAAACTGGGTTGGCTCCAAAAGCAGTGGCTCGGCAAACTGGACCGCTTGAAAAGCCCCTGAAACGGCAAACTGGGTGGGAATTTGGGCTTGCAGTACTGCCCCGCTGGCCGTTTTGACCTTAATTTCGGCCAGGTCTTGATGGTGTGTCCAGTCTACCGCCCCTTGCCACAGCGGTTCCGGTGGTTGCTCCGGCAGATTATCGAGCGGCAACTGATATAGACAGCTTTTCAAGCTGCTGGAACCAGCATTCAGGATCAGAATATTCATAAGAAGCTAAACAGAAGCCAGTTGCAGGATGGCACCCAAAGCAGTTCCCATTTCCTCCGGCGTAATTTTGCCATCCTGATCGGTATCGAGGGCATCAAATACGCGATCGCTGCCCAGCCATTCTTCCCGGGTGATAAAGCCATCGCCATCCAGGTCGTAGCTCTTAAACAAACTGACAGCGGCTTCGCTAACAGCAGGGGCGCCTTCCAGTTGAGCCAGCCTTCTAGCCAGGAGGCTTTCCAGAGATTCCAGAGCCTTACTGAACCCCTTGATGCCTTCACTGAGTTTTTCCGAGGCCATGCGATTGGCGGCATGCATCTGTTCAAAGGTGGTTTCGTCCATAGATAGCTTTTCAATTTCCATCCTGGCTGCCTGCTCTGGAGCCAGCTTGCGGGTCAGTTCACCAGTTGTCTCCTGTAACTGGGCCAGGAGATTGGGAGAAATGGTGAGTAAGTCGCAGCCAGCCAGTTCGATGATTTCGTCGATGTTGCGGAAGCTAGCTCCCATCACTTCCGTCGGGTAACCAAATTTTTTGTAGTAGTTGTAGATCTGGGTAACGGACTGCACCCCTGGGTCTTCAGCCCCGCTATACTCCTTGCCGGTGTCTTTTTTGTACCAGTCCAGAATCCGCCCTACAAAGGGTGAAATCAGGGTCACTCCTGCTTCTGCACAGGCGATCGCCTGGTGTAGGCCAAATAGCAGCGTCAGGTTACAGTGGATGCCCTCTTTTTCCAGTACTTTGGCGGCCTGAATCCCTTCCCAGGTGGAAGCGATTTTGATCAGGATGCGATCGCGGGAAATCCCAGCTTTTTCGTATTCGGAAATCAGATAGCGTCCTTTTGCAATGGTGGCTTCGGTGTCGTAGGACAGTCGTGCATCTACTTCGGTGGAAACCCGCTTTGGCACAATTTCCAGAATCTTTTTGCCAAAGGAAACCGCCAGGCGATCGAAGGCCAGGGACACAATTTGGGCTTCGCTTGCACCAGCGCCAGCATCCTTCTTGGCCTGTAGTAGTGTTTCATCCACAATTGCTTGATATTCGGGCATTTGGGCTGCTGCGGTGATCAGGGAAGGATTGGTGGTCGCATCCCGGGGTTTAAACTTTTCAATAGCCTGAATATCGCCGGTATCAGCCACTACAACGGTCATTTGCCGCAATTGTTCCAGTAAGGTGCTTGACATATTGGGTTTCCTACTAAAGGTTTAACAACTTCAATTCGCTCGGATTGAAACAATTCATGTTCTCCACGCTAAGCAGTTTTGTTAGGCAAGGATCGCCATGCCAGAGGGTGGTAAATCAACCCGCACCGCCGCCCTGCCCTGGTATTCCCGCACTGGCAATGTTTCAGATGGAGGTGGATGGCGAAGTTGATCATCGCTCCAATCGCTGCGATACAGCATCTGCATGGTGGAACCGGTTGAGTGTAGCGAATGGTCTACGGTAATAAACGCTCCCCGCGGCTCTAAAGCATGGGTATTGAGCGCCATTAACACTTCAGTGGTATAGAGAACCTGGGACCAGGCAATCACTTCACCCCCAGGGGGAAGGGCAAATGGGCGATCGCAAAACGAGGTTTCTCTTAGATACAGATGACCTCGACGGAGGGTTTTGCCGATGCCATCCGGACGATTGCGAATGCGAGCGATCGCGGCAATGCGCAGGTAGGTCGGGTGATTAGGGTCAAAGAAATGGCAACCTTCTGTGCCAAATGCTCCAAATTTGCCGCCAAACATACATTCCCGAATGTAGCGATCGATAAAAGCATGTTTGGGTTCAATGGCATAGTCATGGTAATCCTGCGAGCCATCAAAAGCTTGTTCCGTGCCGTAATAGATCGAGGGAATTCCTGGAATGGTCAACATGATGCCCACAGCATGGGCCACTTGTTCATAACGATGGGGGAGAGAATTACTATGAGCAGCAAATCGCTCCTTACGGGGACGAGATGACATATCGTGATCATCCAGTACCGTCACGTGATAGATGCCTAACTGTCGCTGGCTTCCTGGCAAGGTTTTGTCATCATATAGAGAGAAGAACTCACCTGGATGCGCCAGTCCCTTGGCCACAGCAGATAAACGGTTAGGGGCAATGACAATGTCCAGAACCGCATCTAAATTGCGTCCGAAGATATCCAGATAGCCCCGCACCATACTGTCATCTGTCAGTTCACCCACTAATAGGAAATTGTCTTTGCCAATCGATTGAGCATAGCCGTGTATGGCATCACAGAACTTCCGTGAAGCTGAGGGAGAAACATGCTTGACGGCATCAACCCGAAATCCATCGCAATCGCTTAATCCAATCCAATACTGGTAAACCTTCGCTAGGGCTGCAATCACGTCCTCCCGCTCCAGGTTAAAGTCACGCAGTTCAAAAAAGTCACCCCGCCGGAATTCAACCAGCGGATTCATCGGATCTTCCCAACCCTTTGCTTCCCAATCGGTAATCATGCCAGCCCGATTGTACCAATCCAAATTTTGAAATTCGACTGGAAACACTCCATCATCTACTGAAATGGGTTTTGGAATGCTGGTTCCTTGAGCCGAGCGCCAGCCATGAATTGGATAGGGCGGAGAGAAACGGTAGGGAAGCGTTTCTTTGGGGCTATCATCTCCCTCATCCCGGTAAAACCAGTTACTACCGCTGTGGTTATAAATTACATCCAGAATCACGTACATGCCGCGATCGTGAGCCGCATCCACTAGATCCCGTAAATCCTGGCGGGTGCCAAAGCGGGGGTCAATATCTAAAAAGTTCTGGATGCCATACCCATGATAGGTTTGAAGATCGGAGCGCTGCTTCCAGGGTGGATTAATCCAAACCGTTGTGACTCCTAAATTCTGTAAATAGTCCAGTTTACTTGCAATTCCCTTTAGCGTGCCACCATTGAATTTATTGCCTGCTGCCATCCAGGCTGCTTGGTTACTTGCTCTGAAATTTTCGGAATCGTGGCGGTTAAACACTGGGCGTTGAGTCTCTCGCCCATCGCTGAAGCGATCAGGCAAGAGTTGATACAAAATCTGGTCTCGCCAGGTTACGGGACTGGGGAAGACATGCCCTCTGGGGCGCAGGTCAGC
>CAZBTL010000174.1:0-9379 GCA_964494755.1 uncultured bacterium | reverse complement strand
AGTCTGGACTGGGCTGATGCGGAACGACAGCGGTTGGGGATCCAGAATAGCGGTTATGTTCTCATTGCTGGAGGAATGGGGCAAGGAAGCAGCAGCCAAGCCTATCCGCTGGAAAGCTGGAAAGGCATCATTCAAGATTTTGAACATCGGCAACCGGACCTGCCGATTGTGCTCTTGCAGGGAGCGGGTAACTCGGATTGGGTCAAGGAACTGACCAGTGCCTTTCCCAAGTTGAAAGTGACGGCGCCGGATGACATTGGCAAAACCATCGCCATGATTGCCGGTGCCAGTTTGATGCTGGCCGTTGAGGGGGATGCCATGCATCTGGCTGTGGCAACCAAGACCTACGTTCTGGCGTTATTTGGCCCAACCATGCCAGAAAAGTTGTTGCCTAAAGATAAGCGCTTTGTGGGGATTAAGTCCCTAACCGGACAGATGGCAGACATTTCTCCCCAGATGGTGTTAGAGAAGGTGTGGGGGGGCTAGGGCTGTGCAATCGATGGAGGGTGCAGATCCGCAACCCAACTATGGGGTGGTCTTGGTGACGGCTTCCGGTCAAACGGAGGCTGAAGCGATCGCCCAGCGGTTAGTGGAGGCAAAGTTGGCAGCCTGTGTTAGCGTGTTTCCCATCCGGTCGCTCTACAGTTGGCAGGGAACGGTTCACAATCAGGAAGAATGGCAACTGCTGATCAAAACCGATCTGGATCGGTTTGCCAGCCTGGAAGCCACGGTGCGCCAACTGCATTCCTATGAGGTTCCGGAAATAATTGCCTTGCCAGTTCTGGCCGGGTCGCAGCCTTATCTGGCCTGGATTTCAGACCAGGTTGCTCCAGTGGGAGGTGGCGAGTCAAACTGAAGGGACGATGCCCTTCTGGCTTTCAGAATCCATTGCCCCACGGTTTAACCCACTTCGAACCCCCGTCTATTGGATCCATTTGCCATGAAATTGCCCCCCCTTGCCCTGGTTACTGGAATGACCTGCTTGAGTTTCGCAACTGTAAGCTGGGCTGGCAACCCGGAGCAGGTGAAACAATTCTTGAGTCAAGGGGTCTGTCCAGGCTGTAATTTGTCCGAAATTGCCCTTTATTCCTACATGTTGCAGGGAACCGACCTGAGCGGCGCCAACCTGACTGGGGCAACCTTGCAAGGGTCAACCCTGGATCAGGCTAACTTAGCCCAGGCCAACCTGGCAAAGGCGAACCTGGCCCTGACGAAATTTCAGGGAGCCAATCTGGCTGGCGCTAACCTGTCTGGAGCCAGCCTGTATGGGGCTGATTTAACTGGCGCCAATTTGACCGGCGCTAATTTACAGGGAGCCTCACTGGAAGGGGCTAATCTACGGGGAGCTGATCTAACGGGCGCTGACCTGACCAAGGCAACGCTGATTCGTGCCAAGGTCGCTGGGGCCAACTTTCAGGATGTGATCTTGAATGAAACGGTGATGCCCGATGGCCGTGAATCCAAGAAAAGGAAGGCTCCCTGACCAACCCACGCTTGTTTTCGCCCTTTGCCGATCGCTGCCATGTCTCTTTCTTTGACCCGCCTGCTTCGCCTCTCTAGTCGCCCCAATCTGACCCAGCAACTGGCGATCATGGGTCTTTATCTAACCTTGTTTTTCATTGTGCTGGTGCTGCTGGCACCACTGCTGCGGCAAATTGGTTGGCTGCAGAATCCCACCGAGTTTTTGGATAACCCGCCCAACCAGCCGCCTTCCCCCCAGCACTGGTTTGGCACAACTCGTTTAGGCTATGACGTTTTTTCCCGTACTGTATTTGGCGCCCAAGCTGCCTGGCAAGTAGTGATCCTGGCCACTGCCCTGAGTCTGTTATTGGGAGTGCCACTGGGCATGGTCAGTGGCTATCTGGGCGGTCGTTTGGATCGGATTCTGCTATTTTTGATGGATACGCTCTACACCTTGCCGGGCCTGCTGCTCTCCATGACCCTGGCCTTTGTGGTGGGTCGGGGGGTGCTGAATGCCGCGATCGCCCTCAGTATTGCCTATATCCCTCAGTACTATCGGGTGGTTCGCAACCAAACGGTTAGCGTTAAGACTGAGCTGTTTGTTGAAGCGGCTCAGGCAATGGGGGCTTCCACTTGGCGAGTGCTGACCCGCTACCTGTTTCTGAACGTGGTCCAGAGTATTCCGGTGCTGTTTACCCTGAATGCGGCCGATGCCATTCTGACCCTGGGCGGTCTGGGTTTTCTGGGGTTGGGCTTGCCAGAAGAAACGCCTGAATGGGGAAACGATTTGCGTCAAGCGTTGGATGGGCTGTCTACCGGCGGTATCTGGTGGACTACCCTCTTCCCTGGCTTGGCGATGACATTGATGGTTGTGGGCTTGTCCTTCCTAGGAGAAGGATGGACTGAGTGGTTCAACCCGCTCCAACGCAACCGGACGGAACTATCTGCAAATCGCTAGTCGCAGCTAATTAACGTCTGAAATACCGAAAAGAACGTAATATCGAAAAGAACAGAGAAAAATCTCTGAGTATTCTGGACACCTGGGCTAGCTACTGGTTGGGTTTAGGTAACGGAAATACTGAATATCCCCGTTCCTTGTTACGATTTTCGGCCGAGTTCTGCTTCCTTCTTGCCTTTTCATCCTTGCTGTCCATGAAAGTTGCTCCTTACGGTTCCTGGAAATCTCCGATTACATCCGATTTGATCGTTAGTGAAACGATTGGCCTGGGCAGCATCCGCCTGGATGGTGAAGCTATCTACTGGACCGAGTCGCGGCCAACGGAAGGCGGGCGCACGGTAATTGTCCGTCGCCAGCCAAACGGTCGGGTTGTGGATGTGACACCGCCGCCCTTCAATGTGCGAACCCGTGTGCATGAGTATGGTGGCGGAGCCTATCTGGTCCATCAGGGAAGTGTTTATTTCTCTAATTTTGCCGATCAGCGTTTGTATCGTCAGTCTGGAGACGCTCCCCCCGTTGCCCTGACGCCGGAAATTGCCTGGCGATATGCAGACGGGGTGCTGGATACCCGGCATGGCCGGATTATTTGTGTGCGAGAAGACCACACGGGGGATGGGGAACCAGTCAACACCCTGGTTGGCATCAGCCTGGCGGATGGCGCTGTTCAGACGGTCCTGGTCTCTGGCAATGATTTTTATGCCGCACCTCGCCTCAGTCCGGATGGCTGCCGCCTGGCCTGGTTGTGCTGGAACCATCCCAACATGCCCTGGGATGGCACCGAACTGTGGGTGGCAGACCTTGCCTCGGATGGCAGTTTGACCGCCCCCCGCAAGGTGGCTGGCGGTCCCGCAGAATCGGTGGTGGAGCCGCAGTGGTCCCCTGATGGGAGGCTGCACTTTGTGAGCGATCGCAGTAATTGGTGGAATCTCTACCGCTGGTTGGAGTCTCCCGTCGATGGCGGTCAACCAGCCAGTGGTCAGATTGAGCCTCTGTGTGCGATGGAGGCTGAATTCGGCGGGCCTCTGTGGGTCTTTGGGCTGTCTCACTACACCTTTGAGTCGGCGGACCGTCTGATTTGCACCTACAGCAAAGAAGGTCTTTCCTATCTGGCCAGTCTGGAAATGGGCAATCGGCAACTAACGCCGCTGCCGGTGCCTTACACGGACATTGGTGATTTACATGCTGCGGACGGCCAAGTTTGGTTTCAGGCTGGATCGGCGACTGAACCGGCGGCCATTGTTCAATTCATGCTGGCATCGGCACAACTGACTGTCTTACGGCGTTCTAGCAAACTGGCGCTCGAACCGGTTTATCTGTCCGTTCCCAAACCGATCACTTTCCCTACGGAAAATGGGTTGATGGCCTACGGCTTTTTCTATCCGCCCCAGAACCAGGACTACACCGCCCCAGCCGATGAACGCCCACCGCTGCTGGTCAAGAGTCATGGCGGGCCAACTGCTGCGACCTCAACCGCCTTCAACTTGAAAATCCAGTACTGGACCAGTCGGGGGTTTGCGGTGCTCGATGTGAACTATGGTGGCAGTACTGGCTATGGTCGGGCCTACCGCGATCGCCTGAAGGGACTCTGGGGCATTGTGGATGTGGACGACTGTGTCAATGGCGCTCGGTATCTGGCCCAGGAGGGCGCGGTTGATCCGAACCGACTGGTGATTGACGGTGGCAGTGCTGGGGGCTACACCACCCTCTGCGCGTTGATCTTTCGGGATGTATTTAAAGCTGGCGCCAGTTATTACGGGGTCAGTGACCTGGAGGCCCTGGCAACGGATACCCACAAGTTTGAAGCCCGCTATCTGGATAGCCTGATCGGTCCCTATCCGGAGAGAAAAGACCTGTATATCGCGCGATCGCCCATCCATGCAACTCAGCGCCTCAACTGTCCAGTCATTTTCTTTCAAGGCGATGAAGACAAAATTGTGCCGCCCAACCAGGCGGAAATGATGGTGACAGCCCTGCGACAGAAGGGTTTGCCGGTTGCCTATGTGCTCTATGAAGGGGAACAACACGGCTTCCGGAAGGCAGAAAACATCAAACGAACCCTGGATGGCGAATTCTATTTCTACTCCAGGGTATTTGGCTTTGAGATGGCGGATGCTGTGGAACCCGTTGCGATCGAGAATCTATGAAATTGCGGTCGGCGGTCAGGTTTTGGGTTCTGGGTGTTCGTTTTGGGCAGTTAGTCACGCCCCGCACCTAACACCCGACACCTGACACCCAACACCCTATTCCTGGCTCCCCCTCTCATCCCTTCAGGGTGTCTCCTTAGAGACGCAGATCCATTGCCTCCGTTGACTGGGCCATGATCATCACCGGTTCCTGATAGAGCGGTACAGTGAAGGTGACAGTTGAACCCAATCCCTCGCCCATACTGTAGAAGTTCACCACTCCACCCATAGCTTCCACCAGCTTTTGGGAAATGGCCAGGCCCAGGCCCGTCCCACCATACTGGCGCGTCCGGGAACCGTCTACCTGGCTAAAGGACTGGAAGAGTTTGTCTTGCTTGTCCAGGGAGACCCCAATCCCCGTATCGGCAACCCGCACCTTCACCATGCCGGGTAGTTCCTGATTGTGGACCGTGACTTTCTTCTTAATTATCTCAACGCCAATGGTGATGCCGCCTTCATGGGTGAACTTAATGGCATTACCGACCAGGTTCAACATTACCTGCAACAATCGCTGATAGTTGCCGTAGAGAATGATTTCATCATCGGTTGGTGGTCTTTGCGTCTCAAAACTCAAGTTTTTCTGTTGAATTTGACTGCGGGTGAAATCCACCACAGCACTCAACAAATCGTCCAGCTTAACTGGACTCATTTCAATCTGTAATTTGCCGGCTTCTATCTTGGCGATGTCCAGTACATCATTGATGATATTGAGTAGGTGCAAGGCTGACCGATAGGCTTCCTGGATAAACTCCGCTTGCTCGACCGGATCATCTGCCATGCCATCCATGATCAGTTTGAGGAAACCAATCATGCCATTGAGGGGGGTCCGCAGTTCATGGGAGGTGTTGGCCAGAAACTCGCTCTTGAGGCGAGACGCTTCTTCCGCCTGTTGTCTGGCCTCTTCCAGTTCTCGATGCTTCTGCAGAAAATTGCTGTTTGCCCGCTGTAATTCTGTGGCCAGGGCTTGACTGGCGCTAAACAGGCTGGCGTGGGCGATCGCGGTGCCCACTTGTTTGGCCAGTTCCTGCAACAAATTCAGTTCTGACTCAGACCATCCACACGCCTGCTGGGGTTGATAGACCAAAATCAAGCCATTCGGTTGCTCCTGATAGGAGGTTGGCAGAATCAAAGTTGCCAGTCCATCTCGACCAGATAGGCTGGTGGCTGCCCCGCCTGTCTGGCTGCCTTCTACGATCACTGGCTTGAGGGTAGAGAGGGCGGCTTGAATTGAAGCATCCTCTGCCAGCCAGAATTCCTTTCCCAATAAGGAATTCCAACCTTCCTGGCAATACTCAGCTACCACTTGCACCATCGGGTTTAAGTCGTCATAGGGACAAATGAGACAACAACAACTCCCAAGAGCCTTGCCCAAGCCCGTAACGGTCTGTTGCCAGATAGTGGGCAGATCCAAGGTGCGATGGATATTCCAGGCGAGTTTGCTGAACAGTTGGTTGTAGCGATCGCAATTGGCAGAAAAGACTGCATTCCCTAACTCAGACTGCGAACTCAAGAGGGGTGAACAGTCGGTTAGTTGGGATAACACCCGACCTGAAACCACCACACTCGTCGCGATCGGTGAGCCAGGAACAGGAACTGGACTCATGACCAGATCAAGCAGGATTGGTTGCACCGGAGTGCGGAAATAGCAACTAAAGCGCTCGGAAACTAAGGTTTCCAGGACCTTGACCATCTGGGCTCGATACAGGTCAATCTCAACTGGCCCAAACTCACAGTCAAGGGATTGCCCCATTAGCTGATCCAATTTAAGGCGATATTGTGTAGCATCCTGCCAGCTCAGAAATCGGTAGCACCCTTGATTATCCTGAACGAACATTAATTGCGATCGCTCTGCAAGTAACTCGGCCTTCCGAGCAGGCAACTCCTTTTCTTGGGCTGAATTGGTAGGGTGAGAAGTCATCCGCGTCAGGACTGGAGACATAAGAGACAGCCTCAGGGTTTGGGATAGGGTCGCAGCAAGACAGATGAACCAGCGCTCCATCTGCGTTGCTTAGTGTTCCCCCGGCCGCTGAGACGACATCACAATAATCGTGACAATAACCGTGAACTAGGAGTAAATTACTCCATCCCAAGGCTCTGATTCAACGCCTTGATCGGGCGTTGATACCATTATGCCGGTCTTGTCGCGAGAAGGATGGCTGTTTTAGTCATTCCATTCCCCACGGGGAGGAACCGGAGGATTGCGCGGCAATGTGCGAGTGAGATCATCATCGCGGCGGTTTTCTTGTTTCAGCCATTGCCGAACGGCAGTTTCGATCACCCGACTGGGATCATTGGTCAGGTGCTGAATCTGGTCGAGCAGATCGGGATCTAACAGAACCGCAATTTCAACCTTATCTCTGGAAGAATGGGGCTGAACAGCAAACTCATTCATAGGATAGAAATCCAAAACAACGGTGAAAAATCATGCCTGCGAGGCAGATGCCAGGATTCAGGTGATGCTGCCATTGATTCAGGGCTGGTCGACTAACTGGCAGCGGTTGGTTGTGTAATTACATCTCCCCTCAGAACCCTCTATCTAAATTCTACAAAGCTCACTTCCCCAATCCATAGTATCTGGGCTTATTCCTTCCTTATGGTGTCGGATAATAGCCAACTTGTCAGGCATTACAATACATTAAGGAGGAGCAAGGAACTGCCAACCCCAGTCGCTGCCAGACCTAAGCGCCAGGGTTTAGCTGTTTGGCTGGCTGTCTGACACCGGAAGCGTATTGCTTTTGATCTCACTGAAATAGAATCATTATGACTGATGTACCCGTTTCCCGTATCCGCAACTTTTCTATCATTGCCCATATCGACCACGGGAAGTCAACCCTGGCCGATCGGTTGTTGCAGGTTACGGGGACTGTTGCTGCTCGAGAGATGAAGGAACAGTTCCTCGACAATATGGAATTGGAGCGGGAGCGCGGCATTACGATCAAGTTGCAGGCAGCTCGAATGGACTACCGGGCGGAGGATGGTCAGGACTATGTCTTAAACCTGATTGACACGCCAGGACATGTGGATTTTTCCTATGAAGTTTCTCGATCACTGGCGGCTTGCGAGGGAGCGCTGCTGGTGGTAGATGCATCCCAGGGGGTAGAGGCGCAGACTCTGGCCAATGTCTATCTGGCGCTGGAACACAATCTGGAAGTGATTCCGGTTTTAAACAAAATTGACCTGCCTGGAGCGGAGCCGGAGCGGGTAATTCGGGAAATTGAAGAAATTATTGGCCTGGACTGTAGTCAGGCGATCCGTGCTTCGGCCAAAGAAGGGCTGGGGATTCCTGAGATCCTGGAGTCGATCGTCCATCTGGTGCCTCCCCCTCAGGACACGGTTGACCAACCCCTGCGGGCTTTGATCTTCGACAGTTATTACGATAGCTATCGCGGCGTGATTGTGTATTTCCGGGTCATGGATGGCAAAGTGCGGAAGGGCGATCGCGTCCGGTTAATGGCCTCCGGTAAGGAATACCAAATTGATGAGTTGGGTGTACTGTCGCCTAATCAGATTCAGGTTGAGGAATTGCATGCTGGAGAAGTGGGATATCTAGCCGCTGCCATCAAGGCGGTAGAGGATGCCCGGGTGGGTGACACCATTACCCTGGCTCAAACTCCTGCAGCAGCGCCCCTGCCAGGTTACACCGAGGCAAAGCCGATGGTCTTTTGTGGTATGTTTCCCACCGATGCCGACCAGTTTGAGGACCTGCGCGAGGCCCTGGAAAAACTCAAACTTAACGATGCGGCCTTGAATTATGAGCCGGAAACTTCCAGTGCCATGGGGTTTGGTTTTCGCTGTGGATTTTTGGGCCTGCTGCACATGGAAATTGTGCAGGAACGGTTAGAACGGGAATACAACCTGGATCTGATCACCACCGCTCCGTCTGTGGTTTATCGAGTGACCACCAATACTGGAGAAGTGCTCCAGATTGACAATCCCAGTCGCCTACCGGAGCCCCAATATCGGGAGAAGATCGAGGAACCCTATGTCCAGGTGGATATGATTACCCCGGAGGAGTTCGTCGGTCCCCTGATGGAGCTGAGTCAAAGCCGTCGAGGGGTGTTCAAGGATATGAAATATCTCACCCCTGGTCGGACAACCTTGATCTATGAGCTGCCGCTGGCGGAAGTTGCCACTGACTTTTTTGATCAACTCAAATCGCGATCGCGGGGCTACGCCAGCATGGAATACCAACTGATCGGGTATCGAGAAAATCCCCTGGTCAAGCTGGATATCATGATCAACGGCGACCCCGTCGATCCCCTGGCCACCATTGTCCATCGAGACAAAGCCTATAATGTTGGCCGTGCCCTGGTGGAAAAGCTGAAAGAACTGATTCCCCGACACCAATTTAAGATCCCGATTCAGGCGGCGATTGGATCCAAGGTAATTGCCAGTGAACATATTCCCGCCCTGCGTAAAGACGTTCTGGCTAAGTGCTATGGCGGTGATATCTCCCGGAAGAAGAAATTGCTGCAGAAGCAGGCCAAGGGCAAAAAACGGATGAAATCCATCGGTACGGTTGATGTGCCTCAGGAGGCCTTTATGGCTGTGTTACGCCTGGAAAACTAACGATGGGCAAGGCTTGCAGCAGCAGACACGCCTGGTTTGCCAAAACAACTTCAGATTGGCTCCTTGTGGCCTCTGGCGACTCGCTATCTGCTCAAGAACAGGCTTGGGCGGATATAGCGATCCGATCAGGATTGGGCAAGGTTTCCGCAGGAAATCCTTCTCACAAAGCCCTTTCACCATTCAGGCATTCACAAATCAAATAGGATTG
>CAZBTL010000173.1:0-9420 GCA_964494755.1 uncultured bacterium | reverse complement strand
AACGGTTCCCCGCCGGTATCGTCTAGTATTCCCAGCGACTCCGGGATTGTAATCAATTGTAATTTTGCCGTCAGAGTTCGATGCAGGGGCCCCATATATCCTCTGGTGGGTGAGTTAGGATGAACAGAAAGGCGGCCTGACTGTGCAGAGACGGGGGCTGGCTTTTGACAGTCAGTGTTCAGGGTTCGGCTTGCCGATTATGTTGCCCGATGGGCCTGCTGGTAATTGCGTTTAGTTATGGTCAGTCCAACCGTGGCTCCTTCCTCAGTGTTCAAACCACAGCGCTTAGCAGAACCGCCTGCTTTTTGGATCACCCTGCTAGTTGCCTCGGTGCTGATTCACGGGCTGTTCTTTCTGATCCTGCGGCAAACCTGGATGAAAACAGCCAGAGTCCAGGTGGATGTGGCCCCGATCGCCGTTGAGTTGCTCGAATCTGCCCCGGAAGCGGGCAGTTCCCAATCCAATGGCACGCCAATCACTGCACCAGCAGCCAGTGCCTCTGCACCCTCAGCCCCAACCGAACCGATCGCCCCGCCAGACAACACGGCTGAGCGATCGCCAGCTCAACAGGCCCCCTTTGCCGCTGCCCCCGCCCAATCAGATGTGACGGCTGCACCCGTGCCCCAAAGGCAGCCCGCTCCAGACAACACTACGGCTGCCCCTGCTACTTCCCAGTCGCTTCCTGCAACAAATTCGCCAACTCCGGAGCCATCGGCTGGAACCGAGCCGCAGCCCCAGTCCCCGGCACCATCGCCAGTAACGGGTGAGGCTAGTTCCACTCCTCCTACTGCCGCCCCTGATCCCACTCCTGCTGCTCCAGGTGCTGGGACTGAGCCATCACCAGGCAATTCACCCAGTAGTGAAGTGGGACGGCCCCAATTGCCGGTTGTTCCCGTAACAGCCCAACGGGGTGAGGGGGGTGGAATTAAGATAATGGTTCTGGATGTGACGGATGCCAATCAGGGCCGGGATGTGACGGATGTCGGCGAACGGGCGATCGCACGACCGCAGGTCACCAGCCAGCCTTTGCCCGACATCGTTTATCCGGCCAGCATTGAACTCAATCTGGGACAGTCGGTTCAACTACTGGTGCTGGTGGATCGAAGCGGCAACGCCAAAGCGATCGAGGTTCTTCAAGGTAGCAAAGTCGAGGATCTGGATAACCTGGCGAAGGAGTTAATCCAAAAAATTCAGTTTGAACCGGCTTTGCAGGCAGGCCAGCCGGTGGAAAGTCTGGTTAATGTGACGGTGCGAATTGACCCGCTGTAATGGCCGCTGAGCTGCAAGCTGGGTCACTTGTACAGTAGGGCTAATACAGTAGGGCCGAAGTATACCCAACCACCCGATCGCGATCCTGGCTGACCGTTGCAGAGGTGGCGTAAGCCAGAATTCTGGCCTGGGTGGCCCCTAGGTGTTGCGCCGTTAATAGGGTGGTCAGGATGGTAGCAAAGCCGCAGGCCTGACCTCGGCGAGTTTGGATATCCCGCCAGAGTTGATCGGGATCGAAGGCGGCAATGTCGTCCATGACAACCTGATCCAGTTTCTGCGCCCGTTCCACCGGATAGTAGTGGGATAGATCGCTACTGCTGACAAGCAGGGTGCGTTGGCTGGCGAATTCAGGCTGTCGCAGCGCCGCCACGATCGCCGCCGATAAGCGCTGGGCAATGGCATAGTCCTGCCAACAGAGGACGATCGGCACTAACTGAAAGGACGGAACCGCCACCTGGAGAAAGGGCAGTTGCACTTCCAGGGCATGCTCCTGCTGATGACCGGCGGATGATGTCATAATGCTTGGCGACTGGGCTGCGATCGCCTGCGCCAGTTGCCGACGGGTAGGGATGAGCCCCAACGGCGTTTGGTAATCGCCCAGGAAAACGGAGCAGCCCTCAAATTCGTCATAATGGCTGGGGGCAATCACAATCACATTGTCGTAGGAGTCGGCCAGCAGATGCTTGTAGGCAGCCGCTGCAACCTTGCCCGAATAAACATATCCGGCATGGGGAGCCAGCAAACCGACAATCTGACCCGCCACCGGCTCCGTCTGAACCTGACCGAATAGGTGGTCAATCTCCTGGCGCAACTGCACCGCATCAGCCGGGTAAAACAACCCAACTGCGGTCGGTGGCCGAATAGTGGGAGTAGGCTTCAGCATCAGGGATCTGTTCTTATTCCTGACGAGTATCGTAATCTTCGGATGACTCTACCTCTAATTCCCAGCGATGGGCATCCCGCTGTTCCAGCATATCCGTGGTATGTAGGCTGGAAGAGTCCCGAATCTCAATGCCAGCAGAGGCAACCAGTTCATCCACCACGTTCTGGTCTGGCGTTGGGGTTGAGCCGCCTACGGCTTCCTCTCCTGACACCTTGGCCAGGTATTGGTCCGTATCCAAATCTCCGCCGGTGGCAGACAAATCAGCCGTAGACGTATTCTGCAAGCGATTCAGCGTCCGGCCCAGGCCGGTATCGCGATCGGTCAGTCCTTCCCAGATGGGCGATCGCGATGGTTTAATCTGCTGCATCAGATCGGTCAGATCTTCAGCGGACAGCGCCTCAGACTCCATCAACTCCTCCAGATCCTCCAGCTCAACTGGATCGTCCGTTGTCCACCGTTTGTTTGCATCGTCGGTCATACCCAATCATCCCCTTTTGGTTGTGTGTTGATGCATCGCCAACCTGGCCGTCTAACTGGATGCTGCTGAGGGCTCCACCGCTGCCATCCCGACTCCTGCGATCGCCAGACCACAGTCAGGACACTTCCCCCCACGAATCCAGTTTTGCTGCAGGCGCAAACCCGTCCGGCAAATCAACAAGCGATCGCAGCCTGGACACAGGGTATTCTGGCTGGTCGCATCTGGCGCATTGCCGACATAGATGTAGTGCAACCCTGCTGTTTGACCGATATCCCGCGCTTGTTGGAGTGTTCTCAGGGACGTAGGCGCCACCTGCGTCATCTTGTAATCGGGGTAAAAGCGGCTGATATGCCAGGGCGTATCCACACCCAATTCTTGGGCAATAAACTGGGCAATATCCTGTAATTCAGCCGGATCATCATTGAGGCCAGGAATCACTAGAGTCGTGACTTCCAACCAGACACCCATTTTTTTTAGCGCCTTCAGACTATCCAGCACCGGCTGCAAACGAGCCCCAATGTAGTGGCGATAGGTCTGATCTCGAAAGGCTTTGAGATCAACATTGGCTGCATCCAGGTAGGGTCGGATGAATTCCAGCGCTTCACCCGTCATGTAACCATTCGTGACGTAGAGATTGGCCAGTCCTGCCGCCTGCGCCAAACGAGCCGTGTCATAGGTGTATTCGAAGAAAATCGTCGGCTCCGTGTAGGTATAGGCAATACTGCGGCATCCCGATTCTTTAGCCCGACTGACAATCTGCTCAGGCGTTGCTTCATCGCCCGCAACCAGGTGTTCCAAACGGGGCATCTGGGAAATTTCCCAGTTCTGACACCAGTGACAGCGAAAATTACAGCCCGGTGTAGCCACTGAGTAGGCCAGCGAACCCGGATAGAAGTGATAGAGAGGCTTTTTCTCAACCGGATCGATATGCTGGCTAATGGTTCGCCCATAGACCAGGGTGTAAAGGGTGCCGCCAGTATTCTCCCGAACCTGACAGATACCCATACGACCTTCAGCAATCAAACAGCGATGGGCGCACAGATTACAGCGAACCCCCAAGTCCGGCAACGGCTCGTAAAGGAATGCTTCTTTCATAGAGGCTCACCTCTGCTCAATGTGCAAACCATTGGCAGTGACAAAGACAGACAAGCAACAACACCTACTTGATTTGTCCGCCTAGTGTTAGCAACAGTGAAAACTGCAGGGCAGGGGCGTTGCCTATCTACTTTCAAGGTAATCGAAAAAACAGCCCTTCGCATCAAGACAGCAAGAAACGCTACATAACTCACCCAGACATCCCCGGATGAAATGATTCGCTCCCAAGCAGCATATTTTGGGTATTGCTGATTCCAGGGATGAAATGGAAGCCATCCTGCTTTTCAGCAACGCCTATTTTTTGAGGTGTCGGCCTCTGTCAAAGGTTTCACTACGTTGACTTTTGCATCATTTGATGTCGTTTCATAACCTATCCCGATTAGAAGAGCGATCATAGAAGGAGGAGAGGCAACAAGTGATGGATTGTCAGTTTGCAGGTTCGTTAGCGTAGATGGAATCCATCGGGTTGTTAGTTTGGTTGCATTCTCCTGGGCGTGGCAACTCCTAGGTTGCGTCGTTGCTGAAGCGAGAAGGAGGTGAGGTTGAGGCATGTAGTTTGGCCTGGCAGTGCAGCCTGCAGTTGGCTGGGCGTTTTCCCAATGTGGATGTGAGGAAGCAGGCAACTGGGGCTGCGTGGCAGACCCTTGAGTAAACCCTTCAGTTTCACCTTGTTGAAATGCAGTAGGGAGGCGGGAAGTATGGCAATTACTCGTTGGGAACCTTTCCACGAATTGGAACGGTGGGAACCGTTGGCTTGGGAACCCATTCGGGAAATTGAACGGATGCAACGGCAAATGAACCGGATGATGGAACGGTTGTTCCCAGGTGATGGGGGTCGTGGTGCGTTGGCGTATGTTCCGTCTGCTGAGCTGGAGGAAACCGATAAGGAAATTCTTCTCAAACTTGAAATTCCAGGAATGGAAGCCAAAGACCTGGATATTGAGGTGGAAGAAGGCTCTGTTACCATTCGGGGCGAACGGAAAACGGAAACCAAGACTGAAGAAAAAGGCTTGGTGCGGTCCGAGTTCCACTATGGCAAGTTTGAGCGGGTTATTCCGTTGCCTACACGGGTTCAGCACGAAAACGTGAAGGCTGAATACAAGAACGGAATTCTCAGCCTGACGTTGCCCAAAACGGAGGAAGAGCAACGGAAAGTCGTCAAAGTCAATATCGAATAGCTGGTGGCAGAGCGCTGGCCGTTCGAGCCAAGGCTGGTGATGGTTCGTAGGAAAAGGGGAGCAAGGCGGGTAATTGGTAATTACTGCCAAGGCGGTTACCAATTACCGCTTGCTGCATGTTCGTAAAATGCCAAATCCCTCCAACATCAGTGAGTGCTTTTCTTATCGCAGGGAGGGAGGTCTATGTTGCATGTTGTACGTCGCAGTGAGTTGATTGGTTGGTTGGCGATTGACAGTGCGACTGCTTCCAATCTGGGAACCGTGGAAGAAGTCTGGGTAAATGAATCCGGTCGGATTGCCTATCTGTCCAGTCAAGGTATGTATTTGCCGCTGGAGCAAGTGGCTGGGATTGGGATGGGAGCAGTTACGGTCTATCATGCTGGGGCGGTGGAGCCGCCGCAGAACCTGCATCGGCTGCACCAGTTTGTGGTGCAGTCTCCAGTGGGTGAATCCCTGGGATGGGTAGAAGATTTTCTGTTTGATTGGCAGACGGGCGAGATTGCCGCTTATATTTTGGCGGGCGAAATTGCCGCGCCCTTTGGTGGCAAGGCCGTTTTGTACCCGGAAGATGTGGAAGCGGTGGTGGCCGAAACGGTAGTGATCCGAGAGACGGCTCAAAACCGCCTCAAAGGGATAGTCGAAGGACTACAAGGGTTTTTGAGTGAAAAGCCCCAGCAGGTCAAAAATCTGGTGCGATGGATGGGCGATCGCCTGCACCATCGGATTACGCCAGAAGATCACCCGGAGGTGGTGAAAGTCAAGATCACCGAAACCAGAGATGAGTTAGCAGCCAGCGGTGAACACGACCACTCGGCGTTGCAAGAAGCCACAGACTATTTGCAAGAGCAATGGCAACATCTGCAACACAGTGTTAGTCAGGCCAGCAGTCGGGCCAGAGCGGCTCTGGAATCAACCTGGAAACAGTTGGCGGGCAGGAGGTGAGGAGGTGAGTAGAATGACGACTCGATTCAGCAATCGTATCGAAGCCGGTCGACTCCTGGCCCAAAAGTTAATGGCCTATGCGGATCGGGAAGATGTGCTGGTGTTGGGTCTGCCCAGAGGGGGAGTGCCGGTGGCCTATGAGGTGGCAAAGGTGTTGAATGCGCCCCTGGATATCTGTTTGGTTCGCAAGCTGGGGGTGCCAGCCCATAAGGAACTAGCCATGGGTGCGATCGCATCCGGCGGCGTGCGGGTGTTGAACTACGACGTAATTAGTTGGCTGGGCATTTCCGGCAAAACCATTGACCAGGTAGCAGAGCGGGAATTACGGGAATTACAACGCCGTGATCGAGCCTACCGGGGTGATCGGCCCTTCCCGGATATACACAACCGTATCCTGATTCTGGTGGATGACGGCATTGCCACCGGTTCCACTATGAAAGCCGCGATCGAAGTCTTGCGACAGGAACAACCCCAGAAAATAGTAGTTGCCGTTCCGGTCGCCCCACCCTCCGTTTACCAGGAATTGGGCAAAACCGTGGAGCAAGTGGTCTGCGTCATGAACCCGGAACCCTTTTATGCCATTGGTCTGTGGTACGAAGACTTCTCGCAAACCACCGATGAGGAAGTCCGACACCTGCTGGCCCTACCAACCGTAGTACCGGATGAACCAGCCCTGGCGGTTCCTGGTTGAGGGTCGGCTAAGGGGGATGCAAGCAGATGAGGTGTGGGGTGCCAGGTGCGGGGTGTCAGGTATGGCTAACCACTTAACACCCAATACCCAACATCCGAAACCCAATAACCCAACACCGAACATCTGCCCACCGACGCCTATACCAAGGAGGATCAGCTGATGAAAGTATTTACCAACCCAACACAGGAGCGGCAAGTTTTGGTTCAGGCTGGTCCTGTTCAACTAGCAGGCAATCTGGCCTTGCCAGTAGCCGCACAGGCAATTGTGCTATTCGCCCACGGTAGCGGTAGCAGCCGCTTTAGCAGTCGCAACCGCTATGTAGCACAGGTCTTGCAACAGGCGGGACTAGCCACTTTGCTGATTGATCTGTTAACCCTGGAAGAGGAGGAGATTGACCAGCGCACTCGCCATCTGCGGTTTGACATTGGCTTACTGGCCAGTCGGTTAGTCGGGGCAACCGACTGGCTGCAGCAGTCTACGGACACGCAGAATTTGCGGATTGGCTACTTTGGCGCCAGTACAGGAGCTGCAGCCGCACTAGTAGCTGCAACTGAACGACCGGCAACCGTGGGGGCGATCGTCTCAAGAGGCGGCCGACCTGACCTGGCTGGTTCAACCTTGTCACGGGTCAAAGCACCGACCTTGCTGATTGTTGGGGGCAATGACTTTCCGGTGATTGGCATGAATGAAGATGCTCTGGCCCAATTGCAGGTGGAAAAACGGCTAGAAATTGTGCCCCATGCCACCCATCTATTTGAAGAACCGGGAGCCTTGGAGGTTGTGGCTCGACTGGCCAGTCAATGGTTCCAGCATTATCTCGCGCCTCAAGCCTAAATTCCAGTAGAGGCTTGGCACAAGGCTGCACAGCAATGTTTTGGAAGTTCATCGAGAGTCATTGCCCATGCCAGTTAAAACCGATCCGGATCGCCGCATGCCACCGCCTGAACCTAGTCAGGTTGGCGGTAGCCTGTTACTTTGGTTTTTGCTGTTCCTACTACTGAATCTGGTGCTGTTACGGGTACCGACCCAACAGCAGGTTCCATACAGCACTTTTATTAATCAGGTCGAGCAGGGGGAAGTGGTACGGGCAGAGATTGGGGCTGAACAGATTCGCTATGAACTGAAATCGGAGCAGCCAGGACAGAAGGTGTTTGTTACCCATCCAGTTACTCCAGATCCGGATTTGCCCAAGATTCTGCGCGAACACAAGGTGGAATACTCGGCCATGCCACCCAGCGGCATGGGCTGGATCGCCATGGTGCTGAGTTGGGTCGTCCCTCCTTTGATTTTCCTGGGCATTTGGGGCTGGCTGATCAGCCGCAGTCAGATGGAAGGACCAGCAGCCCTGACGGTTGGCAAAAGCAAGGCCCGCATTTACTCAGAAGGCAGTACGGGTGTCACCTTTGCCGATGTGGCGGGGGTGGATGAGGCCAAGGTGGAACTGCAGGAAATTGTGGACTTCCTGCAGCATGCCGAGAAATATACCCGGCTGGGAGCAAAAATTCCCAAGGGGGTGTTGCTGGTGGGTCCACCGGGAACGGGGAAGACACTGCTGGCCCGGGCGATCGCGGGAGAGGCAGGGGTGCCCTTCTTCAGTATTTCCGGCTCCGAATTTATTGAACTCTTCGTGGGAGTGGGCGCGGCCCGGGTGCGGGACCTGTTTGAGCAGGCCAAACGGCAAGCTCCCTGTATTGTCTTTATTGATGAATTGGATGCCCTGGGCAAATCGCGGGCGGCAACGGGTCCCCTGTCCGGCGGCAACGACGAGCGAGAGCAGACCCTAAACCAGTTGCTGTCTGAAATGGACGGGTTTGACCCCAATACGGGCGTGATTCTGCTAGCAGCCACCAACCGGCCAGAAGTGCTAGACCCGGCCCTGCGGCGGCCTGGTCGGTTCGATCGCCAGATTGTGGTGGATCGCCCCGATAAGAGTGGCCGGGAAGCCATTCTCAACATCCATGCCAAGAACGTGCGGCTGGCCGAGGATGTAGACTTGGCCAAACTGGCTGCTCGCACCCCAGGCTTTGCTGGGGCCGATCTGGCCAACTTGGTGAATGAAGCCGCGTTGCTAGCAGCCCGTCGTAACCGGTCAGCAGTGACGATGGCAGATTTTAACGAGTCGATTGAGCGGGTGATTGCCGGTCTGGAGAAAAAATCCCGAGTCCTGAACGAGTTGGAGAAACACACCGTTGCCTACCATGAGGTGGGTCACGCCCTGGTAGCAGCTTTGATGCCAGGAGCGGGAAACGTCGAAAAAATCTCGATTGTGCCGCGGGGGATGGGCGCTCTGGGTTACACGCTGCAATTGCCGGAGGAAGACCGCTTTTTGATGACGGAGGCCGAAATTCGGGGCCGGATTGTTACCCTGCTGGCTGGGCGATCAGCGGAAGAAGTGACCTTCAGCCAGGTCTCCACTGGAGCCAGCGACGACATCCAGAAAGCCACTGATCTGGCGGAGCGGTTTGTCACTCTGTATGGCATGAGCGCGACGTTAGGTCCAGTCGCCTTTGACAAGACTCAGCAGCAATTCCTAGAAGGGTTGACCAATCCCCGACGGGCCATCAGTCCTAAAGTAGCGGAAATTATCGATCAGGAAGTCAAGGTTCTGATTGACGGTTCCCACCGAATGGCTAGACTGATCTTGCAACACAATCAAGCCCTGCTGGAAAAAACCGCCCAGACCCTATTGGAAAAGGAAGTGCTGGAAGGAGAGGAGTTGCGATCTCGCCTGAATCAGGTTTGTCCCCCACCGGGCATGGAAGACTGGCTGCGCACCGGCCAGTTACCCAATCAGGCAGCGCTCCAGGCCCTCCCCCTGTCAGCCGTTTCCCGCCCTAGTCCCCAGAAGAACGGAGGAGAGCCAATCCAGCCGATCTCCCCCTAG
>CAZBTL010000172.1:0-9431 GCA_964494755.1 uncultured bacterium | reverse complement strand
TTCTCACAAAACCCTTTCACCATCCAGGCATTCACAAATCAAATAGGATTGCTATGTCCGTTAAGGCGGGATGGATTAAAGGATACAAAAAGGAACGTAGTGCAGCGTCAACTCTAGAAATTAGGGTTTGTAGTCAGCGCTTCAGCGCTAAAGCGCCGACTACGAGCCAATGGGTTCACCTTAAAATTAGGGTTTGACAGAACAGTAGTTCCTTTTTGTCTCGCTTTGCGGTGGTAGCCAGCAGTCTGAATTGGAACACAGCTTCAACTCATCCAACTCCTGATTCTTATCCGGAGTCAGCAATGCCACCCCCAACGGGATGAAGCTTCCTGGTTGTTATCCACCTGTCAATCTGGGGTACTTTTCTAGTAGACCGTGCACAGGGGAAACCGATTGCACAGGTCAGCCAGCCATGATCAGCCTTTTCCCGATTCGTATCGTTCATGGGCCAGAATTCCGCAGACAAACTCCGCCTCTTGGTCGTCGATGATGAGCCAGACAACCTCGATTTACTCTATCGCACCTTTCGGCGGGACTTCGAGGTAATCCAGGCCGACAGTGCGATCGCCGCTCTGCAGATTCTGGCTGAGCAGGGAGAAATGGCCATCATCATTTCGGACCAGCGGATGCCGGAAATGTTGGGCACCGAATTTCTCAGCAAAACCGTGGAACGGTTTCCCGACACAATCCGGATCGTCCTCACCGGCTACACCGATGTCGGCGATCTGGTGGAAGCCATCAACTCCGGCCAGGTTTTCAAGTACATCACCAAACCCTGGAACGCCGATCAACTCCATCAGGTCGTGGCCCAGGCGGCAGAAACCTATCGAGCGGTCAAACATCGGACCCAAACCTTGCGCCGGTCCCTGCGCCGGGAATCCATCCTCAATGCAGTCATGACTGCCATTCGAGAGTCCCTGGACTATCAGAGCATGCTGCAAACCATCGCCGAAACTGTGGGACGAACCTTTGAGGTCAGCCGCTGCACCCTTTTCCCCATCGAAGGCAATCGCGCCAGTGCCGAATTGTCCATTCACCCACCCGTCACAGCTTTTTCCTATCAGGCCACCAGTCAGGCCACCGCCCCAACCGCATGGCCGAGCGAAATCCCAATCCAATCGGTGTTCCAGACCCCAATCCCCAAACCTCCGATACCAACTCCAGACGGTCAACTGATGGTGCCGCTGACCTATCAGCATGATTTTCTGGCCATCCTGCATCTCCAGCGAGACAACCAGCAACCCTGGCAGACAGAAGACCTGGAGTTAATTCAAGACGTAGCCGACCAAGCGGCTCTGGCCCTTTCCCAGGCGAAACTCTATCGCCGCACCCAGGAACAGGCCGAGCAAATGCGCTCTGAGCTAGAAGTGGCTCGCCAGATCCAGAGCAATCTGCTGCGCCAGAGCCTGCCAGAATTGGAGGGTCTGCGGGTCCAGGCCTGCTGCTATCCAGCGCGGGAAGTGGGGGGTGACTTCTTTGAGGTCTTTGCCCATCCCCTGGGGGATATCTGGCTGGCCGTGGGAGACGTTTCTGGCAAAGGCGTTCCGGCTGCCCTTTTTATGGCCAGCGCCATTTCGGTGTTACGACGGGAACTGTCCCAGGAAACTCCCCCAGACCCACACCACATCTTGCACAACTTAAACCGCAGCTTATGTGATGACCTGATCAGCACCAACTGTTTTATTACCATGGTGCTGGCCCGCTACACGCCAGCCAATCGCAAGCTGGTCTACGCCAACGCCGGGCACATCTATCCCCTGGTCTGGTCGCATCAGCAGCTCAGGGACCACGGCCAATCGGCGATCGCACCCAATTATCTGAAAGTCCGAGGGGTGCCGTTGGGTATTCTGCCCACCTGGAACGCGACCGCCGGCAAGCTCAACCTGAATCCCGGTGAAATTCTGCTCCTGATTAGTGATGGCATTACCGAAGCAACCGTCATCCAGCAGCCCCTTGTCACCAACCATGGCCACCACCCACCCGCCCGTTCAATGCTGCAACAGACTGGTCTCTGGCACCTGATTCTGCAAGCAGAAACCCCCCTCTGCCTGACCCAATTACTAGACCGAATCCAGGCCGGTAACCCGATTCAAGACGACGACCAAACCCTTCTCGCTCTAGAGGTTCTGTAGCTCATGAAAACTGAACTCCATGTTCCGAGTGACCTGCGGTTTCTCAATGTGGTGGAAACCTGGCTGTTGAGCAGTTTGGAAATCGCTCTGGGCGATTCGGTCGATTGGTCACGGCAGTCCAGCCGCCTGCGGCTAGTGTTGGCTGAGGCCTATTCGAATGTGGTCCGCCACGCCCACAAAGACCAGCCCCACCTGCCCATTTTGCTGCGCCTGGAATTGCAGAACCGGGACCTGGCGCTGGAAATTTGGGACCAGGGTCAGGGACATGACTTCAGTACTTACCAACCGCCTAGCCCCGAAGCTAAACAGGAAAATGGCTATGGTTGGCTGATTCTGAATCGGCTCATGGATCGGGTGGAATACAAGCTGCAGGTGAATGGACTCAACTGCCTGAAGCTGGAAGCCAACCTGAAAGAGGGTGCCCAGCCTTAGAACCTGCCATCAACCCACACACAGGTGCAGCTTTGGCACACAATCCCTAAAAGCGCACCAGAACTGGCCTACAGCCTTCACTGCCACGGCAGGCCGATCGTTGCGCGGCATTTTTCGCCTGTCTTTCTCCTGCAGGATCCTGGAATTTGAAAATGCCAAAAACTCTCTCCTCTTCCTGTGGAAAATGAGGTAGACTTCTTTGACGAGATGTTCCAAAGTATCTAGAATCACAGTTTGGTGAGGCTTTTGGATCATTCAGCCTGACCAATGGTGTCCGGCAATTGCTGCCAAGCAAGAGTCTGTTTCGGGTCAATGTGTCGCTAATATCCCCCTGAGGCGGATAGAGGTTCATGATGGAAATAACGCTTGAAAGCCTTTGGACACAGGTGTTGGAACGATTGCAGATCCAGTTAAGTCGCCCAACCTTCGAAACCTGGATCAAGTCAGCCACGGTGGAACAGTTTGATAACAAATGCCTAGTCATTTGTACTCCGAACCCGTTTGCCCGTAACTGGATCCAGAAGCACTACATTAATACTATTGCCGAGGTTGTGGAAACCATTGTGGGCCATCCTGTGGATATTCACATCAAGATTGCCCAGGGCGGCGGCGGACTGACGGAGGAAGCACTGCCATCCTGGCCTGGACCGACACCAGTGGATAGCTTTGCTGAACTGCCAACCGATCCCCCCCCACCTGCGCCTGGCGAACCAACCCGATCGAGTGACCTGAACCCAAAGTATGTTTTCTCCCGCTTGGTGGTGGGCTCCAATAACCGCATGGCCCATGCCGCTTCCTTGGCGGTGGCTGAGTCGCCGGGTCGAGAATTTAACCCGCTGTTTCTCTGCGGTGGCGTCGGACTGGGCAAAACCCACTTGATGCAGGCGATCGGACATTATCGTCTGGAAATTTGTCCAACCTCAAAGGTGTTTTACGTTTCTACGGAGCAGTTCACCAATGACCTGATCAGCGCCATCCGACGCGACAACATGCAGAGCTTCCGGGAACATTACCGGGCGGCTGATGTGCTGTTGGTGGATGACATCCAGTTCATTGAAGGCAAGGAATACACCCAGGAAGAGTTTTTCCATACCTTTAATACGCTGCATGAAGCGGGCAAACAGGTGGTTCTGGCGTCTGACCGCCCACCGAACCAGATTCCCCGCTTGCAGGAGCGCCTCTGTTCCCGCTTTTCCATGGGTCTAATTGCCGATATTCAAACCCCTGATTTTGAAACCCGGATTGCCATTCTGCAAAAGAAGGCGGAGTACGAGAAGATTCGTCTGCCCCGAGAAGTTGTGGAATATATTGCTTCCACCTACACGTCCAACATTCGGGAACTGGAGGGCGCATTAATTCGGGCTGTAGCCTATATTTCCATTTCGGGCTTGCCGATGACGGTGGAGAATATCGCTCCCATTCTCAATCCGCCGCAGGAACAGGTGGAAGCATCCCCTGAAACCATCATCATGGCTGTGGCAGAAGCGTTTAACGTCGCCATTGACGATCTGAAAGGAAGTTCCCGCCGCCGAGAAATCAGTACGGCCCGTCAGATTGGCATGTTTTTGATGCGGCAACATACTGACTTGAGTTTGCCCAAGATTGGCGAGGAATTTGGTGGCAAAGACCATACCACCGTCCTCTACAGTTGTGACAAGATTACCCAACTGAAGGACAACGACCCTGCGATCGCCCAAACCCTGCGGCAGTTGAGTGAGCGAATCAATCTAGCCAGCCGCCCCTCCGATCGCACCTGATTGATCTGCCCACTCGGCTGCTCATTGTACCCATCATTTTCAAACGTGAACCGCTTTTTTGAGGTTCAATCGATCAGCCTGACTTATGGATCCAGGTTTCCGTAACCTGTGGAAAAGTCAGGCTAATTTTGTTTTTCTTTCCAAAGATCGTAAATTTTTGCAAACATTTTTTGTTTCCATCGATAAATGTCTTGAAACCTGTGGAAAACCATTGATTTTTCTGTGGAAAACAATGGGGAAAAGCTGTATAGAACCAGAGGTAGATCGGGGAAATCCAAACCAGGTATAAATACCCTGTGGTAAAACCCCTCCTTTTTCCACAAGTTTTCCACATGTTTAAACCAGGTTCAAAGGCCGAAGCTATCTTTACTCCACGATCTTTTCCACAGTTTCCACAGTCCCTACTACTACTGTTTAAATAAGAATTTCTTAAGTTAGAGATCGTTTAAAGCATCTGAACAAGGTCAGCAAAAATCTCTTTTGCCAGGCAGTGGATCGATCTAAAACAAGGGTGCTAGTATGCTCAAGCAATTACTCCAGCACCAACCGCGATCGCCCCCAACCTTCCTGCTCCGTCCTTCTATCCCCTGTGTGCCGCTATGAAAGTGGTTTGCCCTCAAAACAGTCTCAGCAGCAATCTATCTCTGGTTGGTCGCGCAGTTTCTTCTCGGCCCAGTCATCCAGTTCTGGCCAATGTGTTACTGGTTGCAGATGAATCGACCCAGCAAGTCAAGCTCTGTGCCTTTGACCTCAGCCTGGGAATTCAAACCAGCTTTCCTGCCCAGGTGGAAGAAGGAGGAAGACTGACCCTGCCAGCCAAGCTGCTGAACGATATTGTGGCCCGCCTGCCAGAAGGGGAAATTACCCTGGAAGCGGAGGTGGATGAAACGGACTCGGATGCTTCCGGTTTGGTGACGTTGACCTGCTCCACTGGCCGCTATCAGGTGCGGGGCATGAGCGCTGAAGAGTTCCCCGAACTGCCAGTGATTGAGGATGGGGAAGCGGTTAACCTGCTGGCGGAAGGTCTGATTGATGGCTTGAAAGGCTCCCTGTTTGCTGCCAGTACCGATGAGTCAAAGCAAGTTTTGACTGGCGTCCACCTGACGATTCAGGCTGATGGGCTGGAATTTGCCTCCACTGATGGACATCGTCTGGCTGTGGTGCAGACCACTGAGGAAGAGGCTCCGACCCTGGAAGAAGACACAAAGCTGGATGTGACCCTTCCCAGTCGAGCGTTGCAGGAACTAATCAAAATGCTAGAGCGACAGACGGGAGATCGGGTTTCGGTCAAGTTTGATGCCAGCCAAGCCGTGTTTGAGTGGACTGACCAACGACTCACCAGCCGTCTACTGGAAGGCCAGTATCCCAACTATCGACAACTGTTGCCCAAGTCGTTTGCTCGCCAGATGACGGTCGAACGTCGGTTGTTGCTGGGCACTCTGGAGCGGATCGCGGTACTGGCTGATCAACGCAATAATATTGTTAAACTCAGCCTGGATAGTACGGCTCAGGAACTATCTTTGTCGGTGGATGCCCAGGATGTGGGCAGCGGTAAGGAAACAATTCCAGCCCAGATCACCGGCGACAACCTGGAAATTGCGTTCAATGTGAAGTACTTGATGGATGGCCTCAAGGCTATTACCACAACAGAAGTCCAAGTCCAGATGAACAGCCCTACCAGTCCCGCGATTGTCTCGCCGGTGGGAGGCTTGAAAATGACCTATCTGGTAATGCCAGTCCAGATCCGGAGTTAAGCTGCTTCTGTTCTCTCAGAATTACGATACGCACACTCAGTTTGTGTAAGCAAAGGGGTGAGCCTTAGCCCACCCCACTCAATCTGACTTATGGTGTTGTCAACAACTCGGACGGCAGCCGCTTGAACTCCAGTCGCTCATTGTCTCCTACATCTACAAAGATGGTGTCGCCCTCCGTGAAGCTGCCACGTAAAATCTGTTTGGCGATCGCGGTTTCCAGTTCTCGCTGGATGGCCCGCTTCAGCGGTCGGGCGCCGAACACCGGGTCGTAGCCCACCTCGGCCAGGAAGTCGATCGCCGCATCGGACAGCTTGAGCGCCAACTTGCGTTCGGCCAACCGTTGGGACAGACGTTGCACCTGTAGTTTGACGATCTGACGCAGTTCGCTCTTCTGCAAGCCGTGGAAGATGATGATCTCATCAATCCGGTTGAGGAATTCAGGGCGGAAACTGGCCCGCATGGCTTCCATCACCCGACCGCGCATCTCGTCATAGCGCAACTCATCCCCAGCAATATCCAGGATGTACTGGGAACCAATGTTGCTGGTCATGATGATGATGGTGTTTTTGAAATCCACCGTGTGCCCCTGAGCGTCGGTGACCCGGCCATCATCCAGGATTTGCAGCATGACGTTAAACACATCTGGGTGGGCCTTTTCGATTTCATCGAACAGCACCACTGCAAAGGGACGACGACGGATGGCTTCCGTCAATTGGCCGCCTTCGTCGTAGCCGATATAGCCCGGAGGCGCACCAATCAAACGGGAAACAGCGTGCTTCTCCATGTACTCGGACATATCGATCCGCACCATCGCCTCTTCCGTATCAAACAGATAGGCCGCCAGGGCTTTGGCCAGTTCGGTTTTACCGACACCCGTGGGCCCCAGGAAGATGAAACTGGAGATCGGCCGGTTGGGGTCTGCCAGTCCAGCCCGCGATCGCAGAATGGCATCTGCCACCGCAGCGACCGCTTCATCCTGGCCGATGACCCGCCGGTGTAGTTCGTCCTCTAGATGCAGCAGTTTTTGCATCTCCGATTCCACCAGCTTGCTGACCGGAATGCCGGTCCACTTGGAGATGATTTCGGCAATGTCAGCTTCAGTCACCTCCTCACGCAGCAGGGACTTGCCGGTTTTCTGGGTGTTGGACAGTTGCTGCTCGGCTGCTTGCAGTTGGCGGTTGAGGTCGGTCAGTTTGCCATACTTCAGTTCGGCAGCCCGGTTCAGGTCATAGTCTCGCTCGGCCTGCTGGATTTCATTGTTGACCCGCTCGATTTCTTCCTTCAGGGATTGGATCTGGGTGATCTTTTCCTTTTCTGCCTGCCATTGGGCGTTCAGGGCGCTCTGTTCTTCCTTCAAGTCGGCCAGTTCCCGTTCCAGTTTTTCCAGGCGATCGCGGGAAGCTGGATCGGTTTCCTTCTGCAGGGACAGTTTTTCCATCTCCAGTTGCAGGATCTTGCGGTCCACCTCATCCAGTTCTTCTGGCTTTGAGGTGATTTCCATCTTCAATTTGGCAGCCGCTTCATCCACCAGGTCGATCGCCTTATCCGGCAGGAAGCGATCGCTGATGTAACGGTTAGACAGGGTAGCAGCAGCGACTAAGGCACTATCAGCAATCTTGACCCCGTGGTGCACTTCATAGCGTTCCCGCAGACCCCGCAGGATAGAAATCGTATCCTCCACATCCGGCTGATCCACGTAAACCTGTTGGAACCGTCGTTCCAGGGCCGCATCTTTCTCAATGTACTTGCGATACTCATCCAGGGTAGTGGCCCCAATACAGCGCAGTTCGCCCCGGGCCAGCATGGGTTTCAGCAAATTGCCAGCATCCATCGCCCCTTGGGTTGCACCGGCCCCCACCACGGTATGAATTTCGTCGATGAACAGGATGATCGTGCCTTGAGAGTCGGTCACTTCCTTCAGCACCGCTTTTAACCGTTCCTCAAATTCTCCCCGGTACTTGGCTCCGGCAATCAGAGCCCCCATATCCAGGGCAATTAATTTGCGGTCCTTCAGGGATTCGGGCACATCACCCTTAACAATCCGTTGGGCCAGCCCTTCCGCGATCGCGGTTTTGCCCACCCCAGGCTCGCCAATCAGCACCGGATTGTTCTTAGTGCGCCGGGACAGGATTTGGATGGTGCGGCGGATTTCATCATCCCGGCCAATCACCGGATCCAGTTTGCCCTCTCGGGCGGCTTGGGTCAGGTCACGCCCGTATTTTTCCAGGGATTCGTATTTCCCTTCGGGGTTTTGATCGGTCACTTTCTGGCTTCCTCGAATCTGATCAATGGCGCTCTTGAGCTTGGCTTCATCCAGCTTGAATTCGGTAAACAAGCCCCGACCAAAGCGGTCATCCTTGGCAAAGCCCAGTAGCAGGTGTTCGACCGAAATGAAGTCGTCCCCGTACTGCTTGCGATATTCTTCGGCCCGGTCCATCAAACTGTCCAGACTGCGGCCCAGATAAATGTTGCTGCCGCTGCCAGACACTTTGGGCTGCTTGCGGATGAACTCATCGGTGCGATCGCGCACCTGTTGTACATTCAGTCCCAACTTGCTGAAGACGCTGGTTGCCAGCCCATCCTGCTCCAGAAGAGCTTTCATCAGGTGCTCGGACTCGATCTGTTGTTGCTGAGCCTGCTTGGCAATGTCGGGAGTGCGGACAATCGCCTCCCAGGCTTTTTCGGTAAATTGGTTCGGGTTGGTTGGTTGCATAGGCGCTTGGGGAAAGTAATAAAGGGGAAAGTAATAAAGGGGAAGGTAATAAAAGAGAGGGCATGTAGAAGGGCAAGAGCTGGATATGAAGGGGCATGAACAAAGCCCTTGACCTTTCCCACCATCCTACGGAAATAGCTGATGGTTTAATTTTACGCATCAGCAAGGGATTCCCAGGTTCGGTCTTGACACCTCTTTAACTAGGGATTGCCGCCCCTTTGGCCGTCAATTGGACTCAGCAATAAGCCTATCCGTGGATGCTGGGGACACTGTTGTGACCAGTCATCTCTGCTGATATAGCGATCCGATCAGGATTGTGAAAGGTTCCCGCAGGAAATCCTTCTCACCAGGCTCTTTCACCATCCAGTCGTTCATAAATCATTTAGGACTGCTATAGACATTAAGGGGCAGATGGCAGATTGCTGGTTCTTGCTATACTCCTTAGACATGAAACCGACCGCTGCCCTGGCAACGGCTGGCCCCCAAATCCTTCCAGTCGTTCTGAGGCAGAATATCTGAGGCAGAATATCTGAGGCAGAATATCTGAGGCAGAATAACAGTCCAGCGTTGGCTGCTGGGTTACCTGTCGTCAGTCCTGTTCCCATCCTAATGTCGTCCGTTCCATCACCAGGTTTGCCCGATG
>CAZBTL010000171.1:0-9451 GCA_964494755.1 uncultured bacterium | reverse complement strand
CGCCGAACATGGGATGCCAAAACTGCTTAATAGTCATTTACAAACAGTCTCTTACGAAAGACTGTGATTTTGAACAAAACAAACACCTTTCGGGGGGCGTGGGGGAGTTAGGACCCCACACGGCGGGGGACAATGTATTTTCTGTGACGCCTGGCCACAGAAAATGCGTTGGCAGGGGGGAAGTCCCCCGGCCAGCTTTGTCAACACAGCCAAAGATGTGTGTACACCATAGCCTTTTCAAGGGGGGTAGGGGGATCCAATCACGATTTCAGCGTGGGAAAGTTATTTCCCAAACTAGCTTCTAGATATCAAACTATAAACTGAACTGACTATGCCTAACCCTACTGCAACCTGCCGCTCCTGCGGCAATTCGGACTTGAAACGGATTATTGATTTTGGCTATACGCCCCTGGCGGATGGACTGTTAACCAAAGACCAACTGGATCAGCCAGAATACACGGCACCCCTGGATCTGGTGTTTTGCCCGGAGTGCGGCCTGGTCCAGATTACTGAAAGCGTTCCGCCAGAAATCTTATTCTGTCAGGACTACCCCTATTTCTCTTCCGTTTCTCCCTCTCTTCTAAAGCACTTTGGTGACAGCGCCAGAGCCCTGATTGAGTCTCGCCAACTGAACAGCGACAGCCTTGTGATCGAAGCGGCCAGCAATGATGGCTATTTGCTGAAGAACTTTGTGGAGCAGGGGATTCCAGTGTTAGGGATTGATCCGGCCGACGGCCCAGCCGCCGCCGCTCAAAAAGCAGGCATTCCCACGCTTTGCACCTTCTTCACCAAAGATCTGGCCACACAACTGCGGGCTGAGGGGAAGCATGCCGATGTCTTTCTGGCCAATAACGTCCTGGCCCATGTTCCTGATTTGAATGGATTTGTGGCCGGAATTGCTACCCTTCTAAAGGAAACGGGCGTAGCCGTGATCGAAGCCCCCTATGTGGTGGATCTGGTGGATCACTGCGAATTCGACACCATCTATCATCAACACCTCTGTTACTTTTCGATTACGGCACTGGACAAGCTGTTCCGGCGGCATGGCTTGTATCTGAACGATGTCCAACGGACGGCCATTCACGGCGGCTCCCTGCGCCTGTTTGTGGAACCCTGGGAAGAGGTCAAGGATTCCGTCTATAACCTCTTAAAAATGGAGGTGGAACGGGGCGTGGATCGGATCGACTATTACCTGGAGTTTGGCGATCGCGTTCAGGAAGTCAAGCAGGCCCTGCTCGATATTCTGTGGGATCTAAAACGCCAGGGTAAACGAGTGGCGGGGTATGGTGCAGCCGCTAAAGCCACTACTTTGCTGAGTTATTTTGGCATTAACAAAACCTTGCTGGACTATGTGGCAGACCTAAACTCGTTTAAGCATGGTCGCTATATGGGAGTTAACCACCTGCCGATTGTCCCGCCGTCTAAGTTACTGGAGGACCAGCCAGACTATGTCCTGATCCTGGCCTGGAATTTTGCGGAAGAAATCATGCGTCAGCAGCAGGAGTTTCGTGATCGGGGAGGTAGATTCATTGTGCCCATCCCTAAACCCACGATTGTTTAAGCGATCGCTGGTCCTGAATGGGTAGGGATCAGTGACAGCCATTACTGACCCTCACCTTTGCCAAATTGGTATTGATAGCTAATTTTGTTTACTTGGATTGTTTTATTTGGGTGATCGAGAGTATTTCTGACCAGAGCAAGGGAGGGATGTCGTTGAAAGTCGCATTTGTCAATCAACCCTGGGGGATTCCATCCGTCAAATCATCCGACTCGATCGCGATCTGGACTTGCCAGGTTGCTCGTTGCCTGACATCTTCCTGCGAGGTCGTGCTCTATGCCTATCAACCCAAATCGAGTCAGCGGGTGGAAGAGCATGAGGGAATCGAATATCGACGGTTTCCAGTGAAACTGGATCGGTGGTTGAGAGCCTTTCGGTTACTGGATCGGTGGCAGGTGCTACCGGCCCAACGACCGTTTTTTGCTTCCACTCTCTACTACCTGGGTTACATTCTTCAAATTGCCAATGATCTGCGACAGCAACACTGTGATGTTGTTCATATTCACAACTTTTCCCAGTTTGTGCCCATTATCCGGGCTTTCAACCCAAATATCAAAATCGTCTTGCACATGCATTGCGAATGGTTGACCCAGCTAGACCCGGCAATGATCGCACGGCGATTACGACAGGTAGACCTGGTGATTGGTTGCAGTGACTACATTACCGACAAGATTCGTCAGCAATTTCCTCAGTTTGCCGATCGCTGTCAGACCGTTTACAACGGTGTCGATGTTGATCATTTCACTGCAAAGAATGGCTACCAGAAAATGGATGATGCTGAAGAGCTGCTGTTTGTTGGCAGAATTTCCCCGGAGAAGGGACTTCATGTGTTACTAGATGCCTTTCAAACCGTCGCCCAACACCGTCCTCAGGCCATCCTGAAGGTAATCGGACCAGAATCGATCGCCTCCAAAGAATTCATCGTCAGTTTGAGTGACAATGACAAGGTCGCAGAGTTGGCTACTTTCTATACCGGTGAAAGTTATCTAGCACAGCTCAAAAGCCGCATTTTGCCAGCGCATGCTGATCGCATCACCTTTATAGGAGCCATGGCCCAGGCCGACCTGCTGCAACACTATTGGGATGCGGATGTGTTGATTAACCCATCGCTCAGCGAAGCGTTTGGTATGAGTCTGGTGGAGGGCATGGCAACCGAAACGCCGGTGGTGGGTGCTCGTGTGGGGGGCATGACCAGTGTAGTTGATGAGGGAAAAACGGGATTACTGGCAGAACCGGGGGATGCCAACTCTCTGGCCGATGCACTGCTTCGGTTACTTGCTGACCGCGACTTAAGAGCAAGCATGGGGAAAGCAGGGCGGCAACGAGTTCTAGACTTGTTTTCCTGGGAGCGGGTGGCAGCTAGTTTGCTAAAGCAGTACCAAACTCTCCCAACTGGTTCCGAGACAATAGTTGTGCATCACCCTGCCTGAACCCCTATGACAGTCTCCCCTTCTAAACGGTTGATTCACAAAATTTACCAGGCTCTGATTCGCCACATGATGAGCGATTATGACGATGGGAATCTAAGAAAATCAGCGATCGTCTTCTCACCCCATCCGGATGATGAGACTTTGGGCTGTGGTGGCACCATTTTGCGGAAAAAACAGGCAGGGGCAGATATCAAAATTGTTTTTATGACTGATGGTTGTTTATCCCATGCCCATTTGATCGCGCCAGCGGAATTGAAGGCAATCCGGACCCAAGAGGCGATCGCGGCGGCGCAAGCTCTGGGTATCGAACTGGAAGATGTGATCTGTCTAGAGTTTCCAGATGGTGGGTTGCAGCATCAGCAAGCTAAGGCGATCCAAGTTGTAGCTGAAATACTGTTACGTTATCAGCCCGAGGAAGTTTACATTCCCTATTACAAGGAGTATCCTGCCGATCACTATGCCACCAATCACATTGTTCTGGCTGCTTTAAATGCCTATCAGTTAGAGGCAACGATTTACGAGTACCCCATTTGGTTCTGGCGGCACTTCCCCATTACAACCCTGGCTGCCAGTAGCCGCCGAGAAACTTTGTCTGCATTGAAAAACAGCGTTCTGCTGGGGTTTGGCTTGCGGTTGAGAGACTTCCAATGTTCGGTTTATGTGGGAGATCTATTAGATCAAAAACAGCAGGCCCTTGCCCAGCATCGTTCTCAAATGCAGCCCCTAATCCCACATTCAGGCTGGCAAACGCTGGCAGACGTGGCAAGGGGAGAATTTTTGGAATGTTTTTTCCAGGACTACGAAATCTTCCGGCGTTACCGGGTTGCGGATAAGGGGTCGCTGCATAGTCAGCCTTTAGGAATGAAAGTAAGTTGAATGATGAAAACACCCATGCAACAACCGGTTACAAGGAAGCCAGGCAGCGAGATCGCTCCCTTCAGGGATCTCTATGCTGATAATCGTCCAGCAGGCAAGGTGATTGGCAGCAGTGGCGGCAGTGGCATTGTTCGCAAAGGCATCGATGCAGAAGGCATTATTGCGATCGACAACGATGCCCTCCGGTTTCAACCCTTAATTACTCCCGGCTGGGGACGGCAGGGTGTGGTGTATGGCCCCTATCCTCGCGTCAATGGGCTGGCAATGGCAGTTCTCCTGAGTAATGGACACAATACCTCCCAGGGGGAAACGATTGGTCAGCGATTTTTGGGGCGATTGTGGCGCTGGCTGAAGGGCAGTGAAGCGGATCCACCCCTAGTACGACTTTGGCGTTTGCTACTTAGTCCACAAAAAAAAGGACTAATCCGGCGATTTCGTGGGTGGTTTTATGCTGCTCCCAACCGATGGAAACTACCCAACCTGGATGAAAACTTAGCAGTGGGGTGGTTTCCCCGTATTGTTCCCACTAACCCTCTGGCCGAAGGGAATGCCTTCATCATGCATGCTGCGAGAGGAGACAATGGTGAACTGTGGGCGCGAGTCGGCAATCATCCGTTGGCGGCCTTCAAAGGTCTCCAAAACATCCAAATCTATTACATTGTGGTTTTACGAGAAACAGGTGCCATCTATTATGCGGCGGCAACTCCGAATGCCCATGGGTTAGTGGCTTATCCCAACATGCGGCCCATTGCGATCGACCCTTTCAATACCGATACCACGGTGTATGCCGGTATCTACCAGAGTGCACTGGGGCAAATTGGCTTCCGGGTGGATACCAGGGTCTACGGCGTGCATGTCGAGCAAATTCCATCTCTTGCGACCTGGTATGGGACGGCCCATGCAGCAGACACCCTAACCGGTGGTGGATTATTGCATGATCACCAGACCGAGGAGGGAGCGAAATGGACGGTGCTGGAGGGAAACTATGCGTTGACAGCTAAAGGTGCCTCTCCTACAACCTCCACTGCCCTGGCATGGCTGGAAACTTCTGCCCCAACCGGTCTAATTCATACTCTGCTGGAAACGCAGACAACAGCAACGGCCAGCCTGATCTGGCGCTTTCAGGATACGGATAACACCTGGGAATTCCAGTGTACCCGTGATGGTTGTCAGCTTAATGTTAAACAAAATGGCATTCAAGAGACGATTGCCACCGATACTGATTGCTTTCTCAGACCGCAAAGCCTCCATTCCATCCAGATTCTAGATGATGGGATGACCTTTAGTCTGTATCTGGATGGCAAGCTGGTCTTTGGTCAATGGTTTTCCGATCGTCGCTTACAAACGGCTTGCGGAGTAGGATTTGCAGCATTGAGTTCAGTTAACAGTCTTTATTTCCGTAACTTCGAGGCTCACGCCCGTAGTATCCCCATTCCGGCGACTCTGGATTTAGGATCTCCCTGGACTGCCGCCGGTACCCAGACCGTTCTAACTGAAACGTTTGAGGGCGCACCGGGTGATCTACAAGGCAAACTGACAACTACAGGCGAGAAGATTTGGCAACGGATAATTGGTAAAGGCACGTTTGTCCTGACAGGCAACCAATCCGCCAAAGTCGTTGCTAGCGCTCAAACTCCTAATCCTGGTCGAACCGCCTACACTCTGGCGTGGGATCATCCCACCTTCGTTGATCTTGAAGTAACCATTACCCCTCCGGGAACTGGCAAAAAACAGAAGGAAAGGGGCCGCGGTGGGTTAATTGTCTGGCAAGATTCCAACAACTATCTCACATTCAGCCTCTACCTGGATGATGATTATAATGGCGCATCGATCGCGCTCTTCTCTCACTTAAATGGCTACGAAGAACTGTACGATGCTGTGTGGACTATGATTGGCTGGCGCGTGACCTGGGGGGTTCCGTTCCGTCTCCGCTTAGTTTTTGATGGCAACCATTTCACTCTTTTCATTAATGATGAACCAGTTCTATATCGGGCATTAACCGATGTTTACCCCGATGCTTCTCGTTTTCACATTAACCGGGTTGGCATTGTCGCTAACTGGGAATGGGGGGATGATACTGGTACACAGTTCAGTAATTTGATTGCTAAAGTGTAAACGCGAATGACTAACCTGGAATCACTCAAAATTTTTGTGAGGTCGAACTTTCCAGCCGTAGCAAAGCATCTGGAGAAAACCCACTTACCCCACGATCGCTACATCTTGGAGAAGAAAATATTTCCCTATTTTGTAGCACAACAGGAGTTTTACAAAATCTTGTTTGTTGGTTGTGAATCGTATACCCAACACTACGACCAGTTCTTTACCAATAAGGAATACTGGACACTGGAAATCGATCCTACCAAGCGGCATTACGGAGCCGATAAGCATATTATTTCGCCTTTACGATCGATCGATCAACACTTTAGTGAAAACTCACTGGATTTAATCTTGTGCAATGGTGTTTTCTTGGTGGGGGCAATGGATGAGCGGTCGGAATCTGAAGAATCCTTTACCCGGTGTTTCCAGTGCCTGAGAAGTGGTGGAATTTTAATGGTGGGCTGGAATGATACGCCTGAATTCCGTCCTTACCCAATTGCCCAAAGTCAGGCTCTCAAACTCTTCACTCCATATCTATTTCCTCCCCTATCAACAGCTCAGTATTTGTCGCGAACAACTCATAAACATACCTTTAACTTCTACATCAAACCCTGAGATTGGAGGCTCTACTGGACTCCAGTAGAGCCAGATTTTGGATTAGTCATTCACACAGATGTATCCATTCCAGTTCATTGCCATTTCACGCTATGGGTGTGAGCGCTATGACCATTTACTCGCAGAATCGGATAAAAAAGCACCTTGAGTGGATCGGTCATCGGATCCCAATGGGAATCGTTGAATGGTTGGGACAGTTTCCCCCCAACTCAGTGCCTCATCGCATTTCCAAGCTTGGCGTTCGTAACCGGGATGCCACAATCCAGCAGGGGATTGCCAGGGGGCTGAAGTTCAATCCCGGTCAATCCAACCCAGCTTATGCCCTGGGAACCAATGAGCCACCTGTACAAAATGCATTGGTAGCCTGCCTGAAACCGGGCGATGTTTTTTATGACATTGGTGCCAATGTGGGGTTCTTTACCATTATCGGTGCAAAGCTAGTAGGAAATGCCGGTCATGTCTATGCCTTTGAACCAGTACCGGCGAATGCGACATTGGTACGACGGAATGCGCAATTAAATCAATTCTCCAACATTACCGTGTTTGAACAGGCTGTTTCTGTCTCTAGTGGGAAGGCAGAACTTCTTGTCGCCCACTATTCCGGTGGCTCTACGTTGTCGGTAGCAGACACTCCACCCGATCTGAAAGATCGGATGATGGTGGATATCGTTTCGATTGATGATCTGATTGCTCAAAAAGCTATCCTGCCTCCCACGATGATCAAAATCGATGTGGAAGGAGCAGAATTGGAAGCCTTGCGAGGCATGACTGAGACGATCAAAACCTATCAACCCATCATCCTTTACGAGATTGATGATGGTAATCGGGCCGCCTTTGAACACAAGCAAGCAGCGTTACAGACTTTTATTGAGGGCCTTGGATATACAACGACTCCACTGGAAGCGGCCTATCCGGGACTGGGTTGGCTCGTGGGTCATGTGGTGGCAACTCCATTGGTAAGGAGAAGCCCTAGGGAGTAGATATATTGCGTATTTGGGCCGTTCAGGAATATCGCGAAGAGGCACGGTATGAAGCTGAAACTGAACAGAATACAATTGCTTCTGGCAGGAGTTCTAGCGCTTCTACTGTCCCTGGCATTTGGTTACTTTCATACCACTAGTCATTCTGCCGGCAACACCACTCGATCCTTGAGTTTTATCCATCGAGTGATCGACCCGTCTCCTCCCTCAGGGGATGGTTGCTGCCTGGATGTATTAGCGATTGGCGATATTGATGGCGATGGAGCGGCTGACATCATGGTGGCTTCGGAACACTCAACTGGAGCCGTCTGGTATCACTATCCGTCCTGGAAGCGTTATGACATTGGTGAAGGCGACTTCACAACCGATGGTGAAATTTCCGATGTTGATCGCGATGGAGACGGTGATGTGGTCATCAGTTCTATTTCCCGGGATCAAATTGAATGGTGGGAAAATACAGGGGATCCCTTCAAACCGTCTGGTTGGGTGCGACACAAAATTGGCGATCGCTTCTCCCATGATGTAGCCGTAGGAGATATCAACGGCGATCGCCACCTGGATGTGGCCATGTTCAGAAAGGATTCCCCCCGTCAACTCACCTGGTTTGAGGCACCTGATGATCCAAAGCAAGGTTGGATCCGTCACGAGGTCGATACGCCCCCAGGAGAAGGGCTGGATCTAGGTGATATTGATAAAGATGGCGATCTGGATATTGCCGCTAGCCTGAACTGGTACGAGAACCGCGATCAAAAAGGCTTAGTTTGGACAAAACATTCCATCACAACCAACTGGGGAGCTGAAAGCCGTGACATTATTGCTGACATGAACAAAGACGGAAAAAAGGATATCGTCTTGAGTCATGCAGAAGGAGATGGCCGAGTTTCCTGGTTTGAAAATCCGACCTGGCAGGAACACCCGATCGAAACTGAAACGCTACGCGGTGCCCACAGTTTGGAAGTAGGGGATTTTGACCTGGATGGCGACCCCGATGTATTTGTTGGCGAGATGAACACGGGCGGAGGCAAACTGCTCAGTCCTGTACTGCCCTATCGGGTCATGGTTTACGAAAATATCGGAGGAGCAACCACCTGGAAACAACATATTCTTGCGACTACCGGCACTCATAATGCCCGGATTGGCGATATTGGTGCCAATGGCAGTCTGGATATTGTTGGCAAAAACTACACAGGCAAGAAAGCGATTGAAACCTGGCTCAACACGGTCACAACGCGATCTCATCTGAGCCTGGATCGCTGGACTGCCATCCAGGTAGATAACAGCCGGAATGTCTATCGGCATTCCAATAAATTCTTCGGACTGGCGCGGCTACTGAATCGGGGCTCGATTCGCTACTTCGGGCTGGCAATGGAAGACTTAACGGGTGATCGCTACGCCGACATCGTCTCCGGACGCTATTTTTATAAAAATCCTGGGGGAGACATGACCGGGAAATGGTCTCGCATCAACTTTCCAGTTAATGTCGATGCCATGTTGATTACCAATGTCGATGATGATAACCTGCCAGCTATCATTGGCGAAGCACTCCCTGATATTTACTGGTTGGAAGCCACCGATACACAAGGGAATGGCTGGACTGCAACTAAGGTGGGTACCATGCCAGCGACCGCCCATGGGAATGGACAGGGTTATCGGCTGGCACAGATTGTGGCGGGAGGTAAGCCTGAAATTCTGCTGTCTGGGGGCAATGGCGATCGGGAAATTTACTATTTTGAAATTCCTGAAAACCCCAGTGCAGGAAATTGGAAACGGACCCGCATTACAAATGAGTCAACCGACGAAGGGATTGCAGTTGGAGACATTGACCGGGATGGCGATATCGATATTAGAGTTGTTGGGAAATAAAAACAGATTCTCAAATGACAGGATTCCTCCTA
>CAZBTL010000170.1:0-9465 GCA_964494755.1 uncultured bacterium | reverse complement strand
TACTAGTTTGGGGCATTATCTTTGCCGAATCTGGTCTGCTGGTTGGTTTTTTCTGCCGGGGGACAGTCTCCTATTCACCGCTGGCTTTCTGGCTTCGCAGCAGTTCTTTAGCCTGCAACTGCTGATCGTCGGAGCATTTATCTGTGCAGTTCTGGGAGATAATATTGGCTATGCTACCGGCCGCAGGTTTGGTCGTCGGCTATTTCGCCGCAAGGATTCTCGTTTCTTTCATAAAAAGCATTTGGTGACGGCTCAACAGTTTTATGACAAACATGGGAAGAAAACGATCGTAATCGCCCGTTTTATGCCGATCGTTCGGACATTTGCTCCCATCGTGGCTGGTATTGGGGCGATGAACTATCGCATTTTTGTGTTCTACAACCTGCTTGGGGGACTCATCTGGACGGTTGGGCTCATTCTGGGTGGTTACTTTCTCGGTCAGATTATCCCTGATGTAGATAAGTATTTGCTTCCGATTATTCTGATAATTGTGGTGGTTTCGGTTGCCCCGTCGATCCTCCATCTTTATCAAGAAAAGACGGCACACAGGCATTGAAAAAAGGCGATCGCTATTGGCAGTTGTTGGAATTTGTCCGGCCCCAGAGCCGGACGATTTTTCAAGCACTGATTTGTACTCTACTGTTTACCGCGGCTTGGCCTATCCTGGCCTGGCTGGCAGGCGGATTAGCAGAACCCATTGCTCGTGGCGACTTACAGGCCATTGGGCGGGTAGCCAGTGCAGCGGCCTTAGTTTTCCTGGCCCAAAAGGTTGTGCAATTTGGCCAGGATACCTTGATGGCAAAAGCTTCCCTGACCATCTCCTATGAGCTACGAACCCGTGTCTATGATCACATTCAACATCTCGATCTGAGATACTTTGAAACCGCCCAGAGTGGGGATCTGGCCTACCGTCTCACCGAAGATATTGATCGGATCGGGGAACTGGTCAACAAGTTCTTTCACCAATTCATCCCCAGCACCCTACAACTGATTGTGGTGTTGGGCTATATGGTCTATCTCAACTGGCAGTTAACCCTGGCAACCGCCATTATTGCCCCGTTGCTGGCCATCTTGATTACCTGGTTTGGTGAACAACTGCGGAAACTATCCTATCGCAGTCAGAGTCGCATTTCCAATCTATCTGCCCTGCTGGTGGAAGTGTTTGGGGGCATCCGGTTGGTTCAAGCCTTTGCAGCGGAAGGGTATATGCTCAACCGCTTCAGTCGCGAAGCGGAGCGCAACCGTAAGGCCAGATTTCAGGCAGAGCAGTTAAAAGCCCTGCAAGCCCCAATTGTGGGCTTTTTGGAATCCCTAGCGCTGCTGCTACTGCTTTTCCTGGGTGGATGGCAGGTTTCGTTGGGAAACTTGACTGGCGGGGAATTTGTCAGTTATTTAACCGCAGTGGTCATGTTGATCGATCCTATCTCCCTGGTTACCAGCAATTACAACGAATTTAAGCAGGGAGAAGCCTCAATCGACCGGATCTTTGAACTGCTGGATCTGTATCCCACCGTTGTCGATAAGCCCAATGCGTTGGTCATGCCAACTGTGACCGGCAAAGTGGAATACTGTGAAGTCAGTTTTTCCTACGATTCCACTAAGCCAGTCCTACAAGATTTGAGCTTATTGGCTTTGCCGGGTGAGGCGATCGCCCTGGTCGGATCGTCCGGCGCTGGTAAGACCACCATGGTCAACCTCTTGCTGCGGTTTTATGATCCCCAGGTGGGTCAGATCCTCATTGATGGCATCGATATCCGGGATATCACCCTCCGCAGCTTGCGACGGCAAATTGGCATCGTTCCCCAAGAAACCATCCTGTTTTCTGGCACCATCGCCCAGAATATTGCCTTTGGCCAATCGAACAGCGATCGCCAGGCGATTCAGGAAGCTGCCAAAATCGCCAATGCCCACCAGTTTATTGCCCAATTTCCCCAAGGCTACGACACCTGGGTGGGTGAACGGGGCGTTAACTTATCCGGTGGACAACGCCAACGCCTGGCGATCGCCCGGGCTGTGTTGCTCAATCCCCGGATTTTGATTCTAGATGAAGCCACCTCTGCCCTGGACTCTGAATCGGAAGCACTGGTGCAGGAAGCCCTGGAACGGCTAATGCAAAACCGTACAGTCTTCATCATTGCCCATCGTCTGGCAACCGTGCGGCGGGCTGACCGGATTCTAGTCCTGGAACAGGGGCAGGTTGTAGAATCTGGCACCCATGCCGAACTCCTGGACCGAGGAGGACGCTACGCCCACTTCTATGCCCAACAATTTAGTTAGGCAAGAATTGGATACGGCTCAAGGCGTTGCCGTAACTGTGGCCCAAAAATACTTTCTGAAAGTGGGGATATCTACTTCTAGACGCATCTGTTTCGACCAGGTGTAGAGGTTAAACCCAATACTGTCCGGTTCAATAGCCAGATTGCCAAGCAATGCAATCCAGTGACTGGGAAATGGAATTTTCGGTGGTTTGTCTTCCAGCAAGGCTTCCGCCGTAATCAGGGCAAACGCTACTCCACCCTGCTGAATCGCCTGCTCGGCAGCTTTCATCGCACTCAGGTCATTCAATAGATAGGCATGGTGATAGTCCACGTTGGAATAACCTAGGATTTCCTGGATCCAGCCCTTCATCTCCCACGACTTGGTCATTCCAGCCAGGCTCCGGATCAATTCAGGGGCATCCGGATCAACCGGAAACAGAATGTTTTCAACGTCTCGTAGGGTTGCCAGCACCATCCAGTCGGCCTGACTCATCCGCAGATTGCCATAGCTGTCTCGACGCAACTGATCGGATGCTGCAATGAAGCTGTTTTTCCCCTGAAATCCACCCGTCAAAAATAGCGTTTGGCAGATCTCGACATACCGCTGGGGCTGCTTGCGCACCAGTTCGAAGAGAACAGACGCCGGTCCACAAAATGGCTGCCCCCCCTGACAAACCGCTGTCGGATGTTGCAGGCGCTGCCGCATCTCTGTAATTAGCATCGCCTTATCCAAAAAGGGCCAGACACCAGGCACGGGCGATCGCTCAAAGGCGGCGATCGCGGCTTCTGCCTCCTGTAATTTGATCAGATCCGGTCCGGAACCATTAGATAAAATCTGTCTGGTAATCACCATTGCCTGCTAGTCCCCATGAACAAAGTCGGAGAAGTAGGACATTGCCCGAAAAGAATATGCACCAACACAGGGGAAGCATTTAGCCGTCAATCTCTGAGTAAACCGAAAATCATGGCCCAACTGCTTCGCCACCACAACAGACAACTCTTTACTGGCAACCTTATACCAATTCTCTTTAATGATGAGCCTTATCTGACCCCTCCCAACCTCCCCTTGGTTCTAGCGTTAGCGGCGCGTAGCGCGGGAGGTGCCGCAGGCGGTGGGGTAAATTCTATGCAGCATCAGATTAAATCGGTATTACTCCGGAAAATCTCCTAAAAACCATTCCCCTTCTATTCAAGCGCCGACACCAGAAATCGCATGCAATTCTTGCCGCAAGTGGAATAAATTCCTTCAACAGAGTAGAACAACCTGGGCATAATCTAGCTCAAATTCACCCCACCCTGAAGCAACCCTGATATACTAATTAACTGGCATAGTCGCCGATGTGGCTCAGTGGTAGAGCACTCGATTCGTAATCGAGCGGTCGCGGGTTCAAATCCCGCCATCGGCTTGGGGCGTTTCCACCAGGCAGGGTGGTATTGGGATAGACGATAACCGGAAATTTTCGGTGCTTGGATGCAGCAAGAGTTCCAACTCATTAGCAAAGATCTGGTTCTGATTGGGGGCGGGCATGCCCACGCGATCGCCCTACGGTTGTTTGGCATGCAGCCTTTACCCGGTGTGCGCTTGACCCTGATCTCCGACGGTTGGGATACGCCCTATTCCGGCATGCTGCCAGGCTATGTGGCCGGATTTTACAGCCGAGAGGAATGCCATATTGATCTGTATCCGCTGACTCAATTTGCCGGAGCCCAGTTCTACATTGACCGGGTGATCGGGCTGGATTTGGTGAATAATCGGGTACTCTGCGCCAACCGTCCGCCTGTGGCCTTTGATGTACTGTCTATTGACATTGGCAGTACGCCTCAACTGCCCCAGGTGTTGGGTGACCCCACAGCCATCATTGCGGCCAAACCGGTGCGGCAATTTCTACAGCGCTGGCAACAGGTCGTGCAACAGGTCAGCCAGAATCCCCAGCGACCGATTCGACTGGCTATTATCGGAGGCGGGGCCGGTGGGGTGGAACTGGCGTTGACCATGCAACACCGATTACAGCAAATCCTGCAGGCGGCCCAGCAGCCCCTTTCCCAACTCAGCCTGCATCTGTTCCAAAGGGATGCCGACCTGCTGCCTAACCATAACCGCTGGGTGCGCCAGCATTTCCGCCAACTCCTGACCCAGCGGGGCATTCATCTACACTTGCAACAAACCGTGATTGAAGTCCAACCAGGCCAGGTTCACTGTCAGTCGGGTCTGACCGTGGAATGTGACGCCATCTTCTGGGTAACACAGGCGGCGGCTCCGGACTGGTTGGGGCAAGCGGGTCTGGCCGTTGACGAGGCAGGCTTTATTCAGGTGGATGATTGTTTGCGATCGCTCTCCCATGCTCAGGTTTTTGCTGCCGGGGACATTGCCAGTATGGTTCACCATCCCCGACCCAAAGCCGGAGTTTTCGCTGTGCGCCAGGGAGCACCCCTGTTTCACAACCTGCGCCAAACTTTACAGGATCAACCGCTGCAACCCTTTCAGCCGCAGCGCCAATACCTCAGTCTAATTGGCACCGGTGACGGGACAGCCGTTGCCTCGCGCGGGCCCTTTGGCTGGCAATCCCCTTTGCTCTGGCGCTGGAAAGACCATATCGACCGGGCCTTTATGCGGCAGTTTAGCCAGTTAACCCCGATGGCAGCCAGCCGTCAAGAGCCTGGAGCGGGTTCCCTAACCCCTGCTGTGACAATGCGCTGTGCTGGCTGTGGCGCAAAGGTGGGCAACACCGTGTTGCAACGAGTGCTGCAACGGATTCAAAACAGTGCCCATGGCAGCAGCCCTGTCGCCCCAGCCCAGGCTGATATTCTGATCGGTCTGGATACGCCGGATGATGCGGCGGTGCTCCAGGTGCCGGATGGGATGGTGCTAGTGCAAACGATTGATGCCTTTCCGGCTCTGGTCAGCGACCCTTTCCGATTTGGCCAGATCGCTGCCAACCATGCCCTCAATGATTTGTATGCCATGGCCGCCCGACCCCAGAGCGCCCTGGCGATCGCCACCCTACCCTATGCCCTGCCCGACAAGGTAGAAGAAACCCTCTATCAACTGCTGTCCGGCGCGATTCAGGTGTTGCATCAGGCAGATGCGGTGCTGGTGGGAGGCCACACCACCGAGGGCAGCCAACTGTCCTTTGGTCTGACCTGCAATGGTCTGGCCTATGCTGACCGGCTCCTGCGGAAAAGCGGCATGGCAGCGGGGCAGGTGTTAATTCTGACCAAGCCATTGGGCACGGGCGTCCTGTTTGCAGCCCAGATGCGCGGTCAAGCCAAGGGAGCCTGGATCGAAACGGCGATCGCGACCATGTTGCAATCCAATCAGACCGCTTCCCTTTGCTTGCAGGAATGGGGCGCTACTGCCTGTACCGATGTCACTGGCTTTGGCTTGCTGGGTCACCTGCTGGAAATGGTGCAAGCCTCTGAAGTCAGCGTCTCGCTTGATTTAGCAGCCATTCCCCTGCTGGACGGAACGTTGGAGATGGCACAGCGGGGTATTGTCAGTTCCCTCTATAGCCAAAATTTAGAGGCGACTCGCTGCATTGAAAATCTGGCGGCTGTGGAACTACAGCCCTCCTTTCCGCTGCTGTTTGACCCTCAGACCGCTGGCGGCTTGTTGGCAAGCGTCCCGGCCAACCAGGGCGATCGCTGCCTACAGGCGCTACAAACATTGGGTTATAGCCACAGCGCCATCATTGGCCGAACCATCGCACCCCAGGAGAATCAGCCGTCGATCCAGATCTCGTGGCACCATTAGAAACAGGCACAGCCCCCGGAGGGTGTATGGCATTAACCGTCAAAGACCTGGAACACCTACAACAACAGCACCCCGATTACCAGATGGAATTGGTCCAGGGAGAAATTGTCATTATGAGCCCATCCGGTTTGGAACCCGATGAAATCGTGGCGGAAATTGTCCGTCAACTGGGAAACTGGGTGCGACCTCGTCATTTGGGTCGGGTAACAGCCTCCAGTGCCGGGTTTATTTTGCCCAATGCAGATGCGGATGTCCGGGCTCCGGATGCCTCCTTTATCCGGGCAGAACGGTTGCGGCGGACCACGGAAGACTATGCCCAGTTGGTGCCCGACCTGATCTTTGAGGTGAAGTCAAAGAGCGATTCCCTGGAAAAACTACGCCAGAAAATTCAGGCATTTCTGGAACTGGGGACAGTGGTGGGTGTGCTGGTTGATCCCAAAACGCGCACTGTTGAAGTTTTTCGCCTGGGGCAGTCAGCCACAGTTTTGCGGGATGGCGATGTTCTGATGGTACCGGAGGTGCTTCCTGGCTGGGAACTGCCCATCCGTAGTATCTGGGCGCCGGAATTTGACTAGAACCGAGAGTAGAATGGCACCCATCCTGACGACAGCGGAATTTCTAGAACAACCGGGGCCCATTCTGGATGTGCGCAGTCCGGCGGAGTATGAACAGGGACACATTCCCGGCGCTCTCAGCTTTCCCTTGTTTGACAATCAGGAACGGGCCAGGGTTGGCACCTGTTACAAGCAGCAGGGGCGGGATGCGGCGGTGGAACTGGGGTTGGCGATCGCCGGTCCCAAGTTGGCTGAGTTTGTGGCTCAGGCCAGACAACTGGCAGCCGACCGGGTGTTGCGCATCCACTGCTGGCGGGGCGGCATGCGCAGCGGCAGTATGGCCTGGTTGATGGAAACAGCCGGATTTCAGGTCTGCCTGCTGGACCGGGGCTATAAAGGCTTTCGCCAATGGGTGCGCCAGGTGCTGGCCGTTGCCAAGCCGATCTGGACGCTGGGTGGCATGACCGGCACCGGCAAAACAGCGATTTTGCATGCCTTACGGGAACAGGGCCAACCGATTCTGGATCTAGAATATTTCGCCAACCATCGGGGTAGCAGCTATGGCAATCTGGGCCTGCCGCCCCAACCCAGTACGGAACATTTCGAGAATTTGCTGGCCCTGGCTTGGTCCCAATTACCCGCCGATCGCCCCATCTGGATTGAGGCCGAAAGCCGCATGGTGGGTACCTGTCGCATCCCAGATGAACTGTTCCAGCAGATGGTGGCGGCTCCGGTGGTGCAGGTGGAACGATCGCGGGCAGACCGCACAGCCCTGTTGCTACAGGACTATGGCGTCATTGACCGGCAGCAGTTGATCGTGGCGACGGAACGGCTGAGTAAGCGATTGGGCGGCGATCGCGTTCGACAGGCAACAGATCTAATTCGCCAGGGAGATCTGGCTGCGGCGATCGCCATTGTGCTGGACTATTACGACAAAACCTATCGCTACGATTTGCAACGGCGGCAGGTGCCGATTTATTCCGTCAATGTGGAAAACTGCGGTCCCCCGGAAAGTGCCCGACGAATTTTAGCCATGACCCAACAACTGTCTAAGCAGCCGCGATCGCAGGCGGCGGCAAACCTGGAAGCGATCGCCTGAGGGATTAAGCCACGCAATGGAAAAGCCCTCCAAATTATTGCTCAAACTGAGTCAGCGATTGTTTCCCCAGGCAGGCGATCGCGATGCTTTCCTGGATTGCTTGCTCAAGGCTCCAGTGTTCCATCCCTGTATCCTTTGGTGTCAGGAGCGTCCCCAACCCCTTCCCTTTGAGCGCCAAGCACCGCTGTCTTGGCAACCGGAGTTTGTGGACCGGCTGGCGATCGCAGCCAAACCGGGCCAGCATCCGCTACACCAGCAAGGCGCCTTTTACTGCCTGGATGCGTCGTCGGTGTTTGCCATTTCTCCCGTCCTCACCCTGCCCCAGCCGGTTTCCCTGGTGCTGGATATGTGCGCCTCTCCTGGCGGCAAAAGTATCTTCTCCTGGGTAGCCCTACAGCCCCACCGAGTGGTCAGCAATGAAGTAATTGGCAAACGGTCCGCCGCCCTTATTTCCAACTTGAAACGGTGCCGGGTGCAACCAGCCCAAGTCAGTCGGCTGGACTCCCAAGTGCTGGCAGGGTTGATTCCCCAAACCGCCGATCTGGTGCTGGTGGATGCCCCCTGTACGGGACAGTCCCTCTTGGCGAAGGGCGGCACGGCCCCCGGCTGCTTCCATCCCGTCACGATTAACAACAACGCCAATCGGCAAAAACGAATTCTGGCCAACTCGGCCCAGATCGTTGCGCCACAGGGCCATCTCCTCTACATGACCTGCACCTATTCCCCAGAGGAAAATGAACAGGTAGTGCAGTGGTTGCTGGAGCGGTTTCCCCAGTTTGCGGCCATCCCGGTTCCCGCTCTAGCCGACTACCAGTCCCATCTGGTTGATTTACCTTGCTATCGCATGTTTCCCCAATCCGGTGTGGGAGCGGGCGCTTTCACGGCGCTGCTGCAAAACATCGAATCCGGTTCCGCCCAGCCCTTAACCGATGAATTTCTGCACCATCCGGCGGTGCGTCCAGTGCTGATCGACCGGGACTGACACAGCCGCCCACCTATTGGCAATACCTTTGCTCCAATGAAAATTTCTGAAAGAACTGGGTCGGGTCTGCGGAACCACTGGCAGTTTACGTGATGATAGTGAAAGGTGCATAATCCGCCTCTGGAATCAACCATCCATGAAACTCTCAGAAATTATCCAATCCTTACTGGCGGATTACCCAGAGCAACCCCTGGCGATTGGGACGATTGTCCAGCGCACGGAAGAACACGGCTTTGGCCTCATCTGCGGGCTGTTGACCTTACCGCTGATTCTCCCCATTCCCATTCCCCTGGTTGGCTTCTCCACACTACTGGGCGCCGGAATTATTCTGGCTGGGTTGCAGCTTGCTTTAGGCTATCACCAACCCTTACTTCCACGCTTTATTGCCCGGATCGAGCTGTCTCCAGCCATTTCGCGAACCGTTTTGGGTAATTTGAATCGGCTGTTGCATCCGGTGGAACGGTTGGCCCAAACCCGCTTGCAGAAAGTCAGCTTCAACTGGATGCTGCGTCGGTTAGTGGGCCTTTGCTTGGCCTGGAATGCCCTGCTGATGGCCTTGCCCCTGCCAATTCCGTTTACCAATATGTTGCCAGCCTACACCATCCTCTTCCTGTCGATTGGCATTCTGGAGTCGGATGGTTTGCTATTACTGCTGGGATACGGCCTGACCGGCGCAACCACTGCCTTCTTTGCCAGTATCGCCGGACTGGTTTGGGCCGGTGCCGGAGAAGTCTGGGCCTTCTTCGTCCGCTATCTGCACAGTGGGACCCGGTGATTCTGGTAAACCTGGGCGAGATTTAGATAGCCGCCACGATGCAACT
>CAZBTL010000169.1:0-9481 GCA_964494755.1 uncultured bacterium | reverse complement strand
AAGCAATCCAACTATACCTAAGCAATCCAACTATACCTATTATCCCCTGACTCCCCTTGCATGAAAGCAAAACTTTGGCAGAACCTTGAGCACACTAGATCCCGCAAAGGGGACATCTCACCCAATGGTCTTGAGCCAAGCAATGGGATAAACGAACTCACTGATCACGTTTCAGAAAGCTGCCTGAACCAAAAACGAGGTTGAGCTAGACATTTCTGCGCCATCCAGCTCACCTCTTGATGCTTCTAGAACGATTGAACTTACCAGCTTGATTTCACCACACCGGGCAACAGGCCTTGGTGCGCCATCTCCCGCAGGACGTTACGCGACAAACCAAAGTCGCGGTAGTACCCTCTGGGGCGGCCGGTCAGCCAGCAGCGATTGTGCAGTCGGGTGGGAGCACTGTTACGCGGGAGCTGTTGAATTTGGCGGTGGAGCGCCAGTTTCTCTTGTTGAGAAGTCGCGCTAGCAAACTGTTCCAGCAAATCTTGCCGTTTCTGAGCGTACTTGTTCACCAGCTTTTGGCGACGCTTCTCCCGCTCGATCATGCTCTTCTTAGCCATGTTTGGTTCTGTCGCTTCCTATTGCAAAGACACAATTTATTATCATACCGAATTCAGACGGGGAATGGTCAACTAATTTTTGCGTTAGCCGCGATCGCCAGCGCTTCGTCCCCTGCGTCTGCAACCTCACCCGATTGGGGAGATAGTTTAGCCGAGGGACAGAGATCGGCCAGAACGCAGCGATCGCACTGGGGATTACGGGCCGTACAAACTGCCCGACCATGATAGATCAGGCGAATTGACCAATTCTCCCATTCGGATGGGGGCAACAATTTCATTAAGTCGCGTTCGATCCGGACCGGATCGGTATGTTGGGTTAACCCTAACCGATGGGTCAGTCGTTTCACATGGGTATCCACCGTGACGCCCATATTGATGCCAAAGGCATTGGCCAGAACCACATTGGCCGTTTTGCGAGCCACCCCCGGCAACTTCAGCAGGTCTTCCATCAATTGCGGCACTTCCCCGCCAAACTGCTCCAGCAGCATGCGGCTGTTAGCCTGAATATTTTTGGCCTTGTTGCGATAAAAACCTGTTGAACGGACCAATTCCTCTATTTCGGACAAATCAGCCGCTGCCATGGACTGGGCATCGGGAAAGCGGCGGAACAATTCGGGAGTCACCTTATTCACCCGATCATCGGTACATTGGGCCGACAAAATTGTTGCCACCATGAGCTGATAGGGAGTCTGATAGTCCAGCGAACATTTGGCGTCGGGATAGAGTTGCTTCAGCCGCAACAAAATTTCGATCGCCCGTTGCTGTTGGGCTGGAAGTTTACGAGTCTTACCCATAACCTGGAAAAACTGGAAAGGCGTGCTTTTTGATTGTAGAGGGTTGACTAAGGGTAAACGGGGGGAAGCTGTGGTTTGGGGAGGAGGGGCAGATTGGGATGGTCAGGGCGGCGGATGGGCTCCCTGGATAATGCTCAAAGGACTATAGCGATCCGATCAGGATTGTGAAAGGTTTCCGCAGGAAACCCTTCTCACAAAGCCCTGTCACCATCCAGGCATTCACAAATCAAATAGGATTGCTATATTTTCGGATTGCTCCGGCAGGCTCCTAAACTGAAAAAAGCCGTGATAGAGATTTGGTGATAATCATGATGAAACAGAGTATGAGAATGGGACTGTTGGCTATCCTGTCACTAGCAGGCGGATGTGCGACTGCCATATCCCCCCCACCGCCAGTCGAAACGCCCTCGGTGGTGAAGCCAATCAACAAGGCCAAAGAGGCGGCCACCCAGATGAAAGAGAGCTCTCAAAAACTGGAACAGCTTAATCCGGAGTCCCAGCCATCACCCTCTACAACGCCTTAGCATGGCCGGAGCGGTGGCAGGTGTCGGGTGTCAGGTGCGTGGTATCAGCAACCCCGAACCCAAAACCCCGAACCCAAAACCCAAAGTCCAGAACCCACAATCCAGAACCCAAAATCTAGAACCCAAAATCTAGAACCCAACACCACCAATTACTCGGTATCTGTCAGGCAGGCCAGTGCCTGATCCACGATCGCCAACGCCTGATCGATTTCGGCTGCGGAAACAATCAACGGTGGCACGAACCGCACCACCTTGGGACCAGCGGGCACCAGTAGTAACCCTTCTGCGATCGCTGCTTTGACCACATCGGCGGAGGTCAGGGCTACGTCTGACTTGAGTTCCATGCCGTTGATCAATCCCCAGCCGCGCACTTCGGCAATCAGATCAGGATATTTTCGGGCGATCGCCTGTAAACCGGCCCGCAATTGTTCGCCCCGTTCCTGGACATTCTGGAGCAGGTTGAAGCTTTCCAGCGTCTGGCAGACCGTGAGGGCCACCCCACAGGCAAAGGGATTGCCGCCAAAGGTGCTGGCATGATCGCCAGGATGAAACACATTGCAAAACGACTTGCACAGCATGGCCCCAATCGGAATGCCGCCCCCCAAGCCCTTGGCTGAGGTAAAGATATCCGGTTCAATGCCCAGGTTTTCGTAGCCCCAGAGTTTGCCAGAACGGCCCATGCCGACCTGAACTTCATCCAGAATCAGCAGAATGCCCTTCTCGTCACAGATCTGGCGAATCCGCTGGAAGTAGGCGAGATCGCCCGGACGCACGCCCCCCTCACCCTGCAATGGCTCTAGCATTATGGCGGCCACCCGACGCTCAGCCCCATCCAATTCCGCGATCGCCCGTTCCAGGGCCGCAATATCGTTGTAAGGGACGTAGTAGAAGCCGGAAATCAGAGGGCTGAACCCTTTCTGATACTTGGGCTGGCCGGTCGCCGTGATTGTCGCCAGAGTACGCCCGTGGAAGCTGGCGTGGGCCGTCAGAATTACTGGGTCATGGATATTCAAAACAGTGTGGGCATAGCGGCGGGCCAGCTTAATCGCAGCCTCATTAGCCTCGGCGCCGGAATTACAGAAGAAAGCAAAATCCGCCGCCGAATGGGAAACCAACCACTTCGCCAGGTCCCCCTGTTCCGAAATGTAATAGAGGTTGGAAACGTGGTGCAGGGTCTGGATCTGCTGGGTCACCGCTGCCACCATTGCCGGATGGGCATGGCCCAGGGTGCAGGTTGCAATTCCCGCCACAAAGTCCAGATACTCCCGTCCGGCCGTATCCCATACCCGACAACCAGCCCCCCGCTCCAGGGTCAGCGGATAACGGGCATAGGTGTTCATCACATAGGCGTCAAACTCGGCTGGATCATAAACAGCCGGAGTACCCTCTGGTGAAGCAGAAAGGAATGGCTGAACAAGGGTTTCTGGACTCACAGCGACGGTTCTCCCCAAGAAATTGTTCTACTCAATCTATCAAATCTACCCCGTTGAAGCAGCAAGGTTGGTCAATTATTTTGCTGCTGGTTCCAGGGCTGTGAAAGGGCATATCCCATTCACGGATCTGGACGGTCAGGAATGGATGACACGGCTCCCATGCTCTCGTTTTCTTGGGTGCCATTGCCTTTTCATTGCATCATTCTGGCTGTCTCCTCCTGCTGAAGTCAGGCGAGATGAGACAATCGATGCATAATTGCAGAAAAGACCTAAAAATGCCTGGTTCCTGGGGTTTGAGTTGGTTCCCCTAGCAGGTCACGAGTCAGGCTTTCGGGTAAACCCAAATCTGGTTTAGGAATTCATGACGCTTTGGCTGGCAGCAATGGGCAGTCCCCGTGGGGAGGTGGCCCAACTGGTAACGGTGCTGATTATTTTGCTGCTGGTGGCAACGGCGGTGGCATTGTTGTCCCGACGGTTGCGCATTCCCTATGTCACTGGCCTGGTAGTAGCCGGACTGGCGATCGCGGGGTTCCTGCCCAACCGGGTGGGACTGGACTCCTCCCTGATCATTAACTTGTTTTTACCCATCCTGTTGTTTGAAGCCGCTATCAATACGGACATCAGCCGCTTGCGCAGCACCATCAAGCCGATCGCCCTGTTGGCGGGTCCTGGTGTGGTGATTGCCTCCGGTGTAACAGCCATCATCCTTAAATTTGGGCTGGACCTGTTGTGGATCCCAGCCCTACTGGTGGGCGTGATTCTGGCCATTACCGATACGGTTTCGGTGATTGCCGTGTTCAAGGAAGTCTCGGTGCCAGCCCGGTTGATCACCATTGTGGAAGGCGAAAGCCTGTTTAACGATGGCATCGCCCTGGTGCTGTTCGGCTTGATTTTGAAGGTCTACTACAGTGGCACAGTCACCGTCGCCGACGGTGTGCGGGATTTGCTAGTGGTGATCCTGGGGGGCGGGCTGGTGGGCCTGGTACTGGGCTATCTGGGTAACTGGTTGTATGCCCGCTCCGATGATCCATTGAGCAATATCCTGCTGACCGTGGCAATCGCTTTGGGGGCGTTTCAACTTGGTCAGGGGCTGGGGGTGTCCGGAGTCGTGGCAGTGGTGATTGCTGGACTGGTGATTGGCAATGTGGAACTGCAGAGCGTGTCAGCCTCCAGCCGCATCACCGTGTTGAGCTTTTGGGAATACGCGGGCTTTGGCGTTAACACCTTTATCTTTCTGCTGATCGGCCTGGAAATTCAACTAGAAACCTTGGGAAAAACCTTGCCTGCTGCCCTGCTGGCCATTCTGGCCTATCAGGTAGGGCGCTTTCTGTCGGTCTATCCGTTATTAGGAATGGCTGGTTGGCTGGACCGTTCCATTCCCCTGCGCTGGCAGCATGTCCTGTTTCTGGGCAATATCAAAGGCTCTCTGTCCATGGCCCTGGCGCTGAGTTTGCCAGCGGACCTGCCCGGTCGGGAAAGCCTCATTGCCATCGTTTTTGGCACGGTGCTGGTATCCCTGCTGGGTCAGGGGCTGAGTTTTCCCTGGATGATCCGTCACCTGCAAATTTCCCATACCTCCGAATCCCAACAGTGGGTCGAGTCGCTCCAGTCCCAACTGATGACCGCCAAAGCGGCTCAAAAAGAATTGGATACTCTGTTGGAAACCGGCCTCTTGCCTAAGACGGTCTATGAGGAATTACGAGCCAGTTATCAGGTGCGAGTTGCCGCCGCCGAGCGATCGCTGCGGGACTTTTACAATCGCCGTCCCGACCAACTCACCGCTGCCAGTCGGCGAACCGGCCGCCTGGATACGATTCGCCGTCGGTTACTCCTGGCCGAAAAAGATGCCCTCAGCGAGGCTCTGCGCAAGCGGATCCTGTCAGAAGACATCGTGCGATCGCGGATCCAAGAAATTGACCAGAAACTCCTGGCCCTGGCCGATGATTGATCGATCTACACGCCAGTCCTTGCCTAGGGAAATGATGCAACGCTGTTGACGGGTATAGACATTTCTTTCAATTCAAATCGATAATTTTCTATAACTGGGTTCGCCAGTAGCTGGTCACACATGCGATCCAATTGCTCCTGGGCAGCAGCCTCGGTGTCTGCGTTCAGCGTTACTTCAATGTACTTGCCGATCCGTACCTGTTCGACATTGTCATAACCCATATGCGCCAACCCAGACAATACTGCCGTACCAGCAGGGTCAAGAACAGAGGGTCGAAGCGTAACATAGATTTGAGCTTGGTATTTCTGAGTCACAGCAGTTTCCTGATCAGGCTTTGGAGGACAAGACAACACGATCGCTTCATCATGGTGAAACTACAAACGGCATCCTGTCCAATTTGCAGTTCCGACTATGATGCTATCGCTTTCTGCCATCCTTCCTCGCATGATTATTGGGCATCCGTTCTACAGCCATTCTTTGTTTCGCCAATTTTCCCTCTCCCATGAAAGTTCGCCGCACCCGCAATCAGGAACGCATCATCGAAATCCTGAAAACACTGGATCAGCCCATTTCAGCCCAAGACCTGTACGTTGAACTGCGTAACCGCAATCAAAGCATGGGCTTGGCTACGGTTTATCGGGCCCTGGATGCCCTGAAACTGGAAGGGGCGGTGCAAGCTCGTATGGTTAGTGGCGGAGAAGCACTCTACAGTCTGGTCCAGGAAGACCGCCATCACCTCACCTGTGTCCAGTGCGGCAACTCCATCACTATCTCCCAATGCCCGGTCCATGCCTTGGAAGACCAGCTCCATCAAGAGTATCAATTCAAAATTTACTATCACATGCTGGAGTTCTTTGGCCTCTGCACCCAATGTCAGACTGCAAATGCCGCTGCCGAGCCAGGGAAAGCCCCTGGGTCTTGAAACGACTCAGAGGTTAGACAGACAGTTTCATTGCTGGATCAGCCTACAGCAATCAATTTCCCCCGCCCCAAAGTGGCGGGACAGGTCCGTCCCCCTCCTGGGTCTGTAATCAACTCACCAAGCTGCGCCTAATCATGGCGCTCATCAATCCAGATGCGCATTTCGGCTTCGGAGGCAAAGTTATCGGTGTGGTCAGTTTGGGGGTCAAAGACATGCCAATGGGTTTCTCCATTGCGCTCATGACTGCGCCAAATCTGGATGTCGGTGCGATCTCGCCAGAACTCGGCTAGCCGATGCCAAGCCGCTTGAATTCTTTCCCCTAAGGTTGTTTGAATCGACATACTGACCGTCCTTGTCCCTAACCGGACAATCATTCGGGCCCACACTGATTCAGCGATACAGGGAGTTTGGCTGCCCATTCTTTCTGCGGTACAGGCTGCAATCATGCCGTCATGCCGCCAGCCACCAGCCCTGACCTGCAGCGATGCAGCGGCGGACTAGAGAAGTCCATCCGATGAAGGATGGCCGCTAGCGGGGTAAGATACTGACATGAGTCTTGCAACAGGGTGTCAGATTGTGGCTTGCTTTTGCCTGGTAGTTGGCTGGCAGGTTGACTCATTCGCTGAACCCAGTTCAGGGGCTTCACTCACTGACTCATTCAGCCTCCCTTCTCAATCATAAATAAGATTGTCAGAAACCAGGGAAGGGAATACAAACCGCCCATCAATGGATTCCCGCATTTTTTCAGCCGTTTACAGTCTTCTGCGTCAGGCTGCTTCCCTACTCATCTATCAGGCGGTTCTGGATGATGAAGTGGGTCAGGCTTTCCTGGAATTGCTGCATGCCATTCTGCGGGCCGAACGCAATGTGGCCGCAGAACATCTGGATGCGTTTTATGCCTATGGACGTTGGTTCAGAACGCTGGCAGAGCGGAACCAGAGTTGGCAGGACCATCTCTTGACCCGACTGGTGTATGATGACAACCCGTTTACCCGTCAGGTTCAATCCATTGACCTGAGCGAATTACCGCCTGCACTGGTCTCTGCGGTTCGTCAGGATCTGTCTGTGGTGCAGGAGCTGTATGAGTGCAGTCCCCAAAAGCTGAGCCAGTGGTTGAAAGTGGCGGCCCAGCTTGCAGGCGAACCCGTTGTTTGGCAGCGGGAAGCGGATCAGCCCCACTTGAAGGGAATTCGGTTTGTGCTGGAAGCTAGCAAAAGTTGGGCCGATGGACTGGAGCCGCTGGCAACTTACTATCGGCAGCATGGCACTGGCCTATTTGCTCAGTACCGGGCTTTCCGCTGGCAACATGAAAAACTGGTTGGTATTGCCTATCCCGATCCGGTGCGGGTCGCCGATCTGGCCGGTTACGAAGCCCAACGGGACACCTTGATCCGCAACACAGAGTTTTTGCTGCAGGGCTATCCAGCTCAGAATGTGCTGCTTTATGGCAGCCGGGGGTCTGGCAAGTCTTCCCTGATTAAGGGCCTGTTGAATGAGTTGGGCGATCGCGGCCTGCGGTTGGTGGAAGTGGCTAAATCAGACCTGCACGACTTGCCGTTGATTATTGAGTTGTTGCGGGGACTGCCCCAAAAGTTCATTCTGTTTGTCGATGACCTGTCCTTTGAGGAGGATGAGGACAGCTTCAAGGCGTTGAAGGTAGTTCTAGAGGGCAGTCTGACCGCCAGACCCCAGAATGTGGTGGTGTATGCCACTTCCAATCGACGGCATTTGGTCCGGGAGTTCTTCAGTGATCGCCCCCGGCCCCGAGACAGCGAAGAAATTCATGCCTGGGATACGGTACAGGAAAAGCTGTCGTTTAGCGATCGCTTTGGACTGACCCTGACCTTTGAACCCGCCGATCAACCGACCTATCTGCGCATGGTGCATCATCTGGCCCGCCAGGCAGGATTGCCCCTCAGCGATCAGGAGCTGGATTTTCAAGCCCTGCAGTGGGCCACCCGCCACAATGGGCGATCGGGCCGCACCGCCCGCCAGTTTATCGACTTCCTGCGAGCTGATCTGGCGCTTGCAGGCAAAACCGATGGTTAGGTGAGGCAGTGGGAAATGGAGAGGAGGGAGTGTCAGATGTTCGCAGCGACTCCGCAGGCGTTTAGCTGCCCACTGCCCGCTGCCTCCCTAAAACCGAAAACCAGCCCCAAATTGCACCTGTACTTTAGGATTACTGCCAGCACTGACTCCGTTCAGTGGCAGTTTAGCATCGCCATACACCACAATCCGCCGATCCAGGGAAGCCTCCACCCCTGTGGTCACAACCATGCCATTCTGGTTGCCCAACGGAGTTGCACTGCCATTCGAATTCACAATGGCATAGCCAGCACCAGCATAGAGATTAGTCGATTTTCCCAGGGGAAGATCGTAGGACAGGGTTGGCAGAACCGCATTGGCGTTGGCCCCCACAAACACCGTTCCCCGAATCGAGAGCGGATTATTCGCCAGATCAACCCGTCCCTGGAACTGACTACCGCTGGCAGCCGTCTGCTGATCTGAAGCTGGTTTGGCCGTGGAGGTAGACGACTGATACTGTCCCACAGCCTGGTTCAGGATCCACATGGGTTGGTTGCCCGCATTGAGAAAGGATTGGGCACTTTCAGGTAACTGGTTGGCATCAAACAAAACTCCCAGGTAATTCCCCTGGAGGCCATTGGGTTCTGTCTTCTGGGCAGGAGCCTGGTTGGGAGTAGTTGCTTGGGCTTGAGGCACCGATGGGCTGGCAGCAGTTGGTTGACCAGGAGCAGGGGGCTGGGGGTGAGCAGCCGACCCAGCAACCGTCTGGGCCAGACCGACAGAGGGAAGCGAGACGGCGACCAAAGTTGCGATCGCGTTGACAAATCGCACGGCAGGTTTCATGGTTTTTCCAGAAGATGCTAAACAGGTAATGCTTTCCACCCATTATTCATCCGCTCCGGAGAATCAATGTCGTTTCTTTACCATCGCACCGTGCGCTTCCAGGATACGGACGCGGCCGGAGTTGTTTATTTCGCCAATGTGCTGAGCATGTGCCATGAAGCCTATGAAGCCTCTCTAGCAGCAGCAGCGATTGATCTGAAGACTTTTTTTCGGGCAACGGACCTGGCTGTCCCCATCACCCATGCCCAGGTCGACTTCCTGCGTCCGCTGTTCTGCGGCGATCGCCTGACGATTCGCCTGACTCCCCACCCTATTACCGACAGCGAATTTGAAATTACTTACACCATTTGTGCTGACACCGACCACCAGCGCCCCCTAAGTCAGGCAGTCACTCGGCATATTTGTATTGATCCATCCATCCGCAAACGC
>CAZBTL010000168.1:0-9566 GCA_964494755.1 uncultured bacterium | reverse complement strand
CAAACCCTAATTTCTAGAGTTGACGCTGCACTAGTCAATCTTTCAGGAATAGCCAGTTTCCTGATAAATTGATCTGCTGAGTCTTCGCCAAACTGTCGATTTTGCCAACCATACCTAACTGGGTAAGCAGCTTATGTTTGAGTTTTCTCAAAGTATTGTGAATTCTCCGGAACTGGAATCGCTGGCCTTACTGTCCCCTTTACTAGCCCAAGAGTCCTCTCCTGCGGCAGTTCCTGCCTTGCCATCCTCCTTTACATTGCCAGGCTTATCCACCGAACAGAGCACACTTGTTTTTGGAATTATCAGTAATCTGGCGGCCGCACTCCTGATCCTAATTTTGGGTTGGATTGTTGCAGCTATCGTGGCATCAGTGGTTCGCAACTTGCTCAAGCGGACTGACTTCGACAATCGTCTGGCCAGTTGGACAATGGGGCATCGAGAAGAAGGGATCAACGTTGAACGACTGGTTGCTAGCATTGTCTTCTGGATCATTATGGTCCTAGCGGTTGTGGCAGCCCTTAACGTTCTCAATCTCACAACCGTTTCCCAACCACTGAATACCTTCCTGACCGAGATCTTTGTGTTCTTGCCGAGGTTAGGAAGTGCCGCAATTCTGGTTTTTATTGCCTGGTTGCTGGCAACGGTGAGCAAGGCTCTGGTGGTTCGACTCTCCCGCTCCTTGGGGCTGGATCAGACGCTGGCTCAGACCAGCGGGGAAACAGTTCCTGAACGACAGTTCCTGTTGAGTGAAACCCTGGGCAATGTCCTCTACTGGTTTATTTTTCTATTTTTCTTACCCCTGATTCTCGATGTGCTTGGGTTGCAAGGTCCGCTGCAACCGGTTCAGAATTTGCTCAATGACATTTTGGCAGCGTTGCCGCAAATTCTGAAGGCAGTGCTGATTGCGGCCGTGGGGTGGTTGTTGGCCAGAATTGTGCGAGATCTCGTTACCAATTTGCTGGCCGCCAGTGGAGCGGATCAGGTTGGGGCAAGGTTTGGGCTGAGCCAGTCTAGAAAGGGCTCTTTGTCCTGGTTGTCGGGAACCATCATCTACATTTTGATTTTAATTCCAACCGCGATCGCAGCCTTAGAAGCAATTCAAATCCGGGCTATCTCAGCACCGGCTGTTGCCATGCTGAATCAGATTTTGGGTGCGGTTCCCCAAATCCTGACAGCGGCATTAATCCTGATTGCAGCTTATGTCATCGGTCAATTTGTCAGTGAACTGGTCACGAACCTCTTGACTGGGATTGGGTTTAATAACGTGCTGGGCTGGCTGGGAATTCAATCTGTACATCGCCCCTCAGAGTCGGACGTAACATCTCCTGGTAGTGAATCGGCAGCAGGATCATCTGCTGGTTTGCCCAGGCGCAGTCCTTCAGAAATTGTCGGTCTTGTGGTTCTGGTTGGCATTATGCTGTTTGCTAGTGTTGCCGCAACCAATGTCCTTAACTTTCAAGCATTGACGACAATTGTCAGTGGAGTGCTGGTCATTCTGGGGCAAATCCTGGTTGGACTGATTGTTTTTGCTGTTGGACTTTATCTGGCAAACCTGGCTTTTAATTTGATTACCAGTTCCGGTACACCACAATCGCGTATCCTGGGGCAAGTTGCCCGAATTGCGATTTTGGTGTTGGTTTCGGCAATGGCTTTACAGCAAATAGGTATTGCTCCTAACATTGTTAATCTAGCCTTTGGCTTTATTTTGGGAGCCATCGCGATCGCGATCGCCCTATCCTTTGGTTTGGGTGGGCGAGATATTGCAGCGGAACAACTGCGAGAGTGGCTCAATAGCTTTAAGCAGGGAAGACCACCCCGGTATTAAGTCATCTCAGATCTTGCACCATACTCAAGAAGAGGTATTGCCAGCTTATGTAGGATGGGTAAAGCTGACATGCCGATCAAAACCAGACTAACGATGGGCACGGGCGTGGCCCTTTGCCCATCCTACTACCCGGGTACTGGCCTTTAATTTGATTACCAGTTCCGGTACACCACACACCACCCAGCCTGCTCTGACGAATACTGACCTGCCAAGCAAGGCCTGGGGCGGAGGTATTTTTGATTCTTAACTTCCCAGTTTGAGTCCTCGTGCTATTTATACAGGGATGAGACGTTCCGCAGGCTGGTCTATGAATGTACCTCCCTACAAACTCCCGTTTTCCTGGGATAGCAAGCCGCCAGAAACAATTCGGAATGATTGCAACTGGCTGGAGTCAATTCTTCGCAATGCGGCCCCGTTGACTGATTGGTGGCTGAAAGCCCGAATTGTACAGCTGGCCTATCCTAAACCACCCTTGCCAACGGGCGATCCGGATGCCTATCAGGGGCTAGGCTCGGAGCAAGCAATTGTGGTGGCGTTGCAATCCCAGTGTCACCCAGCGGCAGACTATCCGGACTGCATTGCAGCCATCACCGAGGCTTATGTGGCTGAGACCCTGAAATGCTGGTGCGACAGGCAGTTTTCTCTGGCGATTGGCCGTAATTTTGAAATCTATGCCGATCGCCAATACGACAACGTGTTTTTGGTAACCAGTACAGCACCCGTGTCTCTAGATGTGGATCGCCAACTGCCTGCCAGCGATCGCTTTCGTCCCTTATTTAATGTGGATGAACTGGCCAAGCGAATCCATGCTGCCAACACGCAACAAATTACTGTCCGTACTCATGGGTATTCCACCCCAGCGCCCAGCTTTTACACCATGCTGTGTAATGAGGCGGCTTCGCTCAATCTGGCTGAACCCAAAACCCTCAATACCGTTCTAGAGCCAGGTCATATCTATATCGGCTATCAATGGCCCAGTGAGCAACCGATCACCAGCCCTGGTCTTTGGCGTGATTATCGCAACCACATGGGTATTGTGGTTAAGTTTTTAGCTGTCCTAGGCATCTTGGCTGGCATTGTGGGACTGGTATTGTTTCTGCCGTTTAAGCTGCTTGCCGCGCTCAATTTGCTGGGTACGGTGCTGACGGTGTTTGTTCTATGGTTGCTGGCCTTTCTGCTGCTGAGGATTGTTGTTTATCAGCGCGATCGCTATCGCGCCATTCACTACGGTGCTCCCGATCTGGCCGAGTTTTTCTGGCGTTTGGATGCAGCCCTGAGCAAATCTAAGAACTGCCCACCCAACCTAGCAACAGAGTCCCTACGAGCCTGCCAGACAACTCGCATCAACGTCAACCTGGTGGGCCACAGCATGGGCTGCTTGATGCTGGTCAACATGCTGCGCATTTTGTCCGATCGCTTTGGCAAGGATGAACGTCGCGCCATTTTGCCAGATACCCAGGAAGCTGCGGATGCATCCGATTCGATTGGCGATCACTTCTTGCTGAATAGTCTGATCCTGGCTTCGCCGGACATTCCCCTGGAGTTTCTGCGGGAAGGACGTAACAATTATGTCCGGTCTGCTATCCGCCGCTGTAGCCGGATTTATCTCCTGTGTAGCGATCGCGACACGGTGTTGCGGTATCTCTCTACAGTGGGCAACTGGTTTAGCGAACCCAGTATCCAGATGTCCGGCATGCGATTGGGCAATGTCTATCTGCGTCCCATTGACACCACAGAACTGCGCCCCTTTGTTCGCATCATGGTGCACTCAGAAGCAGCGGTACAACCCACCTCTTCCTATGAACTGTTCCGCAAATTTAACTATCTGGACTGCTCTTGCATGCGCAGTGACGACGGCAAAGGCGGCACCAATGGCATTCCACTGCCCACGAACCAGATTACAGCCTTGCCGATTGATCTGATCAACACGATGCTCTTCCTGTTTGGGGTAAATGGATTGGATGTGCATGGCGGCTATTTCCAAATCGATACGCCGTCCTTCCGCATCATTAAATACATTCTCACCGCAGATGATCAGTCCGATGAAGCGGTGAAAGCCCAAATTCAACGCCTGGCCGATCCCAGCATTCTGTTTTTGCCCAGCCAGGCCTGGCTGATGGCAACGCCCAAGGTTGCTCTGCCCGAACAACCGCCACCCCAACAGGCGTAGCGGCCAGAAACACAACAAAGGGAACCTCAGCCTCGGCTTTGGTTCCCCCGGATGAATTGGCGATCGCCCCATTGCCAAGGGCACTTTGTCTGGCAAAGAGACTGCCATTACCTCAGACTGGCAGACAACCCATGCTCCCGAAGCACGCGATGCGTCAGCCTATAAGTTGGTGTCCAGTGCCTTGGAAATTGCACTCAGGGTGGAGGCTTCGGCTTGACTAACCGCTTCGCCCCCCAGTCCACCTAACCAACCGGCTTCCTTAACCGCCTCTGCTACCTTGCGGGCCGCAGACAACAGCCAATCTTTAAATTGCCTGGCCTGCTCAATCGTGACCTTGGCAGCCAGGATGCCAGAAACCTGTTGCAAGTGGGCTAAAGCCTGGTTGCGGCCCTCTGCTGCGCTTTTCAAGGTTTGCAGTTTTCCCAGCAGTTGAAACTCCCGTTTCAAAACCAGTTGTTCTCCTGTGAGGGTTTCATTGGCGTTCATGGCTTTCAGGGATGCCTGCAAGGACTTTACCAAATCATTGGACACATCTTGGCGTTCGGTCTCGGCTAGCAGGATTTCGATCGCCGCTTTGGCTTCCTTCAGGAAAGTGACTGGATCGGTTTTATCCGACAAGATAACAGCCAGGACAGCCTGGATAGGAGCTTGAGTTAGGGTAGTCCACTCGCTATCGGAGAAGTATTGCTGGGACATAGGAAATGAAAGCCTCCAAAATGTATAAGGTGATGCAAATCAGCAGTCAGTCAAGATGTTAGACGCTCAAGACTTGCGGCTAGAGGGTTTACACCCACCGCAACTTCAGCGAAAAACAGGGTGTTGCACTAGTTTTCAGGGGGGAATGCCATTGTCGCTACATTCGCAGACCCGTTGATCAAGCGCTTGTGTGCTTGAGTCGTGGCCAATGGCCGTGAAAATGGCCGTCAGTCTCGCTGAAGCTGTCGCTGAAACTGGCGTTGCTGAAAAGCAGGATGAATTGAAACGAAGTTTTAAGCATACAGCATTCTTTTCATCCCTGGAATCAGCAATGCCCTAAAACTACTAGAAGTTGGGGACTAGGGACATTGGGCTTGAGTTTTGGCATCTTGCCAGGCTGTTTGCACCCCTTTTACAGCCGGTGCCACTGATTGCTTGGCCTGGGCCAGCGTCGCACTATTCGGCACAGTGTCAATGGCCTGATTTAACTGCTCAAAGGAGGTCTTGAGTTGGCTGATTCGTGCCTGCCGATAGATTTGTTCTGCTTTCTCAATACCTGCCTGGGCCATCTGTAGTTGCTTGCGAGCCTCCTTGAATTGGCCTACGGTGGAACTACCGCTGAGGGCGGTAAATGATGCCAGGGCTTGATTGTAGGTGGCTAGAGCGGTGCAGAAGGCAGCTTTAGCCTCTTCTGGCGAGGGCTGTTTAGGGCCACAACTGGCTAGTGCGGCTGCAGTGACGGTCAAGGCGGTTAAACATAACGTGCGCTTGTAATTCATCGTTATCTTCTCCTGTGGCATAAAAAGAATCACTCTATTTTAAGTACCTGAACATGAAAAATTGCCGTCTGGGACCCCTGGCTATCGCCGACCCCTTTGGTTCTAGCGCAGCGGCGCGGTAGCGCGGGGACTACAGGGGGGATTGAATTCTGTCTACCCACTTAAGATGTTGGTCATGCACCGGAAGAAGGCTGCCGACAGTTCCACCAATACCGTCATCAGCATTTCAAGCTGACTATAGCTCCAACGCTCATCCTAGGGTGAAAAAATAAGGAATTTATAGCGATCCGATCAGGATTGTGAAAGGTTTCCGCAGGAAATCCTTCTCACAAAGCCCTTTCACCATTCAGTCGTTCACAAGTCATTTAGGATTGCTACATATAAAGATGCAAACTCGATTGGGATCCGTGGGTGGGCTGAAATCGATGCAAAGGGTTGCCGATTCTGCTCCTCAAACAGTTGGACTGGGGTTGGAGTCCGGTTAGGAGAGGCCACGGCTTTGTACAATGGGCTCAGTTCAACCCGACAGTCCTCTAACCCTTCTCATGCATACCTGGCAGTGGCATCGCTGGAACAATCTCCCTTACCTCACCTGCTCACTTTTAGAACCCTGGCAACACGGCTTTTTTACCCAGCAGTTTTGGACCCATCGACCAGCCGAACTGACGCGGGTGTTACATCCCACTGCAATCCCCTATCAGGTGAAGCAGGTGCATGGTAATACGGTCCTGGCGCCTTCTGAAGTCGAGGCGATCGCGGGCGGCATCCTCTCCCCTGAGCAGACTACCGTTCCAGTGGACACTCCACCCCCAGCAGATGGGCTGATTACGGAGCAGCAGGAGCAGGCGGTTTGGGTCTGTAGTGCCGACTGTGTGCCGGTTTTAATTGCCGATGGGCAAACGGGACAGGTGGCTGCAGTTCATGCGGGTTGGCGTGGCACAGCCAAAAAGATTGTGCCCCAGGCGATCGCCCGCTTACAGGCCCAGGGCAGCCAGTTGTCAGATCTGCGGGTGGCGTTGGGTCCGGCGATTTCCGGTGCAGTTTATCAGGTGGCTGTGGCGGTTGCCGCAGAAGTCGGTGCAACTATAGCAACAGTTGATCCAGCAGATGTGACCGATGCCCTGGCGGCCTTGCAGCAAATCGAGGACTCACCCGTACTGCCCGATCCAGAACCGGGAAAAGTGCGGTTAGATGTCCGCCGAGTTAATGTCTTGCAATTGGAACAGTTGGGGTTGGGAGCAGACCAGGTGGCGATCGCCCCCTACTGTACCTACCAGACTCCCGATTACTTCTTTTCCTATCGGCGTAGTGGTGAACGCAAGGCCCAATGGTCTGGCATTGTCAGCCGGGCGGCATAGAGTAGCTGGTTCAGATGCCAACGGTTACCGACCGTTAGCGAACCACCTGGGCGATCGCCCCTTGGGTGTCCAGTTGGAGCGCCTTTACCTGGGCGGCAATGCCCTGCTGAGACCAGGCGGTCGCCATGGCTTGCTCCACCGCAGGTGCATGGTTGGCGTCGGTTAAGGCCAGCAGGGTTGGTCCAGCCCCGCTAATCACCAGGCCCCAACTACCGGCATCCCGAGCGGCGTCCTGCACCGCAGCATAGCCAGGAATTAAGGCTTGCCGGTAAGGCTGATGGATGCGGTCTTGCAGGGCTGCATGTAACCAATCGGGCCGACCCGTCTCCAACCCCCGCAGCAGCAAGCCTAAATGGGCCGTATTGAAAATGGCATCTTCCCGACTGTAATGCTTGGGCAGCACACTGCGAGCTTTGGCAGTAGACAGTTCAAAGTCGGGAATGGCGACAACGGGAATCACCTGGGGATTCCACGGCACCTCGCAGATCACCCAGTTGCCTACTTGCACATCGGGCCGCGAGGTGGCAGCCAGCCGACACCCGCCCAGCAGAGCCGGAACCACATTGTCGGGATGCCCTTCCATGGCGATCGCCAGTAGCATGATCCCCTCCGGACCGAGCAGATTCCCTGCTAGCGCATTGGCCCCCACCAAACCGCCCACGATCGCCGTAGCCGAACTGCCCAACCCCCGCGCCAACGGCACGCCCATCTCAATTTCAATTGCTACTGGCGGTGGGGTCTGGCCTAACTGTTGATAGAAGCGGGCAAAAGCTTGATAGACCAGATTGCTGGTATCAGACTGGACCAATGCTGCCCCAATTCCCCTGGTCTTAATCTCCACCACCGGTGCATCAGCCGTTTGGCGACTAAAGACAAAGCGATTGTGCAGGGTGAGTGCAGCACCCAGGCAATCAAAGCCAGGGCCAATGTTGGCAGTCGTAGCAGGGACTGCAACGGTGACAGTAGAAATAGACATGCAACCTCCGGGTGGTTCGGCTAGCCAGTAGACCACTTTACCGGATTGGGCGCCTCAGCGAGGTTCCCTAATCCTGCTGCTGGGAAAACTGACGCGCTCCAATGGCTGACAGGAACAGGGCGATCGTCAGCAGAATGACAATGGAGTACCAGGGAAATTGGGCCAATGGTAAATAGGCAGCGGCCCGCAAGCCCAGACTGGTATAGGTGAGCGGCAGTAGGTAGACCACCACTTTTAAGACTGGGGGAAGGGTTGCTGGGTCAAAGAACGTGGCTCCCAGAAACGACATTGGCACAATTACAAAGTTGTTGTAAATGCCCACGCTCTCAAGGGATTTGACATTCAGCCCCACAATCACCCCCAGACCGGCAAACACAGCGCAGTTCAGCACTAACACCAGCAGAAACAGGGGGTTCAAAAAGCTCCAAACCTTGCCCGTAAACAGAATGGCCACCAGGATGACCGAGCCAGCGGTCAGCAAGCCCCGCACCACACCGGCCATCATTTTGCCCAGATGTAAGGCCAGCGGATGGATGGGACAGAGCATCAACTCTTCAAAGGTCTTGGTAAACAGGCGATCGCCGCAGATGGAAAAGGTCGTCCCGCCAAAGCTGATCACCATAGACGAGAGGGCCACCATCCCCGGCAGCATGAATTGCAGGTAATTTTCTCCGGCCGAGGGGGTCATGGTCCGATCCAAAGCGCTCCCTAACCCCAAGCCAAACCCAATGATATAGATCAGAGGTGAAACCAGACCCGAAGCCGCCACCTGAACAATCCGCACTCGCAGATCCAGCCAATCTCCCCAAAAAATGGTCAGACTGTCATTCCACAGTTGCTGTAGGAAAGCCCAAAGCGATCGGTGGTTATGCTTCGCCAAAATAGAAGGAGCAGTCACAGGCAGGTAAAACACCAAGGAAGGTTTGCTTTCCTATTCTGCCATTGCACCCCCACCTAATGAACCAGATTGCTGCTAAGTTGGGGATGGTGTTAGGCTAGGCGAAACCAGCCCATCCATTGATCGAGAAGATTACCTTTCCCTGTCCAATTGTAATCAGTACAGTCACTTCTATGAAGCGGAAACCCAGATCTCCGAGCTATAGCAGCAGCAACTATGACGTTGACCTTGATGACTATGGCAGTAAAGACACCAGTTCCAAGCGCAAAACCGCCACCAAATCTTCAATTTTTAACGCCACCTCAGTTGCAGTGCTGGCCGGTGTCTTCATTCTGGGAATTGGCATTGGTATGGGTTTCAGTTCAGTGAGTAACTCCAGTGCTGGCAAAATTGTGACCCTGAGTGATCTGGAAACCCGCGCCCCCAACGCCGATATCTGTGTGCAGTTTGGTTCCAGCGCCATTGTGATGGATACTCGGCTGTTTGTCACCCTCAACCCACTGAACGTTTTTGTTTCCCAGCCCACCACTCGTCCTGGCTGTGTTCTGCGCAGCAATAATTGGTCTATTTTGGAGCAACGAGGTCTGCTCAAGGGCGACCAGGTGCGTGATTGTAAGCAACGAATGAACACCTTTGGCTTCACCGGCACGCTGGAAAATTCACCCCAAATTGATTGCATTTATCAAAATGACGCGGCCAAGAACCTGTTTCTGGATCAACCGGGTGTCGGCGGCCCTCCCGCTCCCGAAAACCAGCGATTCTAAGAGCGGGCCCTTTTCCGTCTAAAGGTCTTGAGACCTGGCTTACAGTCAGCTTCAGCGATCGCACTCCAGGAGTCGATCTCGCAAAGCAACAGGATGGGAT
>CAZBTL010000167.1:0-9616 GCA_964494755.1 uncultured bacterium | reverse complement strand
GGCGATCGCGAATAGCAGAATAACCGCACTGGTGGCCAGCAGCACCAGTTGCACCCAAAAGGCTAACCACCCACCCACGCGCAGGGTTTCAGCCACCTTTTCCCGGGTTGCCACAGCAGAATGATTGTGCTCAGTCATACAGCATCTGATTGGTTGGTGATTGTCTTGCCATCATCCCATAGTCGAGGAATTTGAGCGGGAGGAGGGGGCCGAATCTGGCTGGCTGGGGGATGGGGTCGATTCCAGCAGCAGGTCGGCGGCTTCTTCCGGGGGTTGACTGGGATGGAAGTATTCGTAAATTTGCTGGGCCAAACGGGGGCCAATTCCCGGTACGCTGGCAATCTGCTCCGGGCTGGCTTCCCGAATATAGTCGATGGAGCGGAAGGTAGCCAACAGTTGTTTCTGGCGGTAGTGGCCCAGACCAGGAATGGCATCCAGGCGAGATCGGCGCATGCGATCGCTGCGTTGTTGGCGGTGAAAACTCACAGCAAAGCGGTGGGCCTCATCCCGCAGACGGCGCAGCAGTTGCACCCCCGGTTGCTCGGCCTCAGTTGGCAGGGGCAACGACTCGCCCGGCAGAAAAATTTCCTCTCGCTGTTTGGCCAAACTGACCACCCGCACATCTTCCAGCAGATCGAGTTGCCGCAGCGCTTCCACCACCGCGGACAGTTGCCCTTTGCCACCGTCAATCATAATCAGGTCGGGAAAATCCGCCATGGCAGAAACATGCCGCTGCAGGACCGATTCCTGCTGGGGCTTGACCAGTTCTCCCTGCTGCTTGAGGGCGGCGTATTTGCGGAACCGGCGGCTAATCACTTCTGCCATGCTGGCAAAGTCATCGGAATGACCCGCGTGGACTTCGGGATTGCGAATTTTGTAATGGCGATAGTGTTGTTTGGCTGGCAGGCCGTCGATAAACACCACCTGGGAGGCCACTGCATCCGAGCCTTGAATATGGGAAATGTCGTAGCCTTCGATGCGGCGCGGCAGTTCCGCCAGATCCAGTAGTTCCGCCAGGTCTTGCATGGCCTGGCTATTGCGATCAGCCACCTTGCGGGTGCGGGCCAGTTCGTATTCCGCATTCCGTTCCACCATTTCAATCAGTTCCGCCTTGACCTGTCGCTGGGGAGCCAGAATGGCAACCTTCAGCCCCTTGGCCTGACTCAAGAAGGCTGCCAGCATGTCGCTGTCCGGCAACTCATGTTGCACCAGGATCTCGGTTGGAATTTCCACCGGATCCACCTGCTGATAATGCTCTTCCAGGACCCGCTGTAGGATGGTCCCAGCTTCTCCAGATTGGGCGTCGGCCACAAAACCCAACCGACCCACCAGGCGACCGGCCCGAATCTGGAACAGTTGAATGCAGGCATGGTGCTCATCGGCGGCCAGGGCGATTGCATCCCGCGAAACCGTATCGTCGGGCAGGGAGACCTTCTGGTCGGCGCCCAGGGTTTTCAAACCGGCAATCTGGTCCCGAATCCGGGCCGCCAGTTCAAAGTTGAGCGCCTCAGCGGCGGCTTCCATCTGTTGAGTCAGGATTTCAGTCAATTCTTTGGTACGGCCCTGAAAAATCATGGCTACCTTCAGCAGTGTCTTGCGATAGTCCTCCGAACTGATCAGTTGCTGACACACACCGGGACAGCGGCCAATGTCGTAGTTCAGGCAGGGACGGTCCTTAAACAGGGGTTGGGGCCGTTGCCGCAGGGGAAAGATGCGCTTGACCAAGTGCAGAGTGCTGCGCAGGAGTCCCACGTCTACATAGGGGCCGTAGTACCGATCTTTAGGCTTACCCAGGTGGCGTTTGCGGGTAATGAAAAGGCGAGGATAGTCCTCGGACCAGGTGATACACAGGTAGGGATATTTTTTGTCATCCTTCAGCAACACATTGAAATGGGGTTGGTGCTGTTTCACCAGGTTGGCTTCCAGGGCCAGCGCCTCAGCTTCTGTGTCGGTGACGATGAACTCAATCTCTGCCACCTGCCGCACCATCAAGGCAATCCGGGGACTGAGGTTGGTCATGTCTCGGAAGTAGGACCGGACCCGCGATCGCAACTTTTTGGATTTGCCAATATAGAGGATTTGCTCTGTGTCATCCCGCATGAGATAGACACCGGGCTCCGGTGGAATTTCTTTCAACCGGGCCTCTAATCGTTCAGGCTCCTTCAATAGCGGCACAGACTTCACAGACGTCACCCACCCTCAGGGAAAATACGGTCTCTTCACCATAACTTTAAATAATTTCAGCTCCAGATTCGGTGGTCGGAGCCATCGTCTTATCCAGAAATGGGGTTGGGACTGGTGTAGTTCATCAAAGGTGATGAATTTAAGGTTTCCTGCATGAATCTGGAAGAATTTCAAACCCAAACCCGCAACGCTCTGGAACAAACCTTGAATGAGTTGCAGGTGATGACCCTGATGGCGGCCCAGCTAGAACGTCAGATTGCCGAAACGGGCCGTTCTGTGCAAACGCTGAGCCGAATGATTGAAAGCTTTACCGCCGCACCGACGTCACCAGATGCCTGTGTCCATGTCTTGGGAGAACGGTTACAACCTACCAGTCTAGACAGCAGCGTCCTGTAGCGATCGCCCCAGGCTCACCTTTGACTATATGCCCGCTGCAGTTCCATTTACCCACAGCCCTTTACCCACAAGCATGATCCGACAGGTCTGGTCGTTGATCCTTAATATCTGCCCCTCAATAATATCTGCCCCTCAATGGGCCCTCAGTTGTCGATGCCTAAGCTACTGGTAAGCCCAACTCTTCATGAATTGCCCGTTGCAGCAAAGGGAGTCGAATCGGTTTGACCAGGTATTGCCTTGCCCCCAGTTGCAAAGCCCGGTCCTGATCCGCTTGAAAGGCAAAAGCCGAAATGACAATGATGGGGACTTTCTGCCACTCTGGGTGTTGCTGAGCCTGGGTCAATAGTTCATAGCCGTCCACATCTCGCAATTTCAGATCCGTCAAAATAATGTCCGGGCAGAACTGCTCCATCGTCGTCGCAAATGTGGTCCCGTCTGCCAGGGTCAGCACCTCATAGCCACAATAGCGGAAATAATCTCCCATGAGTTGGCGACTGGCATCATTGTCCTCAATCAACAAAATCCGGATGCCTGACAGTCGAGAAGATACCGGCGAAGGATACATTTTGGGTTTGTCCTTAACTGTGCTCACAGTGAATCCGCCAATCGTCAATTATGATTTATCTGAGATCTTGCACCTCTGGCAACAACCCGCCCTGCAATGAATTGCGGGCTAACAGAACTAAGTCCGTTTAAACGGACTGACGATCCACAACTGGGGTTTTCCAGTCTACTTCAGTGGACTTGCCTCTATGAGCCCGAACTTTTAGTTCAGGGCGGGGCAAGGATATTGTCAGAAATGCTGGAAATACGTCTTCTTGAGAATGGTGCAAGATCTGAGTTATGGAAAGGGGAACACAACGGGCCTGCCTTATCAAGAGCCTGGCAACCTTGACTGCTGCTATAGCGATCCGATCAGGATTGTGAAAGGTTTCTGCAGGAAACCCTTCTCACAAAGCCCTTTCACCATCCAGGCATTCACAAATCAAATAGGATTGCTATATCAATAAGCAATTGAGCCTAGTTACTGGCTGCAAGGGGTCAGTTTTCAGTGGAAACCAATAGAACAATGCCGCAAAGCATCACGCCCTGTCGTCAGTAAATACCCGAATTTTCATTTGGAGAATTTGATTGTATCCAGTCTGAGCCAGCTACTTGGTTCAGGCTACACGAACCGGGCCCAGGCAATGGTTGGCTCTGGGCTAGAGGGGGCTGTCAGGTTCAGTCGGCCGGTGTTTCTGGCTGCGGCGTGGCTTCAGTCTGTTGGGTCTTAGCTGCCAGATGATCGCCTTGCCCTGTTGCCACCTCTACCAGCACAGAGTCAATTTCGGCCATGGTAAAGTGGGCAGCCCCTTCCCCTGTTGGTATGCCCTCTGACAGGAAAGAACTGGCGGTGGCTGGCAATGCGGTTGGTTGATGCTTGGGGTCAAGCAGGACTTCCACCAACACATCATCCTGTTGCTCCAGTAGGAAAGGTGCTGGCAAGCCGGGAACAGCCTGCGCTAAGAGATCCGGGGACAGGCTGGCAGGAGTGATATCGACGGTTTCAAGGGTGGTTTCAACCGGCTCAGATGGCTGGACTGCTGCTGGACCGCTGCGATCGGGGGCTTGACTGGGGGGAGGAACCGGAACCGCCACTGGTGTGGGCACTGGAACAGACTGGGTTATCATGGATCCTGCAATTACTTGGTTGGGCGCCCTGCCAGGGGTGGCAACCGGCGGGGGAATTGGGGTGGAAGAGACGGTTAGGGGCGCTTCTGAAAAGAGGTCTGCCATGTTGTCCAGGGAAATCACCGCCGCCGGTTTGACCTGGGATGGGTCGATGGGAGGGCGGCAAGGCTCAGCCGCTGCTTGAACTTCCGCTGGCTCCTGTTGTTCGGTGAACTCATCGTGAGGCTGGTCATCGCTGGTCACCGGAAAAGGGGCGGGGCTGGCTGGCAACGCTGCTGGGGTTTCCTCGGCCAAACTGGACAGGCCTGCCTGCCCATGATCAACAGTGGTCTCGTCTTGCCATTGACCTGAGAAGGTTGGTTCCTGCTCGATGGGTTGGGGCAATGGGGCGGCTGGGGCGGCGGCTATCGGCGCCGTCTGGGAGGTGTCGGGTTCGGCGGTTGCAACCGTTTCAGGTGCAGAAATTGAAGTCGTTTCCGGCAGTAATTCGGTCAGGCTGCTGATGGTGTCAATTGCATCGGTCACCTCAGAGGGGTCGTGTGGGCTAGCAGACTGCTCCGGAGTGCCCAAATTTTCCCAACTGGTGGGAAAGTCTGGTGGATGGAATGGGCGGGAAAACAAGTCCCAGCCCAAGGTGGGATCTTCAGTGAGTAGGGCTTCTGGTTCTGCGAAAAACTGGGGTTCTCCAGCAAGCCGGGATTCCGGGTCTGCGAAAGGCTGGATTTCTTCAGTGAGTAGAGATTCCGGGTCTGTGAGAAGCTGGGTTGGGTCTGTCAGGTCGGTTGGCAGGGGGCCGGTTAGCAAGGATTCGCTCATTAACGGTGCAGAGGGGTGAGTTTCTATAAGGTCAGAGGTTGCTACCGACAGTTCCTGGATAGCGGTAGCTGACTGGGGCGATGGGCTGTTCTCCGGGGTGGTAGCAGGCTCAGGGGCGCTGGATGGTTCCTCAACGGGTTGTTCCATCGCCGGACTGAGTTCAACGGACGCTTTCGGTTCTCCAAGGGGATGATCCAATTCAGCACTGAGGACATCTGCATCAACCAACAGGGCATCAATCTCATCCATGTCCAGGGTGGTCAGATCGAGATCGGCCAGCTTCAGATCCAGGTCGCTGACGTCAACGGCAGTGGCGGCTTGAACCGATTGCAACCAGGAGTCGATGGCCGCATCAATGGAAGGAAATTCCCCTGTCTCCATAGAGGGAAATTCCCCTGTTTCTACGGCCGGTTCGAAACTGACCAGGTCATCTGTGGTTGGGGGTGTTACCAACTCAATGCCTGCATAGGGAAACAGCGGACTGTCCGATGAGGCTGTGGCTTCTGTTGCTGGGGCAGGCTGTGCTTCCTCTGCGACCCGCCTTGCTTCTGGGTCGGGGGAAGTGCTGGGGATCGTTCCAGCCTCAAAGGCGATCTCGTCCAGATCCGAAAAACTTTCCAGATGAACCGCTTCCTGAATGATTGCCGCTTCCGAAGCGTGGAAACTTTCTGGCAGGGCCTCTTCTTCAAATACAGCGATCGCTTCTGCCAGGGGAATATCGGCGGTGGTCAGCAAGCTTGATGCTGGTTCATCAGTGGGTGCGCTCTCTACCGGTTGGTCAACCGACTGGTCCGGCAAGTCAACCAGGCCCATTTGGGCATCTACCCACTCATCGGAAATCTGGAGATTGGCGCTGGTTTCCTGGTCGCTTGTTTGAGTCTGCTGCTCCATTAACTGGGTGAATTGCAATTCTCCTTGCCGACCCAGGTGGTGCATTTTTTCCAGGCCACGGGTCAGGGAGTCCTGATAGGCATTGATTTGATGTTGCAAAGAGGTAAACACCACATTCAGCGTGGTGTCTAGACTGATTAATGCCTGATCTAGACGGGTTTGAAACAACTGCAGGTGTTCCACTGATTGGGCTGAATAGGGCACAGTTCCCTGGTGGGTGATTGCTTCAGTAGGGGACTGGATGGCGATCGCTCGGATCATCTGCGTCAGATGCTGCGGCAACGTTTCCTGTAGTCGGGCTAAGAGCGATTGGGTAAATTCAGCTACCATTTGCTGTTGCGAAGCAGGAGTCGCCAACGTTGATAGGGACTGGGTTCGCTGGGTTTCCAGTTGTCGGATCTCTTGCAGCAATTCATCCCGCTGTCGCCGTAAGAGTTCCAGTTCCGTTTGTAGAGGCTGTAACAGGCTAGCCCGCAAATAACCCATTTCCCGCACCACGGCCTGCAAAACCTGGTGGGCTTCCATCTCCACAGAAAAGTCGGCATAGCCCACACTAGGATAGGTGGGTGGAATTGGTGAGGACGCTTGTGTCATGGGATCTAAAGAGGGGGAAACGGAAGAGGAGTAAGCAGACCGATGGGGTGCCCCGACCTTATCCTGCACCAGAAGTTGTTTCTGGAGCTCAACCAGAAAGTTGCGGATCCGTTCCAGAACCTGGCGTTGTGACGTGACTTCTCCAGACAGACCCCACAGGCGAGCATTGGTCTTTTGGAGAACGCTGTCAATATCCGTTATCAATGATTGGATTTGATCCTTTTGCACAGTCACAATGCAACCTTCAATATGCGGTAGAACAATCAGGAGGATGGGTTCTTCCAGTATGGCTTAAGCCCAATGAAACGACCGTCAATTTGAGTGTCTCCTGGGGCGGGTGATTGCCTATCTCGAACTAGATTCCATTGGATACAACAAGATGGCTTTTCACCAGCTAGGGATCAAATAGAGAGGGGGTAGATGTCGATAGTAGACTGCCCAAAGTGTATGCCAGAACTCCCAAAAGGGATCATCTTTCTGCTGGCGGCCCACTCTGTAATGGATCGATATTCTGGTGGCGGCATTTTCACGAGTAACGGGTGAATTGTCCCAACTAGAACGCTTAATACCAGGTCAAAAAATCAACGCGATCAATCAATTTCGCTAGGGGTGTTGCTTGTGCTCCAAGAGTTGATAGGCAACTCCTGGAGGGGCAGGATTTCTGACAGGGGCAAGTTTCCCGGTTAAAAATGGTGGGAAAGTCAGCCAACGCTAAGCGGTTGACGTATGATTAACTCTGAGTTGAAAGATGTTGCGCCGGAAAACTCCTCATGCATCAACCTCATGGACGAGCGATTTAACCCTAGAGATACCAACGCCAGTCTCACCATTCGGGATGCACCTTTTTTTCAGGGCTTGCCGGAAGGCGCAGTTGATAAAGCAACTGCCCATGTTGTGGTGCGAAATCATCCTGCTAATCAGGTGATCTTGCTCGAAAATGACTGGGGGAGTTCGGTCTATTTCATTCTCAATGGATGGGTCAAGATCCGCACCTACAACCTGGACGGCAAGGAAGTGACCCTCAATATTTTGGGCAAGGGTGAGTTATTTGGCGAGATGGCCCCCCTGGATGAGGTGCCCCGCTCAACCGATGTGATTACCCTGGCGCCGACGGTGATTGGCAATATGCCCGCCCAGGACTTTGTCCATCTGTTGCATACAGAGCCAAAATCGGGCATTCGGTTAGCTCAGTTGATGGCCCGCCGCTTACGCCAGGTCAACCGTCGCCTACGCCTGCGGGAATCGGACAGTACCTCGCGGGTGGCGGATATCCTGTTGTTTTTGGCGGATGGTCAGGGTAAGAGGACGCCGAAGGGAATTGAAATTCCCAATTTGCCGCATCGGGAACTGAGTAGCCTGAGTGGGTTGGCGCGGGAAACGGTGACCCGGGTGTTGAGCAAGTTGGAAAAGAAAGAGCTGATCCTGCGCGATCGCGATATTCTGATCATCCCCGACACCCATGCACTGGAACGTCTAATGCTCTAGGGCAGGAGTGGGGCGATTAGATCATCGCTGCTGATAACTAGCTGGGGCCGTAGCTGCCTGACCCCAGCCAATGGTTAAGGGCTGTTATGCTTTGAACGTTGCCGTAATTCGGCTCATGGCTTCTTCCACATTGCTGCGACTGTTAAAGGCGGAAATGCGGAAGTAGCCCTCTCCAGCCGCGCCAAAGCCAGAACCAGGAGTGCCCACCACATTGCAGGTTTGCAACAGCTTATCAAAGAAGTCCCAACTAGAGAGGCCGCTAGGTGTCTGGACCCAGACGTAGGGAGCATTAATGCCGCCATACACCGCCAGTCCGGCTGCGGTCAGTTGTTCCCGGATAATCCGGGCGTTTTCCATATAGAAGTTGACCAACTCAGTGATTTGTGCCTGGCCCGCTTCCGAGTAAACCGCTTCAGCACCCCGTTGGACAATGTAAGACACCCCATTGAACTTGGTGGATTGGCGACGGTTCCATAACTTCCACAGTTCCACAGCCGAACCATCGGAAGCCGTAGCTGTTAGGGTTTTGGGCACCACCGTCAAAGCGCAGCGGGTTCCTGTAAATCCGGCATTTTTGGAGAAGGAGCGAAACTCGATCGCACACTCTCTGGCGCCCTCAATTTCGTAAATAGAGTGGGGCAGGCTGGGATCGGTAATGAAAGCCTCATAGGCCGCATCAAAGAAAATGATCGAGCCGTTGGCGCGGGCATAGTCCACCCAGGCTTGCAGGTGCTCCTTGGTAGCAGTGGCCCCAGTGGGATTGTTGGGGAAGCAGAGGTAGATCAAATCCACCTTCTGGGTAGGTAGGGTGGCGGTGAAGTTGTTCTCGGCGGTGATGGGTAGGTAGACTAACCCCTCATACTCGCCCTGATCGTTGGCCGGGCCAGTATGACCTGCCATGACGTTGGTGTCTACATAGACTGGATAGACCGGATCCGTTACAGCGATGACGTTATCGTCGCCAAAGATGTCCAGGATATTGCCGGTGTCGCACTTAGACCCATCCGAAATGAAGATTTCCGAGGCATCTACCTCGCAGCCCCGGGCCTGAAAGTCGTGCCGGGCAATCTTTTGTCGCAGCCACTCATAGCCCTGTTCGGGACCGTAGCCCTTAAAGGTGGCCCGATCGCCCATTTCTTCGACCGCTTTAATCATTGCCGTGCGGCAGGCTGCCGGCAGCGGTTCGGTAACATCCCCAATACCTAACCGGATAATTTTCGCGTCTGGATTAGCCTCGGCAAAAGCATTGACTCGCCGTGCAATTTCCGGGAACAGATACCCCGCTTTCAGTTTGAGGTAGTGATCGTTAATGCTTGCCATGGTTGAATCGCCACATATACCTTCCCAATTGTCACTCGATTGCGGCACAGGACTCAAGCCAGAGGCTGTCATGGCAGCAATTATAAATTTGGATTTGCTAACCCAAAGCGATGACTGCCACCGCCTATAAATTAGCTCGGATCCTTTATCTCAGATCTTGCACCATTCTCAAGCAGACGTATTTCCAGCATTTCTGACGATAGGCTTACCCCGCCCTGAACTAAAAGTTCGGGCTAATAGAGGCAAGTCCACTGAAGTA
>CAZBTL010000166.1:0-9729 GCA_964494755.1 uncultured bacterium | reverse complement strand
CCGGTCATTGGGTTGGCCCAATCTATTTGTTGTTTTCCACGAGGTGGATGCTTACCTTTGAGGTTCAAGCCTTCTAGGATTCAGGCGATATAACCAACCTTTGCTTTCCAGCGTAAGCAACCGGATATTGGAAGTCACTGGATCTAAATGCAGGAGCCATTGGTGCCTGAGTGAAGGATTCGTTGCGGAAAAGCGCAATTGTATGGCGACGTCTCAGACTGGAGACTGATCAGAATTTTGTGTAAGCGGTCTACAATCCCAACAACTGACAAGGAGACCGCCTTATGGCCAGACGTAAAAGAGAAGTTACCATCGCCGATGAACTGGTCGATGAGCTACTGAAGAACTATCGGGAACCAGCCGATCTCTTGGCAGAATCTGGCATCATTCAACAACTCCCCCAAGGGTTAGTGGAGCGGGCCTTGGCCGGTGAACTGACTGTTCGGCTGATCTCACGGCCGAAGCCTACCACCTACAGTCAGAGCCAACTGCAGGGGAAGGCGATGAGGTTGAGCCCCCCACCCGTCTCAATCGTCGCAACGGCTACTCTAAAAAGACTGTAACTATATGGAGCCAAGGTCTCCGCCTCGCTCATCAGCGAGGTTACTGATGCGGTCTTGGCAGAGGTCAAGGCCTGGCAGTCCCGCCCCCTAGCGTCGGTGTAGCCGGTTGTCTCTCTCGATGCCCTCTACCTCAACATCAAGGTTTCGGGGCCAGTCAGCAAAAGGGCCGTCTATTTGGTCTTAGCCATTACCCCAGCGGGCAATAAAGAACTCTTACGCATCCGGATTGGGGAGGCCGAAGCAGAAGAGGCGAAATTCTGACTGAAGATCCTGACCGAGCTGAAAAATCGGGGTCTTCAGGACATTCTGATTGCTTGTGTCGATAGCCTCACCGGTTTTCCTCAAGCCATTGAGGCAGTCTATCCCCATTGGAAGGCCGCATTGGCTCATTTTGCTATCCTATTTCCAGGAAGCTTCAATTTCTGACTCAATCCTCGCTTACACAAAAATCAGAACACTCTCGTCGGATGGCTACGACGGGTCGTTCTGAATTTTTGCGTCTGTTCTACCCCTGCCCCACACTTTTTACAGCCAAATCCGCTCGGGTGAGAAGGATCCATTGAGTACAGTTGGCTCGATCCAGTAAATTGGTGATGGGAAACTCCATATCAACTCCACTGATCTACTTCTGCACACGTTTTAAACATGAGCCGCTTTCAAACTTTGCTCGTTGGTAACCACCCCTTCGAGTTTGCACCTTCCCGCAAGAGTGATTGCCAAAATGCGAAAGCGAGTTTAGCGATCAAGTGCAATGGCTGAGTCAGGGTCTTCCCCTACGATGGGAAGCAGACATCCAGGTTGTTAACCGAATCGATAATGGCTAGAACCAGTCTCTAATCGTTGTGGGTTTTTGCTCGTTTTACAAAGGAGGAGACAATGCACCAATCGCTGGCTCAGCCAGCCAAGCAAACTTTCCTGATCGTGGATGATCACGACGCAATTTTAGGAGGAACGTTGAGTGCCCTGCAACAGGCCTATCCAGAGGCTGAACTGATTACAGCTCGTAACTTACAGGAAGCCCTGCAGCAGGTGGAACAGGCCCAACCTTCGTTGGTCATCGCCGATCTGGTGATGCCGGCGATGGTGGGAGATACGGCCCAGGTTAACGCTGGCATCCAGCTACTGAAAATGCTGATGGACCGCTATCCCACTGTGAACATTGTGGTTCAAAGTGCCCATGTGCGGACTCTGGTTTGGCTGAAACCTGCGATTGACAACCACATGGGAGGATTTGCCATCGCCGATAAGAGTCAGCCCATGAAAGAACTCTTGACTATGGTGGATTGGGCGTTAAAGGGTCGAACCTATACACCAAAGGAAATTCGTAATGGCCTGCAACTCAAACCTGAATGGTTTGAAGTCTTGCAACTAGCGTTTAAAGAGGGCTTACAGGACACCGCGATCGCCCGACGAATGAGTGTTTCAGAGCGAACGGTCCAATATTATTGGTCTAAGATTCGGGATGTCCTGGAGGTTTATCTGGATGAAGCCGAGAAGAAGGATAAGAATATTCGGATCCAGACAGAAATGCGGGCCAGGGAATTAGGAGTGTTGGATTGATGGGCGGAAGAAGATGGGGAGGCTGGGGAAGTAAAGAGTAAAGGGCTAACGGCTCACGGCCGCCCACTGACGGTTGCCTCCTCTCTACTAAGTTAAGTCCTTTTTGAGTGAGTTTGATTCAATTCCTGCTGTGAAACGGTTGCCCATCCAACAAATTAACACTGAGCTGGATACTTGGCGGCGAGGTGCCTTACCAGGTCTAGTGGTGATTGCCGGCGTTGTGCTGGTTCGCATAACTGGTGGATTGCAGTTTTTGGAGTTGGCGACGCTGGATCGCTTTTTGAGACTACGTCCGGCTGAACCCCAGGATGAACGAATTGTGATTGTTGGGATTACGGAAGGGGATATTCAACGCACCCAAGCTTATCCCATTCCAGATGGCGTACTGGCCGATTTGATTCGGCGCTTGCAAGCGGCGCAACCAACGGTGATTGGTTTGGATATTGTGCGTGACTTGCCAGTGGAACCGGGGCATGTAGCACTAAAGTCGGTGTTTCAGAAGAGTAGGAACGTGATTGGGGCTGAGATTGCGCGTCCGGATCGCCATGGCTTTACGGTGTCTGCGCCGCCAGCCCTGCCAGCAGAGCAGGTGGGCTTTGCTGATAGTGTGCTGGATGCCGATGGCTATCAGCGGCGCAGTTTGCTGGGAACTCATAACCCCCATGGGGAGTATCGCTTTTCTTTCACTATCCGGTTGGTGGAAGCCTATTTGGCCCGGCAAGGAATTGGAATTGACAATGGGGTGCGGGATCCGGAGGCCATGCGTTTTGGCTCAGTGGAGTTGACCCGGTTTCAACCCAATACGGGGGGATATGTACAGGCCGATGCTGGCGGTAACCAGATCTTACTGAATGTCCGCAGCGGTCCCACCCCCTTTCGGGTGCTTACCCTGGAGCAAATCCAGAAGGGGCAGTTTAATCCAAATTGGCTTCGCGATCGCATTGTGCTGATTGGGGTGACCTCCTTCAGTGCCAAGGATCTAGCCAGTTCAGGGGCGATCGCTGGCATGAATCCCGGTCGGATTCATGGTATCGAAATCCAGGCCCATGCCATTAGTCAGATCGTCAGTACTGTCCTGGATGGCCGCCCCCTGCTGAAAACCTGGGCAGATGGGTGGGAATATCTCTGGATTATTGGCTGGGGGCTATTGGGCATCAGTCTGGGTCGGTTTCTCCAGTCCCCCTGGAAAATTTTATTAGCCCTGGGAATTGCTAGTATCAGCTTAATCGGCATTTGCTATGGCCTGTTGCTGCTGGGATGGTGGGTACCAGTTGCGCCAACCCTGCTGGTCCTGGTTCTAAATGGGGCAGGTCTGACAGCAGCCCTGTTTTATCGCCATGATCAGGAACTGCGATTGCGACTGGAAGAACGCCAGTTCGCGATTCAACAAATTTTTGATGCCATCCACAGCCAACCGCTGCAAATTTTAGGGGAAATGTTAAGAAGGGAACAGGCTCAGGACACGCCATCCCCCCTGTTGCCAGAACTCCAACGGATGCGACAGGAGATCGATGCCATTTTTGGCTCGGCCCAACGTAAGGTGTTTGATGAATTAGGGAACTTGCGCATTGGCGGCGAAATTGAGTTTGCTCTCCAGGCTCCCTTGCATGAGGTGCTGTATAAGGTCTATTGCAGCACCCTGGAACGGGATTTGCCCCATTTCAAATCCATCCAATTCAAGATCGTTCAGTTTGATCCCCTGAATACGCAACAGTTGCGATTGGAACATAAACGGGGACTCTGCCGGTTTCTGGAAGAAGCGCTGTGCAATGTGGGCAAGCATGCAGCGGGGGCCACTCGTTTGACAGTTACCTGCACCCAGGAGGGAAATCAACAGGTGATTCGAGTTAGCGACAATGGTGTGAGTATTCAGGCAGACTCCGACTTCCTCGTGGATGAAACTAAAACCGGTATGGGAACCCAACTGGCGAACAATCTAGCCAGACAACTGGGCGGCACCTTTCGACGCTATGCTAATTCTCCTAAAGGGACAGTGTGTGAATTCTCCTGGCCTGTCAAAAAAATCTGGTTGAACTGGTAATGCTAGCTGGTTGTACCTTTCCGCAACCAGACTTGCCGACAAAACCTTGGTGTTTTTGCGGATAGTCGCCTATCGTAGAGGTAAAAAATTACAAATTACCTAATCCAGTCCAACTTTGCAGGAGGTGGCATAATGACAGTTTTTGGGGCGAGACCTATTCAAAGCTGTACTTCTACAATTCTGGTCGGTCTAATGTTCGGCCTATCGCTCTGGATGGCTCCTTTTGCCCTGGCCAAGTATGTCCCTCCTGCCAAGCCTTCAGCCCCCAAGGATACACTGCCGCGAATTACCCGTAGCGGTAGTTGTAATGCCAAGGTGAGTGGCCAATTGATGGCTCTGGCGCCGGTCAGCCATGTGGGACAGAGTGTCTCCAAACGACCGATGTTTGTCTGGTATGTGCCGGATCAAGAGTCCTATCCGCTAGAGTTCTGGTTGTTAGATGTGGAGGGGCAACCCCTCTACCAGGCTAATCTGCCCAGCCAGCCTGGCCTGATGCAGTTTTCTCTCCCGCCCGACCAACCTGACTTAAGGGCGGGACAAACTTATCGCTGGCAAGTGGTGATGATTTGTAATCCCAACTCCCCCTCGGAAAGCGTAATCATCGAGGCAACTATCAATGTGGTAGAGCCACCACTGGGGTTGCCGACCCAGTTAGCAGCTAGCCGCACTCCCCAACAGCGCATAGATCTCTATTCAGAGAATGGCCTCTGGTACGACGCCTTGGCGGAAGCAATCAAGGGCGATCGCAGCCGCCGATATCCATCAGTTGTGGCGGATTTGCTCAATTCTTTAGCCCAAGCAGAAGCCCAAAGCCTGAAGGAGTGGAGCGATTACCTCAAGCAAATTGGTGCAATGATTGGGCAACACGATCAACCTTGAATTTTGAATATCAAATTTGCACTTTCCCGCAAGGTAGGTTCACGGATAAAAACATAGGTTCTTCTTAGCTGTCCCGATATGGTTAAAACACGAACAAATTGGGTTTTAGAAACACCCGTTAACCACGATCTGTTCTTGTTTTATCACCAAGATTATGCAAACTGGATGGTTCAGGTATTTGCATTGGCGGAGCAGGGAGGAATGCTTAGGCACCATCAACCTGCTGGTGGTTTTGAGTCTGTTGTCGATGTGCTGGCTGACACTCAAAACCGCTGAATTGATTTACCAACCGTCCGCTGAGGGCAAATCGCCAATGCTGAATTCATCCCAGCCGACTTCAGTGGTTCAACCCTATCAACCACCCTGGCGAGGATTAGTCGGTCGGCGAGAGGGCGCGGGAGTCCGCTAAGGATCAGACTACAACCAATTACCCACCAGTACAAAGGGCGCCCAGTAATAGGGGTGGTTGAACTGTTGGGAGGCAATCAACGCCTGTTGTGCCTTTTGCACCGCTTCTGCCTTGCTCCCGCTTGTATGTCGCCAGATGTCATAGAAGGTGGTGGCAAATTGAGCTGTAGCCACATCATCAATCGACCAGAGGGAAGCCAAGGCGCTTTTAACCCCCGCCTGTAGCGCCACACCCGCCAAGCCCAGGGCGGCCCGGTCATCCCCTACAGCTGTCTGGCAAGCCGTCAAGGTTAACAGGTCTATCGGCTCTCGGCCTCGAGCGTAGCGGCGGATCAGGTCTTCCAGTTCGGTAATCGTCAGCTTTTTCTGATCGCCCAGCAGCAAAAAAGTATCGGCTGGATCGGTGCCAAACTGGCCGTGGGTGGCCATGTGCAGGATAGGAAACGGGGTTTGGCGTAGTTCCTGCTCAAGCCGATCGCGGGTGAAGTCCTGATTCAGCAATACCTGACTCTCAGGCAGGCTCTTCCGTACTGCTTCCAGTTCGTTTGGCACATTGGCCAGAGGAATAAACGATTTGCCATCCACCACAGCTTCCTGGCTCATGCCCATGGCCAGCGATCGCCACGTCTGCCGATTGGGAGGACGGAGATCGGTCAGCCCCAGGCTGGGAGTGGTGACAACGGCATACTGCTGCACCAGGAATTGCTGCCCATCATGCAAGGCAGCCATGGGGATGGTGCGAAAAATGCCATCCTGGACAAACACCAGGGTTTTCACCCCTGACTGTTTCAGATCGGTGGCAAAGGGCCGGATCAACCAATCATAGAGGGTCTGCGACCGTTTAGGTTGGTAGCGAGGAGGATATCGTTTCTCCAACTCAATTCGATATAGATTGGCCTCTTGTTGCAGAGTGGCCTGATCCACTGCCAGGGTATGCCGTTGCTGATGGCCATCCGGGAACTGGGCCACCACCACGGTGCGATCGCCCAGAATGATGGTGTTAAGGACGGCGCTATTGGCCATCGCCTGCTGACCCCGATCAGAGGTGGGGGCGACTGTGGCAATGACACAATCATTGCCGAAATAGTTTTGCAACTCGGCCAGGCGCAGGGAATCAACGGTCTTGAGGGCCGCCGCCAGATTTGGACGTTTGGCTGGTTGGGACTTCAGGTTTTTCAAACTAGATGGGGTTGTCTCTGCCGCGTTGACCAGGTTTTCCTCATCTGCCCGTAACTGCAGGGCAATCGCTTCTCGATAAATCGGCTCAATCGCATCCCGAAAGTCGAGTTGCAGATCCCGGTTGTTGGTCAGCAGGTCGCTGCGAATCGGTTCCAGGGTGGCGATCGCCTGATCGTAGGCGCTGATGGCGTCAGTGGTTTTACCCTGCGCAGCTAAAATCCGACCGGTTTGCCACTCCCACAGATAGCGGCTGTCAGATTCCAATTGAGCTGCCAGTTGAGCCTGGTGAGTAATGGAGAGCGCTGTTGCATACTGCTGCTGACATTCATACAGATGGCCCAGTTCGCCCAGGGCAAAGGACTCGGCTCGTGGGTCCTGAATGGTGCGGGCGATGCTAACGGCCTGTCGCAAGAGGGCTTCCACCTGGGGAGTGAGCATTGATGGAGTGGTGACACAGCGAAACCGGGTTAGTTCTGCCTGAGGATCCTGGGAGTACAGGCGAGCCAGATCGATCGTGGCATACACCCGCTCACGACTATGGGGCAGTTGAGCCAATAATTGAGCTGCCTGTTGCAGGTCGTCGATTGGGACAGAACTAGTTGAAGCTTTCAGGGGAATGGCAGTCAGCAGCGATCGCAATTGGGCGGCTGGGTTCCCCATCTGTTGAGCCAGTTGCAAACTCTGGCCAAAGTACTGCAATGCTTTGGTTTCATCTGCTTGTTGGCGCTGCCGCAACTTCTCAGCGGCCAATGAGTCACCCCGCCGCTCCGCTGCATGGGCCCGTAAATGATTCAGTTGGGCTCGACGATTATAAACCGTGCCCAGCGCTTGCAGGGTCGTAACCTGATAGGCTCTATGGTTGAGTGCTTGAGCCCGTTGTAGGCCCGCTTCCAGGTAAGCAATGGCCGGTTGATATTCCCCCACCAGCCGATAGGCATCGCCCAAACTGCCCAAAGCGGCAATTTGAATCGTTTCATCCCGGGCCATTTCGGCCAGCTTTAAGGCACTTTCCGGGTTACAGGGACTCTCGTGACTGGCATGGCACAGAAGAGCGATCGCCTTTCTAACCTGACCACTCCGACTCAGGGCCTGGGCCTGTTCCACCAGCAGGCGAGCCATTTGGGCCGGGTTGTTCTGCGGTCGTTGCAGACGGATCAGTTGATTCCAAGTGTCTAACTCTGCAGTTGTTTGACCCAGATGTTGATAGGCCCGGGCCAGATTTTCCAGCACGATCGCCGCATTGGCCCGGTCTCCGGCTTGCTGATAGGCGGCTAGGGCGGTTTTCCAGAGGGCAATGGCGGCAACATAGTCCCCCGACTGGTAGCGATCGACACCTTGCTGCACCTGTTGGAGCGGGGATGGCGGTGGCGCGCTCTGACCCAGGGGTTGCTGTAACCCCAAACAAAGGGCCAGCCCAATCAGGAACGAGATGACCCTGAACCGGGACAGGAAACGACGGATGGGAATTGGCATGGCAGAACAGAAATAATCGCTAGTATCTGCGTAGGATGGGCACGCAAGCTTTGCCCATCCTACACAAGCTACACTCGTGCAGATCTCCCCTTTGACCCCCTTATTAAGGGGGGAAAGGGGGAGCAGTCTGAGTTAGATTTAGTTTAATTAGCTGTACCTAAACAGAATTGAAATAATTGCTAGAGTATCGCGATCGCGACAGGTGACAAAAGCTTCAGTCAGTCAGGCTTACAGAATACTCATTGAGCGGCTCACCGGAGCTAAAAACCACAGAACACCGCCATGGCAGGCCACCCGCAAACACGCCACCCACATCAGGCTTGGATTTGTATGAAAATTCAGTAAACTTGCAGCCTTGTTCCGTATTTTTCCCAAAAATCATCTCATCTACTGAACCGCTGTTCGATTAAGCCATCCTTGCTTGCAAGACCTGGGCTGCCGTGAGTTTTAGCTCTGGAAACAGATTTGAAACAATGGGCTCATCCCCCTGAAACACTGCCTCTTCATACAACCCCGCCACCCAGGTCAGCACCACCACCTGCTGGGCCTCTGGATCGACGATCCAATACTCTGGAATCCTGCGGGCAGCATACTCGGAGCGTTTATAGCGATAATCTCGTTGTTCATTCTCCAGTCCTGGCGACACCACCTCGACTACCAGGGCTGGCGGTGGCATGTCGGGCAGTAGAATACTGCGGCTTGCTCCCCTTAAAGCGGCAGCCGACTCCTCCGTCAGAATCATCAAATCGGGAATCCGGGCAGTTGACCGATAGCCGCTGACAGTAATTTCAGTACCCCGGCGTAAATAGGCAACCGGTACAAATTGGAGAAACTGGGCGATTAAAAAGATAGCAATCAGGTTATTCAAATCACTTTCTGAGGGCATTTCCACCAGTTCTCCGTTCACCAACTCGTAGCGAGTATCGGTGCCATCGTTGTAGGCCAGATATTCTTCCAGGGTAAAGACCACTGGCGGCTGGGTGGGCGTTGGCGTAGGAGTTTGGGGCATGGGTGAATCCCCCCCGGACGGGTCACTGCTATGGTCATTATAGCGACGAGGTGATCGCCCTTTCCCCTTCCGATTCCTGGACTTAGAATGGATGAATCAGATGGAGGCAAAAAGATGATTGCGGTAGAGCTTCAGGCCAGGGTGGAGAATGGATCCATTTTGATACCCGAAGAATACAAACAAGTCATTGCCGATTGCAACACTGTAACCGTCCAGGTTACTCAACCATCCAAAAAGAAAATCTCCGAGACTGGAATTCTCGCCCAACTCGCGATCAATCCAGTTCCAGTTACGGGAATTCGGACCATTACTCGGGATGAAATGCACGATCGGTCGTTATGAGTGAGCCTTCTTGTTTTATTGACTCTAATATTTGACTGTATCGTCTGGAACCCGATGATCCTAATCATACTGATCAGAGAAAGCGGCCTATCGCGATTGGATTAACCAGTGCTGAGGATATCAATATCAGTAGTCAGGTCATCAATGAAGTCTGTGTTGTTTTGGTGAAAAGGCGAAATTTGCTGAAAATCAGATTAAACAGGTCATTCAGGAACTCTATGATGGCTGTATTGTCACAGAATTAAATCGAGATATTTTGCTAAATGCGTCCCATA
>CAZBTL010000165.1:0-9846 GCA_964494755.1 uncultured bacterium | reverse complement strand
ACCAGCCAGTAGAAAACCTGGCTTTTGACTGAAATCTTTACTGTAATAGGCTTTAAGCTGTTAATCATTTAAGCTGCGCTGGCACAAACGCTGTAAAGATTTAACAGCAAGGGCTTCAGGAAAGCCTATATGCAATTCAGATGCTTGACAGCTTACTGCGATATAAATATAGCAGTTTTCACTGGTGTGAGGTGTATGACAATACCTGTAACGCTTGTCCAGCAAGGCTTCTGTTGCAACTCGTACAATCAGGAACCACTATAAACCAAGTCCATGTTGAGAACTGTAGTTCTAGCCCTCACCCCCAGCGTCTCTCCCAAAGGGCGTAGATTGCTTCCCGCAGGGTGGGAAACTCCGGGTTTCAAACTAGACGAGGTTTATAAGGAGTGATCCAGTGCAAAAGTGGCTATCGATTGTAGGGATTGGTGAAGATGGACTGGCGGGAGTTAGCCTGGCGGGGCGATCGCTCTTAGCCCAGGCAACTACGATCGTCGGTGGAGAACGCCATCTTGCCATGTTACCCTCAGACGATAAGCGGGAAAAACAGCTCTGGACTTCTCCGATCGCAGATTCGGTGCAACAAATCATTCAGCGTCGGGGGCAGTCGGTCTGTGTACTGGCTAGCGGTGATCCGATGTGTTACGGCATTGGCGTAACGCTGATTCGACATATTCCCATTGCAGAAATGACGATCGTTCCTGCTGTCTCCGCCTTTAGCCTCGCCTGCGCCCGTCTGGGTTGGTCACTCCCGGATATTGAAACCCTCAGCCTCTGCGGACGCGATTCGGCTCTCTTAAACGCCGTACTTTACCCCAACGCCAGAATCTTGCTCCTCAGTGCTGACAGAACCACTCCAGCAACGGTCGCTCAACTTTTGACCCAACAGGGGTATGGCGACAGTCAAATGACCGTTCTCGAACGCATGGGTGGTCCTCACGAACGGATCATCACAGGCACTGCCTCCACCTGGACGATCACCGATCTTGCCGATCTCAACACCATTGCCATTCACGCCCAGTTGTCACCTCTATCCACCCCCTCACCTCTATCCACCCCCTCACCCCTTTCCCCCCACACCGCCGGACTTCCCGACGCCGCCTACCACCATGACGGACAACTCACCAAGCGAGAAGTCCGTGCTGTCACCCTTTCTACCCTTGCACCCTTACCCGGACAACTGCTGTGGGATGTGGGGGCAGGCTGTGGTTCGATCGCCATTGAATGGATGCGCAGCGATCGCCGGTGTCGCGCGATCGCCATTGAACAAAACCCCACTCGCTTGCAATATATTGCCGATAATGCAATGGCTTTAGGCGTTCCCCACCTCAAAATTGTGGCTGGCGAAGCCCCAGGTACGCTCCAAGACCTACCAGAACCGGATGCCATTTTTATTGGAGGTGGACTGACTACACCCAATTTATTGGAACTCTGTTGGCGATCGCTGCGTCCTGGCGGTCGCCTGGTTGCCAATGCGGTCACCGTCGAGAGTGAACACATACTATTTCAGTGGCAAGGAAAGCTGGGAGGCGATTTGATCCGCATCGCAATTCAGCGAGCAGAACCCGTCGGTAAATTCCTGGGCTGGAAAGCAATGGCACCCGTCACCCAGTGGGCTGTAGTGAAGGGATAACCATGAGCCTGAAAATATTCGGAAAGTCCAATCGAACCCTAGTCTTGAACCCGTCCAGAGGCAGTGAGCCAGGGTTTGTCACCAAACACCGAGTAATAGGTCCAACCAGCCAACAAAGCCCCCGCGATCGGGGTCAGAATAAACAACCAGATCTGACCCAGAGCAGCTCCGCCCACATAGAGCGCTGGCCCCAGACTACGGGCCGGGTTCACCGATGTGTTGGTTACCGGGATACTGATCAGATGCACCAGGGTCAAGGCCAGACCAATCGCCAGCGGCGCAAACCAGTTAGAAGCTCGCCGATCGGTCACCCCCAGGATGACTAGCAGGAACATGTAGGTCATCACAATCTCGGTGACAAAGCAGGACCAAAGGCTATACCCACCGGGTGAGTGGTCTCCATAACCGTTAGTGGCCAGCGGGTTACTGCCAGACAGCAGAAAGTCCGGATTGCCCAACACCGTCAGATAAATCACACCCCCCGCCAAAATGGCGCCCAAAACCTGGGCAATGATATAGGGAGCCAGTTCATCCGCCGGAAAGCGCTTACCTGCCCAGAGGCCAATGGACACCGCTGGGTTAAAGTGTCCGCCCGAAATATGACCGACGGCGTAGGCCATCGTGACCACAGATAAACCAAAAGCCAGAGCAACACCTACCAGACCAATTCCCAGGGGAAATTTGACATCCGGGCCAATGGTAGCACCGGCTGTAAAGGCAGCGGCCAGAACCGCACTGCCGCATCCCCCCAGGACCAGCCAGAACGTGCCAAAAAACTCGGCCAAACAACGATTTGCAAGAGGCATTTTGCTAGAACTCCTTCGTCAACTGGGGATTTCAAGAGACGATTTAAGGGGTGTAGTTGAAAACCCGATCGCCAGCGGGAAACCGGCAAAATCGGACAGCTAAATTGTCCTTAGAGCGTAAAGCAGAAAGATAAGGAACTTATAAGGGTAAGCAAGGGGTAGGTTTTGCGTTTTGGGTTTTGGGAGTTTAGTCCTGCGCCCTTCTGAAACCTGACACCTGGCACCCCACTCCCTACTCCCCATTCCCGTTCGGCTGAGGCTTCGACGGTGAGCTCAGCCGAACCGCGCTCACGGCGGAAGCCCACTCCCTCTCTCTAGCCAGTCCAGCCTAAAATTTCCGCAATCTGGTTCCAGATGGTCACGGGATTAAACGGTTTGGTAATCACACCGGCGACTCCCATCGCTGCAAAGCGGCGGCGATCGCTGGGCAGGACTTTGGCAGTTAACAAAATCACTGGAATCGCTTGAATATCGGGATCCGCTTTGAGGATTTCAAAGAAGCGAAAGCCATCCATGTCGGGCATGGAAACATCCAGCAGAATGGCGTCCGGCAGGGGATGGATTTTGGCTTTGCTCAGGCCCTCTTCACCGGAGGCAGCAGCGATCGCCTGACAGCCAGCATAGTCCTCCAACGCCATCTGGACCACATCCCGGATATCCGGCTCGTCATCCACAATCAGGATGCATCGGTTCATGCTGGGTTCCTCGAGGTTGGTACGGTGAAATAAAAAGTACTGCCCTGACCCAGAACACTTTCAGCCCAGATGCGACCGCCATGCTGCTGCACAATACTTTGACAAATAGCTAAGCCCAATCCCGAACCACCTTTTTGGCGAGAGTCAGAAACATCCACCTGTTGAAAGCGACCGAAAATGGTGTTCAGCTTGTCAGCGGGGATGCCCCGGCCCTGATCCTGCACCTTGAACCGAATCACCGCTGGGGGATGGCGCAGCCGGATAGTAGAAGAGAGGGTTGCCGAAACAGCGGTCATCACCGTTCGGCCCATTTCTCGAATCGTACTGACCTTGACCGGTTCCTGTTGTCCCTGAAGCGGGTCTACTTTGCGCGGATCCACCACCTCCGCACTAAGCCAGACAGTGCTGCCGGTGGGCGAGAACTTAATGGCGTTACTGAGCAGGTTGGTCAGGGTTTGAACGATGGCATCGGGGGCGGCCCAGATCCGCGCGGCAAGCGGGGTAGCAACAATCTGAACCGTCGCCAGGTCCGCGATCGCCTGCACCGCCTCCACCGCCTGTTGCATTAGTTCGGCCACTTCGCACCCTTCCATCACCAACTGCAGCTTGCCGGACTCCAGCCGTTCCAGGTCCAGAATGTCATTCACCAGATGCACCAGGCGATCGCTATTGTTCAGAGCAATCTCAATCATGCGGCGAGTTTTTTCCGGCTTGTCGGCATAGATGCCCGTTTCCAGCAATCCCAGGGAACCCCGAATCGCGGTCAGGGGCGTGCGCAGTTCATGGCTGACAATGGAAATAAACTCATCCTTCAGCCGTTCCACTTCCCGCCGATCGCTGATATCGGTAATCGAACCAATAGCCCGAATCGGTCGGCCCTGGTCGTTCCAGATCGCCTTGCCTCTGGACAAAATCCACTTATAGCTGCCATCTTGACAACGCACCCGATATTCGCAGGCATAGTAGGGCGTTTGTCGGTCCAGATGCTTTTGCAAGGTGGTCTGGACGGTACCCAGATCATCGGGATGGATCAACCGGATCCATTTCTGGAAAGTATCAATTTCCTGCTGGTCATAGCCCAGAATTTCCAGACAGCGGGGCGACAGGAAATGTTGATTGGTAACCAAGTCGTGGTCCCAAATGCCATCATTACTGCCAGAGATCGCCAATTGCCACCGTTCTTCACTTTTCCGCAGGGCTTCTTCCGTCTGCTTGCGGGCCGTCAGATCCCGCACCAGCAGCAGCACATCATCCACCCCCAGGGGCACCACCCGCACCTCGCGCCACTGGCGCTGGTCGCCCACTTGCAGGGGATATTCGTAAACCTGAATTTCACCGGTATCCAGAGCCTTTTCCGCCGCCTGTAACCGTTGTTGGGCCAGATCAGCCGGCAAGATTTGCCGCACGTTAGCCCCCAGCATTTCTGAAATTGAGACCAGCACCGGAAAGGTCTGGGTTGGACGAATATCCAGATAGGTGCCGTCCCGATGCATGCGAATCAGCAGATCGGGAATGGCCTGTAGCAGCGCCCGGTTGGTTTCTTCACTGCGCCGCAGGGCGGCCTCGGACTGCTTGCGATCGGTGATGTCCAGAATAGTGCCAAACAGCCGGGTGACTTGCCCCTGGGCATTAAAGACCGGCTGGCCCCGCCCCAACAAATGCCGGATACTGCCATCGGGACGGATAATGCGAAACTCCACATCGGCAGGCTGTTTATCCACAATTAACCGCTGCATTGCCTGGTTCCACAGGGGATAGTCCTGGGGATGGATCTGCTGCCGGTGTTCGGTAAACGAAGGGGGCGGTTGTCCTGGTTGCCGGCCATAGATGCGAAAACTTTCATCGGACCAGCTAATGTGCAGCGTATCCAGTTCCAGTTCCCAACTGCCAACATGGGCCAACTTTTGGGCGGCGGCCAAATGGGCCCGCTCCTGGGCCAGCGCCGCCTCCACCTGTTTGCGATCGCCAATATCTTTGGCCACCGTCAGGACGTAGGGCTGTCCCTCCAGGCCAATAATTTCGCAGGACAGCAACGAGGTTTTAATCTCACCGGATTTGGTCAGCCAGTGCATCTCCAGATTATGCACTGAACCCTGCTCCCGCAACTGACGGCTGACGGTTTCCAGTTCTGTTGGCTCAACCAGCAGGTTCAGGTCTTGGGGCGCAAAGCCCACCACTTCCTCGTAGCGATATCCGGTCAAGTTCAAAAAGCTCTGGTTCACATCCACCCAGCGGCCATCCGCCAACCGGGAAATGGTAATCGGATCCGGACTGGCCTGGAAAATCTTGGTGAATTTTTCCTCTGATCGTTGCAAGGCGGTCTGTAACCGCTCGAAGGATTCCCGCAGCCGCTGGGCCATCGTATTGAATGAATTGGCCAACTCGCCGACTTCGTCGGGGCGATCAATGTCCAGGGGAAAATCAAAATCACCCTGAGCCACCCGCTTGGCCGCCACATTCAGCCGCCGCAGGGGCCGGGTTAACCAGCGCAGGATCAATCCCCCTAAAGCCAGGGTCAGGAAAATCGTCACCGTTGCAAGCCAACTAGTCCAGCGCAAACTTTTGTCAGCCATGCGGTTCAGGGCCGACTCCGGCAGAACAATGACGGTGAGCCAGTTCAAACCGTCGGGATGGCGGAAGGGACGGATCTGGACAAACTGGCGATCGCCAGCCGCCATTAGTTGCAGCGTCATGGGTTCTGCCAGCCCGGACAGGGAGTGTAACCGTTGGGTCAACCCCTGAACCGTTTCCTGGGTGAGTTGAGCACTGTGCCCCCTTGCCTGTAGCTGCTGCTGGGTCGGGGGGCCTGCCAGGAAGAATGGTTCGGCAGTCGAACTGGCCACCAGTTTGCCGGAGGTGTCCAGGATGAAAGCTGCACCGCTGCGGCTCAGGCTAAGTTGTTGCAGAAACCGATTGATGGACGAAAGTGCAATCTCCGTCGTCACCACGCCCCTCAGATCGCCCGATCTACTGTAAACCGGCAGTCCAGCAGCAAGGGCCAGTCCGGCGGAGCCAGGCAAGGCATACAGCGGACTCCAGATTGGTTTTCTGGCGACGACAGTGGCCCGATACCAGGGCAGGCGAACAGGCAGGGGGGCTTCCTGGATGATGGGCTGGCCTGTGTTCTGGCCAGCGGGCCAATGGCCGACGATGACCCACTCGTCCCGCTGGTTGGCGATCGCAATCCGGTTAATGGCCGGAAAGCGCTGTAACTGTTGGCGCAGATAGGCGGTCAAACTGTCCGCGTTGGCCGACTCCAGACCCGTCAGATGCCCCAACTGGATGGCATCGGCCGTCAGTTGATTGACCAGTGGGGGCTGGTGCAACAGTTGCTGCAGGTACAGATCGGTGCGATCGCCGGTCTCTTGCATCACCTGCTGGGCCAGATCCTTAACCGCCTGCTGACCACTGCGATAGGAAAAATAGCTCACCAGGCCCGTGGCCACAATAGTGAGTAGAAAAAAGGGCACACTGAGCAGGACTTGCAGTGGAATTCTTTGTCCATGGCGATCGAGCCATTGGAGTAAGTTAAATCGCGACATGGCTATTAGAAACCCAGCGAAACCGACTGAAACCCATTCAGAAACGCCAAACCGTTTCTCCCTTTAGCAAATTCTAAGCGGGTTCTGGCTGAGGTGAGACAGCCACACAAGCCTACAGAGAAGCAGCCGCGGGCCAGAAGGAAGAGACTGCCACTGCAGGTTTGGGGCTGGTGATTAGCCCCTGGCCTGCTGGACGAGAACGACTGCGCCGCCGTTCCAGCCGACTGGTCACCCGACTGACCAATTCCGGACCGATCACCGGCTTCCGGATAAAGTCATCGGCTCCAGCCGCAAAGGCCCGTTGAATCGAGTCCACATCCGCATGGGCCGTCACCACCAGCAGGGGCAAATCGGCCCAATGGAGGTCCTGTCGCACCACGCGACAAAGGTCAATGCCATTAAAGGTTGGCATTTCCAGATCCAGAATCAGCAGATCAGGTTCGGTTGTCGTTAGCACGTCCCAAAACTGGTTGGGATTGTCTAGACTGGTGACCGCCAGCCCACAGGGTTGCAGCAGCGTGGTCAGGTTGGCTAGCATCCAGGGGTCATCATCCACCAGCAACACCTTGGCCGCATCATCCCGCCAGGCTAGTAGGAATTGGGCCATGGCCTGAAAAACCTGCTGGGCTGCGATCGGTTTAGGCAAATAGGCCCGACCGCCAGCACAGGCAACTTGCACCCGATCTGCCAGGTTGTTGTGTTCTGCCAGAGCCAGAATCGGCACCATGGGAAACTGCTCCTGTAACTGTTGCAGATGCCAGAGTCCGCCCCGACTTAGGTTCTGACTGTCCAGATTCAACAACACGGCAACTGGGCTGGTATCGGTCAGGCGATGCAGCAGAGTGGACCATTCCGGTGTCACTTCAACTTCCAGGCCCCAAACAGGAGCTTCCTGGGCCAGCAAATCAGTAAAGAACCGGTCATCATCCAGCACCAACACCCGTTTCTGGGCGATCGCCGCTGGTTCAACCGCCATCTCGCTAATCCGAGGCGGCTGGTTCAACTCCCACCGCAGTTCGGCCAGCAGTTGATCGAGCCGCTGGCTTTGCCGTCGGCTGGCCTGATGGCTGGAAGCAGGCCCAGCCATTAGCAAATGCTCGATCTCCCGGGCCAGAGCCGATCCCCTGACGTAGCCAAACGTGCCCAAACCACCCGCCAACTTGTGAGCTTCTGCCTGCAGTTGCTGTCGTCTGGCCACAGTCAGCCTTCCCAGACGCAACTCCGCCATCGCCTCTTCCAGAAAAGCCAAACGGCGTTCCAGGGAGGCCCGAAACCGCTGGATCAACTGGCTAAAACGGCTGGCAGTCGGTTTGGCAGCCTGGGCAACCGCCAGAGTTGGAGATGCTTCGAGCAGGGATAAATCAGCCTGAGGGGAGGCTGGCCTTGGTTGAGAGTGAGGCGTTGTTGGCGGCTTGTCCGCTTCTCCTGGTAGCGCTTTCAAGCGATAACCCAGACCATAGACGGTTTCAATCGGATTGGGAGTAACCTCAGCGGCTTTGAGTTTGCGCCGCAGATCCTTAATCAGGTTTGTGACGGCATTTTCGCTGGGGGAGTCATCCAGCGACCAGAGATGGTCAATAATGGCGCTGCGGCTGAAAACCCGCTGCGGATACCGTAAAAATAGTTCCAGCAGCCGATATTCACTGGGGGTCAGGGTGATCACCTGTCCCTTATGACGAATCTGGGCGGAGGTTGGATCCAAACACAAATCCCCCCAGGTGAGGTTGCTGGCGCTGGCCGCAACTCCACTGCGGCGCAACAACGCCCGAATCCGAGCCAGCAGTTGACAGGCATCGCAGGGCTTAACCATTGAGTCATCCGCTCCGGCATCCAGGGCCGCAATCAGATGGGTGTTGGATGCATCGGTCGTCAAAATCAGGATCGGGGTCAAACAAGACGACGATCGCACCTCGCGGCTGACCGAAATGGCGTCCAACTGGGGCAGGCAACTGTCTACCAAGATCAGGTCATAGGCATACCGACTAGCCAGGTCGATGCCCACCTGTCTTTCATCGGCCCGTTCTACGACATAGCGATGGTCAGTCAGCAAATCAGCGAGTTGTTCTCCGGCCTGGCGATCGCCCGAAATGAGCAAAATTTTCATGGTCCGATTCCCTTGCCAAATGCTCTCCCACCAGAAGGCACCCTAATTACCTTCAGTAGTAGGTTAATACAGAATCGAATGCCCTCAGTTTAAGTTTGTTTTAACCTTTGTCCAACCATCTGCATTGGGGATCTGTGCCTGTGGACCGATGCCTCCCACCCCACCTCGTCGGAGGCCGCACTACCCATTGGCCAGGAGCATGAGTCTGTACTCTGCAGACCGAACAAGCCCCATGAGGGCACCGTACAGTATGATTGGCAACCCGGTTGAAATAAGGTGGGTCACTTCCGTTTTTAGGGGGCAGAATGAAGGCAAATGTGAGTTCTAATGCTGCTGAAACTATTGAACCTTTCCATAGCGCAATGATGAAAAACAGCTTAATGACATCGGTTCGACTCTTCTGCACAGCGGCGATCGTCGCCTTTGCTTGCTCCGGCCAAGTCGTCCGGGCGAACCAACCAACCAAAGCCGTCTTGCCGGGTGGCTGTGGCATCCCGTTTCTCTTCGAAGACCGGGATTACTGCGTCCACTCCAAAGCCACGTCCAGCGAAGCCTCCATCATTGTAGTGGCCTCACCCCTAACCGAAGAAACGCCAGGGTTTAACTATCGCACCTATCGCATTCTGACCTCCTGTCGCACAGCCTTCCAAACCCCTCAGCCAAACGTGATTGAATTACTATCCACCCGACAGGTTGATCTAGCCGGTCAGTTGATCTCCCGCGTTGACCCACTTGAACTGCTCAGTCCCGACAGTGCCGACGGCCAGTTAGGCTGGAAAGCATTCCAGGTCAGTTGCGCCAAAAAGGGTTAGGCTAACCGCGATCGCAAAACTCCTGCATGGCTGACAGGGTCAGGATTCAATCAGGGGTTTTGCATAAAAGATGATGGCTGCACCCGGTAGTAAACGTCAGGGCATTTCTAGGCGACTGCATCCGCAACCGAAGATGGCTTACCATCCGGCGCAGATGAGGAGCTAGAAGTGGCTTCAATCAATTTTGCGATCGCCCTTGAATATAGTCTGCCACCAAGTTTCGGAGTTCTTGGATACTGGCAGTCAAAATCTGAATA
>CAZBTL010000164.1:0-9860 GCA_964494755.1 uncultured bacterium | reverse complement strand
CTAGTGCTCAAAAATTCCTTGAAACTGCAATAAATCCAGCATCGCAACGGTGGGAATGCACTGAAAACAGGCTTGGGCCAGGTCCCACCGCTCTTCCCGCTGCAACATCTGCTGCAGTTTGGTCTTGGCGCTTAACAAATGGCGCACATCGTTAGCGGCATACCGCAGTTGCTCCGGGGAAAGGTTGGCCGCATTTCCCCAGTCGGAGCTTTGGGCCGTCTTGTCCAGTTCCACCTGTTCCAACTCCAGGATCAAGTCTTTAAGACCGTGCTTGGAAGTGTAGGTACGAGCCAGTTTGCTAGCCACCTTGGTACAGAACAGGGGCCGCACATCGATTGCCAAATGTTGCTTCAGAGCAGCCACATCAAAGCGGGCAAAATGGAACACTTTCAGAACTGATGGCGCTTCTAGCAGTTGTTGCAAGCGAGGCGCCTGGGTTTGTCCCCGAACAATGCGGATGACGGTTACCTGATCGGTTGGGTTGGCAATTTGCACCAGACACAGGCGATCGCGCGTGTGTTGCAGGCCCATAGTTTCCGTATCAACCGCGATCTCTCCTGCCTGTAAATAAGCCGCCAGTTGCTCGTCCGACAGATCCTGGTCACAGATTTGAAAAGAGTCAAGCGCCATCGTGTCCAACTGCCCCAATAAGAGAACTGCAACTGAACCCTGAACTTTCAGGTCCAGATACGAAGATACAGCGATTTGACTCACGATACACCGATCTACCAGGCAGGAGAAATTCACTCAGGCAGGAGCATCCTGGCGAACAAACGGCTATCAATCGCTGGATTATCTTTCCTGCGGGCGGAGCAAATTACCGGCTGCGGATGAAAATCTGGGTGAAATAGTAGGTGCCTTTGGCATTCTGGGCAATGCCAATTCCGGTCAGGTTGAAGTTACCTTCGATATTTTTGCGGTGGGGAGAACTTTGTAGCCAGGTTTGAACGGCTTGCTTGCCCGGATCGGTGTAACGCAGATTATAGGCAATGTTTTCGGCAGCAGCGGAATAGGGCAGGGTCTGACTGATCACTTTCATTCGTTGTTGGAACCCATCATGACTAAACGGCACCCGACCACTGGCCATCGCCTGACTGTGGTTGCGCGCCTGTGTGCTGATCGCCCCATTCATTTGCAGGGGTGGCAAGTTGCGTTTGGCCCGGTATTGATTAATTTGGGCCAGAACCGATTCTTCCATCGCGGCCACGGGGGAGTTCGCCTGGGCAACCGAACGGGTTTGAACAGACTGACGCAGGGGCAGACCAGGAAACTGGGCCACGCTCGCCATTGCTGGCATCAGCAGGCTGGCTAGGGTTGTCAGTGCGAGTAGATTCAGCGGTTTTGAGGGCATGGTGTATACCTGTTTGATACAGCAGAGCACAAAGCAGTCGGACAACTACAGCATTTTTCACTGCAATAAGCCACAGAAACTCAATCCGACCGAAAGCCAAACATAGCGGTTTTCGCCGGTGTGAGGTACATGGCGACGCCTGTAACACTTGGCCAGCAAGGCTTCTGGCGTACCTTATCCGATCAGGAACCGCTATAATCAAGTACTTTCGTGATTGAGTTGGGTCAAACAGCCGTGAAAATGGCAGTAAGTCCTGAACAGCCGACTGTGAGAGCACCGACTCCCTGGTTGCAACCGGAGTTCCAACTTCACACAAACTTTATTTCTAACCACTGAAGGAATAGCGCATCCGAATTTTCAGGCTGGTATTGGGACCGGCTACCAAAAACACACACTTACCGTAGGCCGGAGGGCCAGTGCGGACCACCGGGTTGTTGGAGAACCCCACCCCCTCGGTGGGAATGCCGCTGCCATTGCGATTCAGCTTGCCATCGTTGTTGCGATCGTGGAATACCGCTACTACATAACTCCCAGCGGCCAGATTGGTAAAGTTAATAGTCAGGGGGATTTCCTGAATCGGTTGACATTGATGCCGAAGAGCGGTTTGCCGACTGTCTGGAAAGCCTTTGTTGCTAGAAAAGAGATTAATGCAGATTTTTCCTTTCTGATCTTGCAAGCCCTCTAACTGAATGGTCAGACTTCCTTTCATCTGGGCTTCAGCAGGACGGGCTAACCAGCCAGCCTGGGAACCCAACAACAGTCCGGCCGCCAATAAGGCTCCCGGCAGACAGACGGGGACAAACTTGTCCATGGGCGATCGCTCCTCTCACCACGTTGCTTTATTCGGGGGTGTCGCCATTGGTTTCGATGGCGCGGTTAGATTGGCCAGGCAGAGCCGCCACAATTGCATCCAACAAACGGCCAACTGGAATCACCTCTAGCCCCAGCGCTGGCAGGTGTTGGGCTCTGGGCACAATGGCTCGCCTGAAGCCCAGTTTAGCGGCTTCCTTCAACCGCAATTCCAGTTGGGAGACAGGACGCACCTGGCCACTCAAGCTGACTTCCCCAATCAGGATAGTGTAAGGGTCAATCACCCGATCGCGAAAGCTGGCCACTATGGCGATCGCCACTCCCAGGTCGGCGGCTGGCTCCGCCACACTTAACCCGCCAGCCGAGGCCACATAGGCATCCAGCTTGGAGAGGGGAATGCCGACCCGTTTCTCTAAAACCGCCAGGATTTGCAACAGCCGATTATATTCCAGGCCAGTGGTCGAGCGCCGGGGTGAACTATAGCTAGTGGCGCTGACCAGTGCTTGCAGTTCCACGACAATCGGCCGGGTGCCCTCGCAGGCAACAATGGTGGCACTGCCGGAAGACAACTCATCCCGGTTACCCAGAAACAACTCGGAGGGATTGAGCACCTCCTGCAAGCCGCGATCGGCCATCTCAAACACCCCAATCTCATTGGTGGCGCCAAAGCGGTTTTTGACAGAGCGCAGCAAGCGGTGACTGGCAAAGCGATCGCCCTCGAAGTACAGTACCGTGTCTACTAAATGCTCCAGCACCTTGGGCCCGGCGATCGCCCCTTCCTTGGTGACATGCCCAACGATAAACAGAGTAATATTCTGCCGTTTGGCCAGTTGCATCAACACCGATGTACACTCCCGCACCTGGGCCACGGAACCAGGGGCGGACGTCAGGGCACTGAAATATAACGCCTGGATACTGTCGATCACCGCCACCCGCGGTTTCAACGAATCCAGTTCGGCCAGAATGGTATCCAGGTCAATTTCCGGCAGGAGATACAGGTTGGCTTGGTCTGGTGATTGGGATGGGCTAGCCTGGCCAACTGAATTTCGGCCAGCCGGAGCACGGTTGGTCACCATTGCCGCTTCTGCTTCCGGCTCAACTTCTGCCTGAAGCCCCACACCTAAACGCTGGGCCCGCATTTTCACCTGCTGAGCTGACTCCTCTGCACAAACGTACAGGGTGGAATAGCGACTGGCCAACTGATTTGCCATTTGTAGCAACAGGGTAGACTTGCCAATACCCGGATCGCCGCCAATCAACACCAGTGAACCGGGTACAATGCCTCCACCCAGGACCCGATCCAGTTCCGTATACCCAGAAGAGAGTCGGGGTTGAGGATCGTCTGTAATTTGGCTGAAGGTGAGGGCTTCTCTGGGACCAGACGCAACCGATTTTGCTGGTGATTTACGGGATCCAGATCGAACCGCAGCCGAGCCAGTCCGAACCGCCAGCGGCGTGGCAGGCGTAACGACCTGTTCTTCCAGAGAGTTCCAGCTATTACAGGCCGGACATTTACCAAAGTATTGGGAAGACTCCGCTCCACATTGGTTGCAAACGTAGAGCGATCGAGATTTGGGCATCGCTGGCTAGATAGGAGGGTTTCGGCACTGCTTAATAAGGACTCTCAAGCATGCATAGGCAGGGGAGAAAACGCGATCCCCATAAATCTTAAGAAAGTTGGAAACGTAGGGAGGTAAAGAATTTTAGCGTATTGAATTGTAAAGAAACAGGGTAACATCATTAATGATAAAGCAGCGAAATTCATTATTTGAAATCTGGCTTAAGGAGCTTGATCAAAATTGGAAAATCACAAAGAGAAAATACTGGTAGTGGATGATGAAGCCAGCATCCGTCGTATTCTTGAAACTCGTCTCTCCATGATTGGCTATGACGTGGTCACGGCAGCGGATGGAGAAGAAGCCCTGGAGACTTTTCGTGGTGAGGTTCCCGATCTGGTGGTTCTGGATGTGATGATGCCCAAGTTGGACGGCTATGGGGTTTGCCAGGAACTTCGCAAAGAGTCGGACGTACCCATCATCATGCTAACTGCCTTGGGGGACGTGGCCGATCGCATTACCGGCCTGGAACTAGGAGCAGACGATTATGTCGTCAAACCCTTTTCGCCCAAGGAGTTGGAAGCCCGCATCCGGTCGGTGTTGCGCCGGGTGGATAAAACTGGCGCAACTGGTATCCCCAGTTCGGGCGTGATTCATATTAACAGTATTCGCATCGACACCAACAAGCGTCAGGTTTACAAAGGGGATGAGCGCATTCGTCTGACGGGCATGGAGTTCAGCCTGTTGGAACTCCTGGTCAGCCGCTCCGGCGAACCCTTTTCCCGGGCGGAAATTTTGCAGGAAGTTTGGGGATACACCCCTGAGCGCCATGTGGATACGCGAGTCGTTGATGTCCACATTTCCCGCCTAAGGGCCAAGTTGGAAGATGATCCCAGTAATCCGGAGTTGATCCTTACGGCTCGCGGTACAGGCTATTTATTCCAACGGATTGTGGAACCGGGGGAAAACGAGAAAATTTGAAGGGTTGCTGGGAGCTGCTACTTTCTCCAGCGCTGGTTGACCCTATTGACAACAGATGCCGGTATCGGATTGGCAGAAAGCCCAGCTAAAAATTGCCTGGTTGTTGCTTGGTCGCCTAGGTCGATCAGGCGGAGGGCTTGTATGCTGGAGAAAGAACGCTTCCTCGGTGTCCCTATGCAAATTTATCTGGATTACAGCGCGACTACACCGCCCTGTCCAGAGGCGATCGCAGCGGTGCAGGAGGTTCTCGCCCGTCAATGGGGGAACCCATCTAGCCTGCATGCCTGGGGCCAACGGGCTGCCCTCATTCTGGAACAGGCCAGGGCTCAAGTTGCTGACTTGTTGAATGCGCCACTAGAGTCGATGTTATTTACATCGGGTGGGACGGAGTCAGATAATTTGGCGTTGCTAGGTGTGGCACGACAGTTCACCATCCCCCAACACCTGATTATTTCTAGTGTTGAGCATCCGGCTGTTGCGGAACCAGCAGCCTGGCTGGAGCGACAGGGCTGGCAGGTGACACGCTTACCAGTCAATGCTCAGGGTCGGGTTGATCCTAAAGATTTACAAGCTGCGCTGCAAGCCAACACGGTGCTGGTCTCTATCCTCTACGGCCAAAGTGAGGTCGGCACCTTACAGCCGATCCAGCGGTTGGGCCAAATTGCCCAGGACCACGGCGCCCTGTTCCATACCGATGCGGTTCAGGTAGCGGGTCGGTTGCCAATCAATGTGCAGCAACTGCCAGTGGACTTACTTTCCCTCTCTAGCCATAAGCTATATGGGCCACAGGGAGCTGGCGCCCTGTATGTGCGACCTGGCACACGCCTGATGTCGTTACTGCAAGGGGGTGGGCAGGAGTCCCAACGGCGAGCCGGTACTCAGTCCTTGCCAGCGATCGCTGGTTTTGGTGCGGCCGCAGAACGGGCAGCCCGAGAACTGGCTACGGAATCTCCACGGCTGATGCAACTGCGCGATCGCCTGTTCGAACGGCTGGCAGATGTTCCAGGGCTGGTGCCAACCGGCGATCGGCTCTATCGTTTGCCTCACCATGTCAGCTTTTATTGGCAAGATGCCGATGGCGAGAAGTTGACTGGCAAAACAATCGTGCGGCAAATGAACCTAGCTGGCATTGGCATCAGTTCGGGTTCTGCCTGTAGCAGCGGCAAGTTAACCGCCAGTCCGGTCTTACTAGCCATGGGTCTGAGCGATCGGGCCGCAAAGTCTGGCATTCGCCTGACCCTGGGTCGAGATACCCAGGAAGCAGATATCGACTGGACCGCCATGGTGTTGAAACAGATTCTGACTCGCCTGACCCCCAAACTGGTATTGTCTGGGGTGTGATGGCAGTCAGTTTGCCCTGCGGCTCATAAAATCGCACCATCAGTTTCCTGTTGGTTGCACCACTTTCCTAGAGGCTGCGATCGCTCTCTAGTGCAGCGTCAACTCTAGAAATTAGGGTTTGTAGTCAGCGCTTCAGCGCTAAAGCGCCGACTACGAGCCAATGGGTTCACCTTAAAATTAGGGTTTGACAGAACACTAGCAGCAGCGCGATCTCAGGCTGGATCAGGTCCCTATCTACAAAACAGCAGGAAACCATCTCTTTATCGCCATTGCATCCCACTTGGCTAAACCTGATAATAATCGCGATACCACTGAACAAAGTGCTCCAAGCCAACTTCCAGAGGGGTACTAGGTTGAAATCCGGTGTCTTGCATCAAGTCGTCTACATCAGCGTAGGTTGTTAGAACTTCCCCAGGCTGCATTGGCAGGAAATTTTTCTGTGCTAGTTTACCTAGGCAGGTTTCCAACAGCTCAATGAAGCGCAGCAGTTCGACTGGTTGGTTATTGCCGATGTTGTAAAGTCGATAAGGCGCATTACTGCGATCGGGCAAGGGAGCCTCACTATTCCAATTGGGATCAGCTTTAGGGATACGGTTCATCACCCGTACAATCCCTTCAACAATGTCATCAACGTAGGTGAAGTCCCGCTTCATCCGACCATGGTTGAACACGTCGATGGGCTTGCCAGTCAGGATCGCCTGAGTGAACAAAAAAGGGGCCATGTCTGGCCGTCCCCAGGGACCGTAAACGGTGAAAAACCGCAGTCCCGTGGTGGGAATGCGATAGAGATGGCTATAACTGTGGGCCAGGAGTTCGTTGGCTTTCTTGGTTGCGGCATACAGACTAACTGGATGGTCTGTTGGATCTTGAGTCGAGAATGGAATGTGCGTGTTGGCTCCATAGACGGAACTGGATGAAGCAAACACTAGATGGCCAACCTGGGTCTGGCGGCACCCTTCCAGGATATGAACAAACCCGGTCAGATTGCTGTCTACATAGGCATAGGGATTTTTAAGGGAGTACCGAACCCCGGCCTGGGCTGCCAGATTAACCACTTGGTCAAACTGGTGTTGGCAAAACAGATCAGCCATTCCCTGCCGATTTGCCAGATCCATTTGGTAAAAGGTAAACCCTGCTGCTTCCTGGAGTTGGGAGAGCCGCGCTTGTTTGAGGCTGACTGGGTAATAGTCATTCAGATTGTCAATTCCAATAACTTGATCCCCTCGAGCCAATAGCGCCAGACAGAGATGAAAACCAATAAATCCGGCAGCTCCGGTCACTAAAATACGGGTCATGGGTAGCAGCAAGTGGCGACAGTCAAGATAGCAGGAGCTGATTCCCCTTGGTCGATGCTGCCCCACAGTAATCTGGCGTTGCTGATTCCGGGTAGGAATCAAGTTGTATAAATTGAAACTGCGTTCCAATTCATACCGCTATTCAGCACCACCTGTAATCTGACAGCATTGACGCCCGGCTCAGCCTGTATCTGATAAGATTATCCTTTCTTGATGTGGATCGTGCGATCGCCCCATCCATGAACTTGAACCAACTCAACAGCGCCTTCACCCTGTTTCTCAGCTTGCTGGTAGAAGCCTTTCCCTTTCTGTTACTGGGGGTTTTGTTTTCCGGTCTGCTGCTGTTTTTTGTGGATGAGCGCAAACTAGTCAAGCTGATGCCCCGTAATCCGCTGCTAGGAGCATTTGCTGGCAGCTGTTTTGGCTTTCTGTTTCCCGTCTGTGAATGCGGCAATATTCCGGTTGCCCGTCGTTTGTTGATGCAGGGAGTTCCGTCTCCAGTCGCGATTGGGTTTCTGCTGGCAGCTCCCACCATCAATCCAATTGTCATTTGGGCAACCTGGACCGCCTTTCGAGACCAGCCAGAAATGGTTTTTTTGCGGGTGGCCTTTTCCCTAGCGATCGCCACCATTATTGGCTGGGTTTTTAGTGCCCAGGCTGATTTGCGGCCCCTGTTGCAGCCCAACGTAGCTCGGTCCATCCCCCAACCCCGCAAACCAAGCTCCCGTCAGGCAGCCGATACTTCACCCCTGCTGCAATCTGGCACCTTTTTCCTGGGTCAGGGAGAGCAGGGCGTCATTGATGCAGCAGAACTGCAGGCCAGCATTTTGGCCGCTGGCACGACGGGTAAACCATTCACTTACAAACTGGGTCTGTTCCTGGAAAATACCGTCCTGGAGCTGCGGGAACTGGGCAGTGTGTTGGTTTTGGGTAGTGCTGTCGCCGCCCTGATTCAAGTCTTCGTGCCCCGAGAAATCATTCTCAGCTTGGGGCAGGGACCCGTCACATCCATCCTGGCCATGATGCTGCTGGCCGCTGTGGTTTCCATTTGCTCCACCGTCGATTCTTTCTTTGCCCTTTCCTTTGCCTCAACCTTTACCACTGGCTCCCTGCTGGCCTTTCTGGTGTTTGGTCCCATGATTGACCTCAAAGGCGTGGGCCTGATGTTTTCCATCTTCAAAGGGCGGGCTATTTTCTACTTGTTTGCGCTGGCAGCCCAGCTCACGTTTGTGTTGACCCTGTTTATCAATCTGAATATCAGCTAACCTGCCTGCGATTCTGCACTTTCCTTTTACCCTTTCCTATGGCCCGCAGACGACGCACTCGCCGTAAATCTTTTCCTTCCTCCGGTTGGGCTTTCCGTTCCTGGGTTGATGTCCTGGCGATCGCAGCCTGGGGCATCTTGTTTCTGAAATATTGGCTGATGGGTCGGCTGTATCTGCTGATCCATCCAAATTACATCTGGTTAACCGTGGCCGCTGGCATTTCTTTTCTGGCGATCGCGATCTGGAAAGCCGTCACCCTCTTGCGTCACCAACCAGATCCGGTGGCGGTAGATCCCTCTGCCCAGACCCACCTGACCCTGTTTCCACCCGGTTGGAGCAGCACCATTTTATTAGTAACAGCGATTCTGGGTCTGCTGATTACCCCCCGCGCCTTTGCCAGCCAGACAGCAATCCAGCGAGGCGTTACTGACACCCTCACTCTGACGCGGATCAAACCACAGGCATTCCGGGCCTCTACGAATACGACAGACAAATCCATCATTGACTGGATCCGAACCCTGGGGGTCTATCCCGAACCGGACGCCTACACCGGCCAAAAGGTAAAAGTGCAGGGTTTTGTCATTTATCCCCCCAATCTGCCGAACCAGTACCTGCTGATCTCCCGCTTTGTGATTACCTGTTGTGCAGCCGACGTCTATCCGGTCAGTTTGCCAGTTAAATTGTCAGGTAGTCGTAACCAGTACAAGCCCGATCAATGGCTGGAAGTAGAGGGGCAGATGATCACGGAAACCCTGGCGGGTAAGCGCCAACTAACGATCCAGGCAACCTCGCTAAAACCAATTGATGAACCCAAAAATCCTTACGATTATTAGGGATGGTTCGGTTATCTCTCCAATTCAGATGGGATTTTCCTGAAAAAGAATCCTGTCTGAGTAGAGTATGTTAATATCAATGACTGAAAAAGTTGCTTCCCCATCTCTGCGCTGATGACAGAGGTTTTCATCCCGTTAAGGAAGCACTCAAGCAAGAAATTTGCAAAATTCAATCATGACTCAGAATGTTATGGACCAGCAGGTTATTCACCCAATGGTGAAATTGCAACGCCAGGTGCGTTCGCTGATTGATTCGAAGTTGCTCAAGCCAACCGATAGCATCTGGAAAATTGCCTTGCTGTATGGCGATGATTGGGCCTATTGGAAGCAGGAATTGCTTGCCTATGACTTCACCATGCAAGATCCCGTCAGCCATCTGCTGGCGGTGGAGGAATGGGAGGAAGAATAAACCCTGATCCCCTAGCTAG
>CAZBTL010000163.1:0-9865 GCA_964494755.1 uncultured bacterium | reverse complement strand
TTCGCTTATCCTTCACATAGGTTTTGCTGATATGTCTTGGTTGATTGCCGCTAGTCTATATGGAAGGATTGCCAGGTCTCTCCATTCAGGTTGTTCACCTAACGGTAGAATTCGTATAGCAACTTTACAAATTGTTCCTGGTTGTGCAGCCAGTAGTGGAGAAATGCTTGAAACGCTCAGCCCAGGTGCTGTCCTGGAAGTTCTAAGGCCGGTGCAGGATCCTGAACTGCGGAAGAGTCTGGTTGAACTGAATATGATCCGTAATGTTCAGGTTGAGGAGGGTCACGTCCGGTTCACGCTGGTTCTGACCACGCCCGCCTGTCCTTTGCGCCAATTCATTGTGGAAGACTGTGAGCGAGCCGTTCGGACCCTGCCGGGGGTAACCAAGGTTGAGGTTGAGGTGACAGCTGAAACACCTCAGCAGAAGGGACTACCCGATCGCCAGGGCATTGCCGGTGTGAAGAATATTCTGGCGGTGACCAGCGGCAAAGGGGGAGTCGGCAAGAGTACGATCGCCGTCAATATTGCGGTAGCGCTGGCTCAGTCGGGAGCCAAAGTTGGTTTGATTGATGCCGACATTTACGGTCCCAATACGCCGACCATGATGGGTCTGACGAAGGCTCAGGTAACGGTCCAGCAAGGTGAACAGGGAGAAGTGCTGGAACCCGCCTTTAATCATGGCGTCAAACTGGTTTCCATGGGCTTTCTGATCGATCCGGATCAGCCGGTCATCTGGCGGGGGCCGATGTTGAATGGGGTGATCCGGCAATTCCTCTATCAGGTGCAGTGGGGTGATCTGGATTACTTGATTGTGGATATGCCGCCAGGCACTGGAGATGCCCAGTTGACCATGGCCCAGGCAGTGCCGATGGCAGGAGCCGTGATTGTCACAACCCCCCAGACGGTTGCTCTGCAGGATGCCCGTCGGGGTCTGAAGATGTTTCAACAACTGGGGGTGCCAATCCTGGGCATTGTGGAAAATATGAGCTATTTCATTCCCCCAGATGCTCCAGATCGGCAGTATGACATCTTTGGTTCTGCCGGTGGCGAGAAGACGGCCCAAGAGTTGCAGGTGCCTCTATTGGGTTGTGTGCCCTTGGAAATTTCGGTTCGGCAAGGGGGCGATCGCGGCGCCCCAATTGTGGTGTCGGAACCCGAATCAGCCTCGGCTAAAGCCCTGGTGGCGATCGCCCAGCAGGTGGCCGCACGGGTGTCGGTGGCTGCGTTAACCTAGTAGTCGGTTTCGTTGAGCCGTTTTAGTGGCAATGGACATGCCTTTGCGAGCGTGTGTCCTACACCGAATTGGCGGCGTCCCTTCCTCCTCTCCCTATTCTCTTGCATGCTGCAACGTTCCTTCAGCCGGATCCGCTGGAAAACCCTGGTCCAACCCTGGCAAAATACCGATCCCTGGCTCTTTGCCCTGCCCATTGCCCTAACCCTTTTGGGCGGCATCATGATTCGCAGTGTGGAGATGAACCAGGGCTGGACCGACTGGTCGCAGCACTGGATTACGGGAGGCGTTGGGCTGATACTGGCTCTGATGATTGCCCGCTGGCGCTATGAACAACTCCTGGAGTGGTACTGGGTCATTTACGGCATCATCAATGTTGGGTTGTTGGCGGTGATGTTCATTGGTCGGGAAGAGTTGGGAGCTCAGCGCTGGATTAATATCCTGGGGTTCAACGTTCAACCTTCAGAATTTGCCAAATTGGGCATCATCATTACGATCGCGGCTTTGCTGCACCAGCAACCGGCCAAAAGCATTCCGATCGCCCTGCGCACCCTGGCGGTCACCGCTGTCCCCTGGATGTTTGTCTTCCTGGAACCCAACCTGGGTACCTCCCTGGTTTTTGGGTCAATTACCATCGGCATGCTGTATTGGGCTAATGCCAACCCTGGTTGGTTGCTACTGCTGATTTCGCCGTTTCTTTCGGCTATTCTGTTTAATGCCTATTTGCCCCTCTGGTTTGCCTGGATTGTGGCGATCGGAGTTGTGGCCTGGCGCAGTTTGCCCTGGCAACGGGTTGGCGCCCTGGCGGCGGTGGTCGTCAATCTGGTGGCTGGCGGCTTGGGCCATTTGCTCTGGGGACTGTTGAAGGATTATCAGAAGCAACGGTTGATCATCTTTCTGGATCCGGACCAGGATCCGTTGGGTGGCGGCTATCACCTGATTCAGTCCCGCATTGCGATCGGGGCTGGTGGTCTAACTGGCCGTGGCCTCAACCAGGGCACTCAAACCCAACTCAACTTCATTCCGGAACAGCACACGGACTTCATTTTCACCGCCATTGGCGAGGAATTTGGCTTCATTGGCTCCATGCTGGTGCTGCTGGCCTTCTGGTTCATCTGCCTACGGCTGATTATCATTGCCCAAAATGCCAAGGATAACTTTGGTTCCCTGATCGCTATCGGTGTTCTGTGTATGATTGTGTTTCAGGTGGTGGTCAATGTGGGCATGACCATTGGGTTATCGCCAGTCACGGGGATCCCACTGCCATTTTTGAGTTATGGCCGATCGGCGTTATTGATGAATTTCCTGGCGATCGGAGTGGTGCAGTCCGTCGCCAATTATCGACAGCGATTGAAGTTCTGATCGAGGTGATAGGGTCTCGTGAATGGTTCGTCCTGAAGATTGCTATCCACCACGGACTATTCACCCTTCGCCCTCCCCTGTAAGCTATTAAGTGGGAAAACTTTACATGCCAGGAAGCTATGATTCTGCCCGGTTCAATTGTGCGAGTGATTAATCCTCAAGACACCTACTATCGGTTTCAAGGTCTGGTGCAGCGCGTCACCGATGGCAAGGTGGCCGTCTTGTTTGAGGGCGGTAACTGGGACAAATTAATCACGTTTCGGCTCTCGGAACTGGAAGAGATCGAAGTCGTCCCGGCCAAGAAAAAAGGGAAATAGCGTGAATTGGTTGCGCAGGTTCTGGTCGAGACGGGTTTGGATTTAGTCTGGCTAAACAAACCCCAGACTGCATCCGAAACCCGCCCGTCCAAGAAAGCAGCCCCCTATACGGTCAGAGCCGGTTTAGGCGTTTTTTCATCGGCGTGAATCCAGTCGGTGTGGTAAACACCTGGCTTGTCTGTGCGCTCGTAGGTGTGGGCCCCAAAGTAATCGCGTTGGGCCTGGGTCAGATTTTGCGGCAGGCGATCGCGGCGGTAGCTATCAAAATAGTCCAGCGAAGCGCTGAACGCTGGCACTGGAATACCCAGATTTGCTGCAGTCGCCACCACTTCCCGCCAGGCCAACTGTCGGTCCAGAATCGTCTGTTTAAACTCCGGAGCCAACAACAAATTGGGCAACGCAGGATTTTCGTCAAAGGCTCGTTTGATCTTATTCAAAAAGCCAGCCCGAATGATACAGCCGCCCTTCCAGATGCGGGCACACTCTCCCAAATTCAGGTTGAAACCATAAACCTGTGAGGCTTTGCTCAACAAGGCCATGCCCTGAGCATAGGAACACATCTTAGAACAGTACAGCGCGTCCCGAACCTTAGAGATGAACGCCTGGCTATCCCCTGTAAAAGCAGCCACAGGTCCCATCAATTCATGAGCTGCAGCAACCCGCTCCTGCTTGTAGGAGGACATAATTCGGGCCGTTACAGCTGCAATGATCGTGGGAATGGGCACACCGAGTTCTAGCGCTGTATCCACCGTCCAGCGGCCAGTGCCTTTTTGCCCCGCCGCATCCAGAATGAGGTTCACCAACGGTAGGCCCGTATCGGGATCGGTCACCTTAAAGATATCAGCCGTAATTTCAATCAAATAGGAATTCAGCTCATCGGTTGCATTCCACTCGGCAAAGACTTCATGCAACTGCTGGGCATTCAACCCCAACACCTGACTGAGCAGATCGTAGGCTTCTGCAATCAACTGCATGTCGCCGTATTCAATGCCGTTATGCACCATTTTGACATAGTGACCTGCGCCACCTGGCCCAATGTAGGTAACACAGGGACCATCATCCACCTGAGCCGCAATCTTGGTCAGGATAGGCTCTAAATAGTCATAGGCACTCTTGGTTCCTCCCGGCATCAAGCTGGGCCCATTCAGGGCGCCCTCTTCTCCACCGCTGACACCCATGCCAATAAAGGTAAACTTTTCGGCTTCCAACGCCTTGGCCCGTCGTTCCGTATCCGTAAACAGGGAATTACCCCCATCAATCAGAATATCTCCTTCGTCCAGGAGGGGCTTCAGTTGATCGATCATTGCATCCACTGGGGCTCCAGCCTTGACCATGATCAATATCTTGCGTGGACGCTCTAACGAAGCCACAAATTCCTCTAGCGAATAGGTTGGCTTAACATTCTTGCCCGTGGCTCGATTAGCCATAAAGGCATCCGTTTTTTCACGGCTGCGATTGTAAACCGCAACCGGAAACCCATTGCGTTCAACGTTCAGTGCCAGGTTTTCGCCCATCACTGCCAGTCCGATTACACCAAAGCTTTGCTGTGCCATATGCTTACTCTGCTTATTCTGCGAGTCCGGGGCCATTTCCGATCAGAGTAGCCCGATCCCACTGGTGGCGCCAGAAAGATTAGATTAAGAGTCTTGAAATAAAGACAGATGGTTGCCTCAATCAGGTGCTAGGCCCGTTTCGACAGTCATCCAGGCTCCAACCAGATTTAGCCTGCAAGGTGCAGTTGGAATTATGACTGTTACATTCTCTAAAGTTTTATCGCCTTGGTCCGAGTGCTTTCAGCCATTCGAGGTAGACTAAGCTTTGACTCTAAGCCTTTAGCGGTAAGGCTTACCGTTAAATGCATTGACGAATTGATACTTAACCGTTTACTAACAAACCGAGTTTGTTGCGATCTCGTAACAAAAATGGGGGGAAGGAAACGGTTCCGTTGTAAATTGTCAAGCAATCATTTGGAGCCTTTCATAAAATGTCCCATACAGTCAAAATCTATGACACTTGCATTGGGTGCACCCAATGCGTTCGTGCCTGCCCTACTGACGTTCTAGAAATGGTTCCTTGGGATGGGTGTAAGGCAGCTCAAATTGCCTCTTCTCCTCGGACCGAAGACTGTGTTGGTTGCAAGCGGTGTGAAACTGCTTGTCCGACCGACTTCCTCAGTATTCGGGTTTATCTGGGAGCAGAAACAACCCGGAGCATGGGTCTCGCTTATTAGAAAGTGCGATCAAACGCCTTTTTTTATCTATCCATGTGGGTTCAAAGTTCAAGGGAACAGTTTGTTCCCTTTTTTTGTCCCTTTACTTGAATGAATGGCGCTGTTGTAGTGTAAACGCCTCATCGTTTGACCGAATGTCAAGCACGTTCCTATTGGATTGCATGCATTAAATAGCGTGCTATTTCAATAATTTCCTCTTTGCTGAAAGATTCCAGTAACACTTTGGCAGCGGCTTTGGGTTGGGGTGGAATAGTAATTTTCTCCCGTAGAGCGGGTTGTACTGGGGGCTTTTCTGCCAGACCAGCAGAGGGTTGAGTCGGAACTGGTTTGGTAATCAGCTTTTGAAGCGATTGACTGGGAAGAATTTCCTTGCCCCGGTTGATGATCAGTAAGTCACCAGCCTGCTTCAGTTCCCGAATGATTACGGGTGCTAGCACCACATAGGAAACCTGATCATTGTCCAGTGCTGCTTCCACCTGTTGCAGCAGTTGTTGCCATTCTGCACAGGAGGGCAATTGGGCCAATTGGTGGCAGAGGCTGACTAACTGTTGTCGGCCTTGTTGGCTATCGCGCTGCTTGAAGCATTGCAGCATGGCTCTTAACAGGCCATTGATTTGGGCAGCTAGTGCCGCAGGGGACACCGTCTCATTAACAGGAACCGGAGTCGACGAAGTCGATGAACCAGCCTGAATTCGCTTTTGCAGGTCAGTCTCTAATTCTGCAAAGGTTGGTTCAGCTTGCTGCACCATTCGGGTTGCGTCATCTTCCCGCAAGCCATAGGGTGTTTGCAGGGCTTCAATTAACCCTTTCAGTACGTCAAAGACTTTCAGGAACAGATCTTCCAATGGCTGATCAATCTGAACGGCATTGTCTTTAAGTAATTTGAAACAGTCTTCCAGATGGTGACTAACCTGTTGAATGCTGCCCATGCCCAACATGGCAGCACCGCCCTTGATGGAATGGGCCGCTCGAAAGAGTTCATTAATCTGCTCGGGATCAGCGATGGTTGCTTGTAAGTTGAGCAATCCCTGTTCAATCGTGTCGAGGTGTTCCTTCGCTTCCTCAATAAAATATCCGATGATTTGCTGTTGCTTGGTGGCCTGCACAACCTTTTCCTCATTCATGCGAATTTTTAAGTGTTTGCGGTAGCCAGCATTTGGGGGCGCTCTTTCCTACCCAGATCTATCATGCCCTGGCCACTTCTGTCGCTAACCAAAAACCGGGCTCTGAGTAACGGAACGGTGAATGACTGCAACAGGGTTACACCCACACTTGTTCTCTACAACAAGGTAATTGCCAGCGATTTCGTAAATTGCGATGGAACGTTGATGATCGCTAGCTGATTACGACCTCACCATTGCCCAACCAGACGGGCCAGTTCAGCCAGATTGAGATGGTCGGCGGTAAACGCTTTGCGGAGGAGTTCGGGGGGAAAAAACTCATCGTACTTCTGAAGCTTTGGGGCTTCGTCTTTGGCCAGGAGGGTTTCAACGTTCATGCGGCGATCGCTCAGCGATCTAATTTCCTGCTCCAGGCTCTCCATTTTGCATTTGCCCAGATTCACCACCAGGAAGTAGGGTGCTTTGCCGGTCACCCCTTTAATTTTGAGCACATCCCGACAGTGCATCCGGAGATACCGTTCCAGGGTCCGGTAAGCAACACTTCCCACCCAGGGCAGGATGCAGCAATAGCCATCTTCTAGCAAGAACAGATGGCGATTTGCCAACCCTTGTTTCTTCGCCAGTTGGCGGGCTTCCTTCAGGCGCTTTTTGGCTCCGTCTAAGAGATAGGGATAGACGGTATCCTCCAGTAAGACCCGCCGCATCCGTTGCAAGACCTGGCTATGCACATCGCCACTGGCGCCCCGCCAGGAGACCGTCGATTCGCCGCTGGCTGGCTTTACTGAAATGACTTTGCGTTTGGCATTCACTTCCAACACTTGCCAGGTCCGGCCAGCCAGGGAAATGCAATCGCCTTTGTTGGGCGGCACGACAATACTGCCAATTTCCGTTCCTTCATCCCAGACGGCATATTCTTCAATGTCTGGAAAAATTGCATAGAACTTGAAGTTGCGGACCATATTTTCGGCCGACAGCCCCACAATCAACCCATTTTCCTTGGTGCGCTGAATGTGGTCGAGTTCGATCAGGTGGTGCAAGAATTGCCGATAGTCTTCCTGATCCAGGTTGCGAAAGGGGGGCATGGTCAGAATTTGTTGGGCCAGCGCTGCAGGTGACAGTTCTCCCATTGCCAGCAGGGTGCTCAGGGTCTGCTGATAGAGCAGGCTAAGGGGATAGCGCTGGGGCGCGATCGGTTCAATCCATTTTTCTTCCAAATACAATTGGATAATGGCAATGCTCTGCAATAACTGCCAGGGAATTTGCTCCGGCAAGGTTTCGGCCCCTGTAGGCTGGTTTTCCACACAGATGAAGCGCATATCAGCCGGACTGCCCCGGCGACCGGATCGGCCCAACCGTTGCAAAAAGCTGGCAACCGAGGCGGGGGCATCCAGTTGCAACACCCGGTCCAGTTTACCCAGGTCAATCCCCATTTCAAAGGTAACTGTGGCAGCCGTCACCGTCGGACCACTGTCTGCCCGCATGGCGGTTTCAGTAGAGTGGCGCATTTCGGCCGAAAGGCTGCCGTGGTGGACGTGGTAAATGTCTGGGCTGCCCTTGGTTTCAGCAATTTCCCGCAGCGCAGTAATTACCCGTTCGGTTTCGGTGCGGCCATTGGCGAAGATCAAACACTTGCGCGACAGGCTTTGTTGATATAGATAGAGGTGGTGGGGTTTGAAACGGCGATCGCCCTTGGCCCGCACCAGCAATTTGGGTTCATAAAAATGCTCCAGAGCCAGGTGAATGGTCCGTTGTGCGCCCTGCAGTTGGGGGGTAATGACCGGCCGATCGGTACCAGCTCGCAACCAGTCTTCAGCCAGGGAGTAATCCCCCAGCGTTGCCGATAGGCCAATACGGCGGGGTTGGTTGCGGGTCAGGCGGGCCAGACGGGCCAGTTGACAGAGAATCTGACTGCCGCGATCGCTGCCAATAAAGGCATGAATCTCGTCAATTACCACAAACCGAAGGTCACCAAACAACCGCGGCAGTTCTTGGTTTTTGTTGATCAGCAAGCTTTCCAGAGACTCCGGCGTAATTTGCAGAATCCCTCGTGGTTGCTTAATCATCTGTTGTTTGCGACTTTGCACCACATCCCCATGCCAGGCCCAAACCGGCAGATCGGCCTGCCGCAGCAAATCGGTCAGCCGCTCAAACTGGTCGTTGATCAGCGCCTTAAGTGGCCCGATATACATGGCTCCCACCGTTTGAGGCGGATCTTCATAAAGCCGGGTCAGGATGGGCAGAAAGGCCGCTTCAGTCTTACCCGCTGCCGTTCCTGCGGCAATTAATAGATGGGCATCCGTGTCAAAGATGACGCGGCAGGCTTCAACCTGCGCCGGGCGAATTTCCGTCCAGCCCTGGGCAAAAATGTATTCCTGAATAAACGGAGCCAGCCGGGAGTATAGGTCATTCATGCAGCAATCCTAACCCGATCGCTCAGGCTTGGCTCAGATGAGCTAGAAAGCCGCTCGACTGGAAGGGGCACCTTGTCCCGGTGGCTGACCCAGATAGAATAGGTAACAACCATTCATTAGGATCGCAATCAGACTCATGACAGTTCCCTCGGAATTAGAGACTGCACCAACTGAAGAACTGACCATTGCGCCAGACAGTGCAGCCACTAAGGACTTGCGCCCAACGGAAATCGAGGATGACGATGACCTTCCCGATGATGTGGAGATGTCCTTGTTTGATCATCTGGAGGAACTGCGGCAGCGCATTTTCTACGCCGCGATTGCGATCGCAGTTGGAACCGTTGGCTGTTTTGCTGGCGTGAAACCCATTGTGCAGCTCTTGCAAGTGCCCGCTCATGGGGTCAAATTTTTTCAACTCTCTCCCGGAGAATACTTTTTTGTCTCCCTCAAGGTGGCCCTTTACTGTGGCATTCTGGTAGCTAGTCCGATAGTGTTGTATCAGATCGCCGCCTTTGTCCTGCCCGGTCTGACCCGCAAGGAACGAAAACTATTGGGGCCCATCGTCTTTGGCTCCAGTTTTTTGTTTCTGGGTGGCCTGGTGTTTGCCTATGCGGCCCTGATTCCAGCCGCGATTAATTTCTTCGTCAGCTATGGCGCTGATGTGGTGGAACAACAGTGGTCGATTGAGCGCTATTTTGACTTTGTGCTGCTGCTACTGCTGGCAACCGGCTTGACCTTCCAGGTGCCGGTAATCCAGGCCCTTCTTGGTTTACTGGGCCTGGTTTCTTCTAAGCAAATGCTGGCAGGTTGGCGCTATGTCCTGCTGGGTTCAGCCGTACTGGGAGCAGTGGTCACCCCTTCGACCGACCCCGTCACTCAAAGCCTGCTGGCCGGCGCTGTGCTAGGCCTCTATTTTGGTGGCATCTGGTTTGTCCGATTGCTGGGCAAATAAGACCCGTATACTCTTGAACCCCATTGCGGCGATAGGCTTGTTGTTTGCTGCCCATGTCAATTGCGGCGCTACTGGCAGCAATTTCTGCGATCAGTTCAGGTTTCCCTTCGAGATAACCATCCTGGGTTAATCTGGCGCCTCCCCCAACCGCCGCCTCCAGCAGTAAGACGGCATCTGGCTGGGGTTCATTGTCCAGATCCAGACGAATCGTTGGCTCAATTCCGGCCAGCACAAAGGGCGT
>CAZBTL010000162.1:7313-9937 GCA_964494755.1 uncultured bacterium | reverse complement strand
GGTGTTGTAAGACCGATTTAATCTGATGCTGCATAGAATTTACCCCACCGCCTGCAGCACCTCCCCTTGGTCAGGGGAGGTGTCCCGGCTTGTGTTGCTACCCCGATCGCACAGCGTCATAACCAGAATCAGCGAACTGTCCCCCAGAGGGACTGGGTGTCTTTCGGGGGAAGCAAATAGAGCCGCAGCAAATGGCCGACGATGGAAGCCTGCACCGGCAACTTTTGGAGGCGTTTCATCCAGCCGGGACGATCGCTATTGGCGATCGCAGCCAGCTTTTGACTGTGCTCAAAGCACTGTTCCAGCCGTTGGAAAAACTCGGGGTGGTCGGTGTCCAGAATCACTGGGAAAGCGCGAGCAGAGGTTTCATTGGTGTGCCGGACGACCTGGAAGTTGTATTCCTTGGGATCAATGCCGATCGCCCGATAGAAGTCGCTGCGTTCCAGTACGGTCAGGGTGTGGGTAGCAAACACAGCCAACAGGAAAAAGCGGATCCACAGGCGGGACTTCCAGTTATTCCACAGGGGTGTCTGCGATCGCAACAAGGCGTTAAAGAAATCCCCATGGCGGTTTTCATCCTGACACCAGCTCTCAAAAAAGCGAAAAAGGGGATAAATCTGCCACTCTGGATGCTTTTCCATGTGACGGTAGACCAGGATATAGCGCCAGTAGCCAATTTTTTCTGATAGGTAGACTGTGTAAATGATCCAGGCAGGCGGGAAAAAGGTGTAAGTCCGTTGTTTGGTCATCCAGCCCAAATCCAGAGATAACCCAAAGTCGGACATGGCTTTGTTGATAAAGCCGGAGTGGCGCGCTTCATCTCGAGCTAAAAGATGAAAGGCTTCTGATAGGAGGGGACTCTTCTCTTTCAGGCGGCGAGACAATTCCTTAAACAAGAGAAATCCAGAAAATTCCGAGGTGCAGGAACGTTCCAGAAAGTCGATCATCGCCGCCCGGGTCTCGCCGCTAATGTGCTCCCAGGATTGATCAAAGGACTCATCCCGAACAAAGTGATGCCGGTTATAGTCGGCCCGCAGTTCTTCTAAGGCAGCTTCAATTTCGGCTTGATTGGAGGAAATATCCAGTTGGGCGATCGCATCAAAATCGGTTGTATAAAATCGGGGGGTGACCAGCGTCTCCTTCACAGGTGCTTTGATGCCGGGACGCAGCACTTCAGGTTCAGCAGCTTGCAGAGTGTTTACCATCGACTTTAATCGCCTAATAACCTAATGGTTATATATAACCTGTTACCCCAATTTAATCCAGTCCGGAAAGATTGAGATTTTTATCCCAGGCTGGCAATGTAATTCACCGCAGGACTCCAATAAACCTTGACAATCAACTTTCGAGATCCTGCCCAGTCTCATCCAGTTGTAACAATCCTTCACCGTTAACCGATTTACCTGAGGCTGTCAATCGTTGTATAACCAAAAGGCGATGGATGAAGCAGGCGGGGTCTGCATGTTCGTCTTCTCCCCATCTGCCTTCTTAGTTATCTCATTCCCATTTATTAAGGGGTAAACCATGAGCAGTCATTTAGCCGCCCAACTCCGCGCCGGTACGCAGCACTCCCATACGGCAGCAGAGAATACCGCATTCATGAAGTGCTTTTTGAAGGGGATTGTGGAAAAGGAACCCTTCCGGAAACTGCTGGCGGATCTGTACTACGTCTACAGCACCCTGGAAGCCGAAATGCAACGCCACCTGGATCACCCTGCTGTCGGGCCGATGTACTTCCCAGAACTAAACCGCACCGCTAACCTGGAACAAGACCTGGCCTTCTACTACGGAGAAAACTGGCGGGAACAAATTGCACCTACCCCAGCTGGCCAGATCTATGTTGATCGCATTCGAGAAGTCGCTGCCACCGATCCGGCTCTGCTGGTGGCCCATGCCTATACCCGCTACATGGGCGACCTGTCAGGGGGGCAGAGTCTCAAAAATATTGCCCGCTCGGCCCTGAACTTGCCGCCCGATCAGGGAACGGGACTGCATACCTTTGAGCAAATTCCCACCGTTGAAGCTCGTCGCGCCTTTAAGGAAAAGTATCGCCAGGCGCTTGATTCCCTGCCCGTTGATGAGGCAACGATTCAGCGGATTGTCGATGAAGCCAATCGGGCTTTTGGTTTGAACCGGGATGTGGTGCATGAACTGGAGCCGGAAGTTCGGGCGGCTATTGGTGACCACATTTTTGATCTGGTCACCCGGCAGGATAAACCCGGCAGCACCGAGCGGGCTCCTGGCAACACCTCGATTGAACTGGTTTCGGCGGAGTAGCTGGCTGGTAACTGCCTTGCCCCGATAGCTACTGTACCGACATCAAATTCGCGAAGTCCGCTCTTTGGGGTCGCCCCCACAAGGCGGGGGACACTGTATTTTCTGTGACGCTTGGCCACAGAAAATACAGTGGCAGGGGGGAAGTCCCCCGATCTGGTTCAACTACGCAGCCGAAGATGTCCATACACCGTAGCTAAGTAAAAGACATTCCTCCGAACTCCAAACTTTCTCCTCCCCCTTAATTAGGGGAACTACAGGGGGGAACCCCAAAAAAACTCTTGTCCCTCTCGTCATAAATTGCGATGGTTTTCCTGCAAGCTGACCACACCCTGGATTTAGACCTGATT
>CAZBTL010000162.1:0-7213 GCA_964494755.1 uncultured bacterium | reverse complement strand
ATAAATTGCGATGGTTTTCCTGCAAGCTGACCACACCCTGGATTTAGACCTGATTCAAAAATACGATCGCCCGGCGCCCCGTTACACTAGCTATCCTCCTGCCACTGAATTATCAGAAGCATTTACAGAATCGGATTTCAGGGCTGCGATCGCGGCTTCCAATGCCCGCCAAACACCACTTTCTCTTTACTTTCACATTCCCTTTTGCCAGAGTGCCTGTTATTTCTGTGGCTGTAATGTGATTGTCTCTGGCAACAAAAACATTGCCAAACCCTATCTGGAATATTTAACCCGTGAGCTTGAACAGGCCGCTAGCCTGATTGATACGGAGCGTCCAGTTTTACAACTGCACTGGGGCGGTGGTACTCCCAATTATCTCGATCAGGAACAGGTGGAGTATCTCTGGAGTGTGATTAACCGCCACTTCAAACTGGATGCCGGTGCCGAGATTTCGATTGAGGTAAACCCTCGCTACCTAGATCAAAACTATATTTATTTCCTCAGAGATCTGGGCTTCAACCGGATCAGCTTTGGCATCCAGGACTTCAATCCCCAGGTTCAGGAAGCGGTAAATCGGGTGCAGCCAGAAAGCTTACTGGTGAATGCGATGGGTTGGATCCGCTCGGCTGATTTTGAAAGCGTCAATGTGGACCTGATCTATGGCTTGCCCCATCAAACCCTGCAAACTTTTCGGGATACCGTTCGCAAGACCATCGATCTCCATCCGGATCGAATTGCCATTTTCAACTTTGCCTATGTGCCCTGGATGAAGCCGGTGCAGCGCAACCTGGATCTGGATGCCATGCCCTCACCCCAGGAAAAGCTAGAAATTTTGAAGATGACCATCGAGGAACTGACCGGCCACGGTTACCTGTACATCGGCATGGATCACTTTGCCAAGCTAGGGGATGAATTGGCGATCGCCCAAAGCGATCGCACCTTGAAGCGAAACTTCCAAGGCTACACCACCAAACCCGAAACCGAACTGTTTGGCTTTGGCGCTACTTCTATCAGTATGTTAGAAGATGCCTATGCCCAAAACCATAAGCAACTGCGGGATTACTACGCGGCGATCGACGCTGGTCAGTTACCCACCTGCAAAGGCTTCAGACTCAGTTCCGCGGATATCCTGCGTCGGGATGTGATCATGCGGTTGATGTCCCATTCGGAACTGGTGAAAGCAGAAATTGAGCAAAAGTACGGTATTAACTTTGATAGTTACTTCGCCCCAGAACTGGAAGCACTGAAGCCCCTGGAAGCTGATCAGTTAGTCCGTCTATCAGATGACAAAATCTACATCACCACCATGGGTCGCTTAGTCGTTCGCAATATCGCCCTGGTGTTTGATGCCTACGCTAGCAATCGGGCTGAAACCCGCCTTTCCAGAACGATTTGACCGCCAGTGCCAACCAACAGCGGCCAGCTAGCTCCATTCGCTAATCACTGTACACGAAGTGACTCCGTAGGAGTTGAACTGATATCTGACCACTGACCTGATAGCTGATAGCTATCTCAGATCTTGCATTATTCTCAAGAAGACGTATTTCCAGCATTCCTGACGATATCCTTGCCCCGCCCTGAACTAAAAGTTCGGGCCAATAGGGGCAAGTCCACTGAAGTAGGCTGGAAAACCCAAGTTGTGGATCGTCAGTCCGTTTAAACGGACTTAGTTCTGTTAGCCCGCAATTCATTGCAGGGCGGGTTGTTGCCAGAGGTGCAAGATCTCAGCTATCTCTTCATTTCGCCAACAAAATTAAACGACTTGTGTTTTTTGTGTGAGGAAATTGCATGACTGATTCGATTCAACCAACGGCCCAGCCGAAACCAACTTTGAACTGGCCAGTTGTTTTGTTCTTTGGAGCCATTCATGCGCTGGCTCTCCTGTCTATTTGGTTTTTCTCCTGGTCAGCCGTCGCGGTAACCCTGTTTTTGCACTGGCTCTTTGGCAGCATTGGCATCTGTCTTGGCTATCATCGTCTGCTCAGCCACCGCAGTTTCCGCGTGCCCCAACCCCTGGAGTACGTGATTGCTATCATCGGTGCTTTGGCTATGCAGGGCGGGCCCATTTTCTGGGCTGCTGGACATCGCCTGCACCATCGCTACACCGAGGATTGGGACAAAGATCCCTATTCGGCCAAGCGGGGCTTCTGGTGGAGCCACATGCTGTGGATGATCTTTCCCAGTCCCGATACCTTCGATCCAGACCGTTACTACCGCTATGCCCCTGAAATGGCCCGAGATCCCTTCTACCGCTGGTTAGATCGGTACTACCTGCTGTTGCAAATTCCCCTGGGAGTGCTGCTGTACGTGCTGGGTGGCTGGTCCTGGGTGATCTGGGGGTTATTTGTCCGGGCAGTCCTGCTCTGGCATAGCACCTGGATGATTAACTCCGTCACCCATATGTGGGGCTATCGCACCTTCCAAATCGATGACAACTCTCGTAACCTCTGGTGGGCTGCCATCCTGACCTATGGCGAAGGCTGGCACAATAACCACCACGCCTATCCTAATGTGGCCAAAGCGGGCTGGCGCTGGTGGGAATACGACCCCACCTGGTGGGCGATCAACCTGCTGAGAATTACCGGATTAGCCCAAAAAGTGGTGATGCCGCCGGTCAAGTAATTTCTGCCTGACTCTCCCTGCTTTCCCCTTGCACTCGCTCACGCCTCACTCGCTCACAAGGAGACCCCATCATGCGTATCTTGATGATCCAACCCAACTACCATTCTGGTGGCGCGGAAATTGCCGGAAACTGGCCGCCTAGTTGGGTGCCCTATGTTGGTGGAGCTTTGAAAACAGCCGGTTTTACCGATGTCACTTTCATTGATGCGATGAGCCAGTACATCGCTGATGATGTTCTGGCCCAAATGATTCGCCAACATCAGCCGGATGTGGTGCTGGCCACAGCAATCACGCCGATGATTTATCAGTCCCAAACGACGTTGCGGATTGTCAAAGAGGTCTGTCCTAATGCCAAGACCATCATGGGCGGGGTCCACCCCACCTATATGTATCAGGAGGTGTTAGGGGAAGCGCCCTGGGTCGATTACATTATTCGGGGAGAAGGGGAAGAAATTACGGTTAATTTGCTGACCGCGATCGCCAATGGCACCGATGAGCGCGATCGCCACAACATCTTGGGCATTGCCTTCCTGGAAAATGGCAGCGTTGTGGCCACCGCCGCCAACCCGCCCATCAAAGACTTGAATACCCTGACGCCGGATTGGAGTCTGCTGGACTGGAACACCTACATGTACACCCCTCTGAATGTGCGGGTGGCCGTTCCCAATTATTCCAGGGGTTGTCCCTTCCGTTGTCGCTTCTGCTCCCAGTGGAAGTTCTGGCGCAAATACCGTTCGCGATCGCCGAAGAACTTTGTGGATGAAATTGAACGGCTGGTGAAGGATCATCAGGTTGGCTTTTTCATCCTGGCGGACGAAGAACCCACCATCAACAAGTCCCGCTTCATGGCCCTGTGCCAGGAGTTGATCGATCGCAATCTGGGGGTTCACTGGGGCATCAATACCCGCGTGACTGATATCTTGCGCGACGAACAGGAACTACCCCTGTATCGCAAGGCGGGTCTGGTTCACGTTTCCTTAGGAACTGAAGCGGCGGCTCAGTTAAATCTGAATCTGTTCCGCAAAGAAACCACCATTGCCGACAACAAACGGGCGGTTCAACTGTTGCGGCAGAATGGCATCCTGGCAGAGGTCCAATTCATTATGGGTCTGCCTAACGAAACGCTGGAAACGATTGAGGAAAGCTATCGCATGGCCCGGGACTGGAAAGCCGACATGACCAACTGGAACATGTACACCCCCTGGCCCTTTGCCGAATTGTTCCAGGATCTGGAAGACAAGGTGGAAGTGCGGGACTATTCCCACTACAACTTTGTCACGCCCATCATTAAACCCGACAACCTAACTCGGGAAGAACTGCTCAAAGGGGTTCTGCGCAACTATGCCCGCTTTTACTCCTGGAAATTCCTGGAGTACTGGTTTGAGCGGGATCCGTTCAAACGGCGTTATCTCTTGGGCTGCCTCTGGGCCTTTGTGAAAACTACCCTGAACAAACGGTTCTACAATCTGAAGCGGATTAAACAGAAAGGACTGCACACCGAGATTGAGTTTGGCTTTGATCAGTCCAGAATTTTGACAACGGAGCAAATTGCTCAGCGAAAACGGGAACGTCGCGCCGATGTGGACTTTGTGGGCACCGTTTCTGCCTGCGGCGCACCCAATGATCTGGAATACAATGAGCCAAACCCAACGGAAGTGGCAGAACCAGAATCAGCCGTTCCAATGATGAAAATTTAACGGGGCTCACTGGAGCTTTGAATTGGCCACATGAGAGAGCAAACTTTTCAGGTGCATCCCACTTTCGTAGCCCTCACCCTAAATCCCTCTCCCAGAGCGGGAGAGGGACTTTGAATCCAGCGCCCCTTCTCCTATTTTGGGAGGAGGGGTTGGGGGATGAGGGCAAATTTGCAAAACTGAACCGAACAAGTTAGAGCATCATGGCAGATATTCAGGTTGTTTTGGTGGAAGACGAAGAACAGACAAGGGTTGCGACTCGGGCGGCGCTGCGAGCCCAACCGGGCATTGAGGTGGCCAGCGAAGCTACCAATGGTGAAACCGGCATTGTCTTGCTGGAATCCATTGATGTGGATGTGGCAGTTGTCGATGGCAGTTTACCCGATATGTCGATTTCCAAGTTTGCCCACAAAATGCGGCAAGTCCAGGCGGACTCTTACGTCATCGAGTCGAAACTGCTGATTTTGGTCAACCCCGGCCAGGAAACCGATCTGTCGGCTCTGTTTTGCGCCGATGCCGATGCCTACTGTCTGAAACAAGTCCCGATTGAGCAGTTAGCCCAGGCCGTGCGCATAACCCATACGGGAACGTTGTATCTCGATCCGGCGATCGCCCAAATCCTGTTAACCCAAATCAGCCAGGGAACCCTCCAAACGACAGCCAATGAGCAGGTGGTGGCGACACTGAAAGCGATCGCAGACGGCGGTACTGCCACATTCCCAGCCGGAGCCAACACGGATTTGCGAGCCTGGTTGCAGCAGATCCGCCAAAGCTGACAGGAATTTCCTGTTCCCCACCGCAGCAGTCCAGTTGTGTTAGACAGACTGCTGCAGCAAATTTACTCGACAGCAAATTTGGATCGAGCACTTCTTTCGCTGATGTGAGGTGCATGGCGATGCCTGTAACGCTTGACCAGCAAGGCTTCCGATGTACCTTGTCCGTAACTCGATAACTCGTTGATAGGTTTGAGTCCCTTGATCGATCAGGATGAAGCGTTGCTGAATTAAGGACATTGGGCATTAGACGCTTGGGTGACCGCCCCTAGCAGGGTTCTCACTTCATTGCATCTTTTGGTATTGAGTGAGTTTTTGAGGGCAATCGTGATCCTGAAGGGCTGAGCCTCTCCAACAGTTGGATTACCGGCAACCTGAGCCTGAGTGGCCACAATTCCATCGGCATTAAAGGCAATAAAATTTCCCCCACTCGTGGTTAATCGCAGCGTTCCTGGTTTAACATCACCTCCACCCAAGTATTGCCAATTGGTGACTGCACCGCCAAATGGAGCTGGCAAAATGGCATATCTGGGTGAATTATTGTTATCGTCAAACCGCACTTGCCGGTTGGAGTGAGTGCGTTTGGCCTCTGCCTGGGCAGCACGAATCGCCTGTAAAACCTGATCATTGGCCGTATTCAGCCGCTGGCGGTTATTGAAGGCCACCCAACTGGGGGCCAGAATTGCCATTAATACGCCAATGATGATGACAACAACCATTCCTTCAATCAGCGTAAATCCTGCCTCTGAACGGTGAGGCTCGGATTTCACTGATCGGGATAGTCTGGAGTGGGGGTGGGGTCTGATCATGCGGTTCTGGATCTCATTGAAGTTAGCATCCGGGAGTTGTCTCCATTGCAAGCATCATAGCTGCGAGATCTCTAGGGTGGATCCCCTACTGCGGACTCTTACCCAAACCACTGCGGGTTAAGACAACTGTCTGCATGTCGAAAAGAATGTTTGTCGTACTCTTCACGCCAGGGCGGCCGGCCGCATTGCCCCGCAGGAACAAGGCAACCGATTGGTTTCCCGCACCTGGATTATTGGTTCCGGTTGTAGTCGCTCCAGCTACGCGAACCCCACCGCCTCGGACGCAGGCATAGAAACTGGTGCTATTGGGAGCCACACTGGCCAGCGGGGAGCGGATGTAATCGGGCAAGCTACTGGTTGGACTGGCCGGACAGCCGGTGTTAAAAGCAGTTCCGCCCACAGCCACCCGCGTTGGGTTATCAACAAAATCAACCAGGACGGCTGGATCGGCTGGGGCGGCAGTGCCTGCCCAGATCGTCCTCAGATCATTGGCAGGCGTATTGGTATCAAGTGGCCAGCCCACAAACTGGTTTCTGGACTGGGTGGGATCGGCCCAGCCTTGAGTGCGTTGGCCAGCGGCATTAAATTGGGGCAGTTCATAGCGCAGAATGCGAGCCTGGCCCTTCCAGATATTGCTGGGATTAGCAGTACTGACATAGTAGACAACCAGGGTGTACATGCGGCGCGACAAACAGGGAACCCCCTGCAAAGCGGCGGGAATTGCAGGGCCATTGGGATTAAAGCTGGCAGCATTGGTGCTACACAGGGTTCTTAGCGTCTGAGGCAATTCGTCTAACCGCCAGAAGGCCAGCACGGGGGTAGCACCAGTTGGCAGGGGAATATAGTTCCTAATTCCCGGACAACTGTTCGTAACCCCTTGGAGGCAGTCGCCATCGTAGACAAAAATGGCCTGCCTCAATTCGTCAGCCATAAAGTCCAGGGCCAATTGGGTATCCCGTTGGGTTTCGGTGCGGCTGGACTCCCGCTGGCTAATCTGCAGCAGTTCCACCACTCCCAGGAGTAAGGTGCCGACTATCAGACTGCCAATCGCCACCGAAATCAGCAGTTCAATCAGGGTAAACCCAAGGGTTGAACGACGGCGGGTCAGGCAAAGCCACCGCAGCAACCAGGATTCAAGGGGCGTGTGTTTCGGCATCCTTCACCTACTTTGACTGACTGAGGAATAAAAATTAAATAAGCTGCAAGACTTGCTGCTGCCCTCACCCCCAACCCCCAGCCCCTCTCTCAAATTTGGCCTGTCCATTACGCAGATCTCGTTCAAATCGCCCTCACCCCTTGTGTTCCCCTCTCCCAA
>CAZBTL010000161.1:0-9971 GCA_964494755.1 uncultured bacterium | reverse complement strand
TACCTTACCCTGCCGGGTGGCCTGGAAATCTATGGCTAGGTAGGGCGGATTTCAGTGCCTGGAACGGTCTAGCGATCGCGGAAAACGGGGTCGACAATCCAGAAAACACAACCAGTTAAATCAATCTTACCGATTGACGAACCAAGTTTCTAATTGTGAAAAAAAATGTTGTGTTCTCTAGGTAGCTTGTTCCTATCCCATAGGATGGGGGTGGCAAGTTCATGAGCGTTTTAATTTGCATCAGAGCAGAGGACTAATTTTGGGATGTTGCAACTATCCATGAGTAAAACTGTCTTTTTCGAAACATCTAGCAAGGACGCTTGCGAGTAAAGCAATTGTCTAGAAAATTCTTTCAGGATTAGCGCAATCGAACTTTCAATGCAAGTCCTTCTTAATCAGACTTTTCAGCCGTGCTCTTGTTCAGCAGCCAGGAGGAGAGAACACCATTAAAAGGCAGTAAATAGAGGAAAAACATCTGTAGAGAATTAGCATTTGTTTTCGATTTATTGAATGTCTGAGCCAAATTACTGACCTAGGATCGAGCCCTATTCCCATCGTTTTTCTCGTGGTTTTAGCATTAATTTTTAGTCGTTGTTTCAAGTTGAAATGGGATGTGAGCCAAAGTCTTCTGTCCAGTTGATTGGTTCGACTGCCCTGTTATTGCACATGAGAAGGTCACGACTATGCCTGCATCGCCTGCTACTAAAGAAAAATCTACTCCCCAATCATCGGGTAAGAGTATTGCTGGGGGCGCTTCCAGCGGAGATCGTCGCTTTAAAGCGCTGGACATGACCATGAAGCGTCTCCAATACAAAGGAGATGCATTGATCGAAGTATTGCACAAGGCTCAGGATGCCTTTGGTTATCTAGAAGAAGATGTGCTGGTTTACATCGCAAGAGGGCTGAAACTTCCCCTCAGTAGAGTATATGGAGTTGCCACCTTTTATCACCTGTTCTCATTAAAGCCCAGTGGCGCTCATACCTGTGTCGTCTGTTTGGGAACAGCCTGCTACGTCAAAGGTAGCAACAAGATTCTGGAAGTACTGGAAAGAGAACTGGGGATCGAAGTTGGACAAACCACACCAGACGGCAAGATATCCTTGATGGCTGCTCGTTGCATTGGAGCTTGTGGGATTGCGCCGGCCGTTGTGTTTGATGGGGCTGTGGCTGGAAAGCAAGAGCCCATGGAAGCACTGGGCCACATTAAGCAATGGGAAGCGGAATAACCAGTCATGGCTAGGGGATCGGCTGTTGCTGTCTGATCGATAAAAGGGCGGATGGCTGAATTTCTACTGACTACAGGCGAAAGGAGACCGAGGCATGGACTTAGCAGAACTTTTGGAAATTGCAGAAACGGAGCAACACCGGCAGAAACCGATTCGGGTACATTGCTGCACATCTACGGGGTGTCGGGCTGCCAATTCGGTAGAAGTCCTGCGGAATTTGCAAAATGCCGCCGCCGAAGAGGGCCTGGATGATCGCGTAGAAGTGATCGGTGTGGGCTGTATGGGTTTTTGCGGCAGAGGCCCGTTGGTACAGATTGATCCCACTGATGATCTGTATGAAGAAGTGAAGCCAGCGGAAGCTGCTAGCATTATCAGCACCTTCAAAGGCGGAACAGCCCAGGCCATTAAGGGAGACTCGAAACATCCCTTCTTTGCCCGCCAGATGAAGATCGTGCGGGAATACAGCGGCAAACTTGATCCGGAGCGAATCGAAGAATACATTGCTGTCGGCGGTTATCAATCGTTGCATCGGGCGATTTACGAACTGACTCCGGCGGCAGTGATCGAAGAAGTGACGCGCAGTGGTCTGCGGGGTCGGGGTGGGGGTGGCTATCCCACCGGGCTAAAGTGGGCCACCGTGGCCAAGATGCCAGGCGACCAGAAGTATGTCATCTGTAACGGGGATGAAGGAGATCCGGGGGCCTTCATGGACCGCAGTGTGCTGGAGAGTGATCCCCATCTGGTTTTGGAAGGGATGGCGATCGCTGGCTATGCGATCGGTGCTAGCCACGGTTTCATCTATGTGCGGGCGGAATATCCTCTGGCTATTCAACGCTTACAGAAGGCTATCCAGCAGGCGAAGAAATATGGACTGCTGGGCAGCCAGATCTTCGACTCGCCGTTTGACTTCAAGATCGACATTCGCATTGGGGCAGGGGCTTTTGTTTGTGGGGAAGAGACGGCCCTGATCCAGTCCATCGAAGGGGGGCGCGGCAATCCCAAACCCCGGCCGCCCTATCCCGCAGAATCTGGTCTGTGGTCTAGCCCCACCCTGATCAACAATGTGGAGAGCTTTGCCAACATTGCTCCGATCATCCGTCAGGGGGGCGACTGGTACGCCGGGATTGGCACTGAAAAGAGCAAGGGCACCAAAATCTTTGCGCTGACGGGCAAGATCCGCAATAACGGTTTGATTGAAGTCCCGATGGGAATCACGCTGCGAGAAATTGTGGAAGAAATGGGCGGCGGTGTGCCCGATGGCGAAGTCAAAGCCGTACAGACGGGGGGACCGTCCGGTGGCTGCATTCCCGCATCCCTATTGGATACCCCGGTTGACTACGACTCGCTGACGGCGATCGGGTCAATGATGGGGTCGGGTGGCATGGTGGTGATGGATCAGGACACCAACATGGTGGAAGTGGCCCAGTTCTATATGGAATTCTGCCGGGGCGAAAGTTGCGGCAAGTGCGTTCCCTGTCGAGCTGGGACGGTGCAACTCTATGGCTTGTTGACCCGGCTGCTCAAGCATCAGGCGGTTCCAGGCGATATGGAGAAACTGGAGTCCCTTTGCTACATGGTGAAGGAAATGAGTTTGTGCGGTCTGGGCATGAGTGCTCCTAATCCCGTACTCAGTACGCTGCGCTATTTCAAGGAGGAATATGTGAATCTGCTCAATGCCTCATCCGACCTGAATGGCAAGGTGACGGCGCAGTAGACAGGTTTTTCTGACATGAGCCCGATTCTGTTGACTGTTAGCAGAGCGGGAATAGCTGACTAAGGAGAGATTCATGTCTGTTAAGACGCTCAAAATTGATGATACCGATGTCGCGATCGAGGAAGGGGCGACGATTTTACAGGCCGCACGGGAGGCCAAGATCCCGATTCCCACGCTGTGCTTTCTGGAAGGGGTTTCTTCCGTAGGAGCCTGTCGTATGTGTCTGGTGGAGGTGAAAGGCGTCAACAAGCTCTTACCAGCCTGTGTCACCCAGGTGGCGGAGGGAATGGAAGTTCTGACCAACACCCCTAAATTACAGGAATATCGCCGCATGAATGTGGAACTCCTGTTTGCCGAGGGCAACCATGTTTGTTCGGTCTGTGTGGCCAATGGCAATTGTGAATTGCAGGATGTGGCTATTCAGGTTGGTATGGATCATTCCCGCTTCCCCTATCGCTTTCCTGATCGCTCAGTGGATGTGTCCCATGAGCTATTTGGCATTGATCACAACCGCTGTATTCTCTGTACCCGCTGTGTGCGGGTCTGTGATGAGGTGGAAGGAGCCCATGTCTGGGATGTGGCCCAGCGGGGAGCCGCTTGCTACATTGTTTCGGGGCTGAATCAGCCCTGGGGCGAGGTGGAAGCCTGTACCTCCTGTGGCAAGTGTGTGGATGCCTGTCCCACTGGAGCGATTTTCCATAAGGGCACCACCACGGCGGAGAAAGAACGAGATCGCGCCAAGTTGCAGTTTCTGGTCACAGCACGGGAGAAACGGGAATGGACAAGATAAGGTTCGCAACAGTCTGGTTGGCGGGATGTTCCGGATGCCATATGTCCTTCCTGGATCTGGATGAGTGGCTGTTGGATCTGGCCCAACAGGTGGATGTGGTCTACAGCCCGGTTGGGTCTGACCTGAAGGAGTATCCCCAAAATGTGGATGTCTGCCTGGTGGAAGGGGGCATTGCCAACGAGGACAACCTGGAGTTGATCCACCAGGTCCGCAAGAACACCAAAATTCTGATTTCCTTTGGCGACTGTGCGGTGACAGCCAACGTTCCAGCAATGCGCAATATGCTGGGCGGATCCGATCCGGTGTTGAAACGGGCCTATCTGGAACTGGCCGATGAACATCCCCAACTGCCCCACGAGCCAGGGATTGTGCCCGAATTACTGGATAAGGTTTTGCCAGTCCATGAGGTGGTGGCGGTAGACATCTACATGCCGGGGTGCCCGCCCCCCGCTGATCGGATTCGGGCCACAATTGAGCCGCTCCTACGCGGTGAAATGCCCCACATGGAAGGCCGTGAGATGATCAAGTTTGGATAAGTCCCTTCTGAGTCGCTGTTGCGCAGAGTCAGCCAGTCCCATGCCAGTCTACTTTTACGATGTTCACGAAAATCCCTACGGCTGCTTTACTAACTTTTCCCGGCATGGGTTTGAGTTAGAGGGTGACTGGTGGCTAACCAGTGAACATTACTTTCAGGCTCAAAAGTTTGTCGGCACAGCTGATTGCGATCGCATTCGGCGACTGGCTACTCCCAGAGACGTATTTAATCTGGCCCATCAGTTGAATGATCGGGTGCGATCCGACTGGCTGGCTGTTCGGGTGGAGGTAATGAAAAAAGCGGTCAAACGCAAATTTGAATTTAACCCGGAGATTCAGGCCGTTTTACTGGGAACTGGTGATGCCTTGCTGGTGGAAGATTCCCCCATTGATGCGTTTTGGGGGCGGGGGCCGGACGGCAAGGGCCAGAACTGGTTGGGGCAGATTTTAATGCAGGTTCGGGATGAATTGAAAACAAAAGTATAGGGCCAAGCTTACGGAAGCAAGAGAGGACGCCATGGGCAAAACAGTTGTAATTGATCCCGTCACCCGAATTGAGGGACACGCCAAAATTTCAATCTTCTTGAATGATGCAGGGGAAGTGGATGATGCCCGCTTCCATGTGGTGGAATATCGGGGCTTTGAAAAATTTTGCGAGGGTCGTCCGTTTACTGAAATGGCCGGGATCACTGCTCGGATTTGCGGTATCTGTCCGGTCAGTCACCTGTTGGCTTCGGCCAAAACCGGCGACAAGATTCTGGCGGTGAAGGTTCCACCCGCAGCAGAAAAGCTGCGCCGGTTGATGAACCTGGGCCAATTGACCCAGTCCCATGCGCTGTCGTTCTTCCACCTCAGCAGCCCAGACTTTCTGTTGGGTTGGGACAGCAATCCTGCTACCCGCAATGTGTTTGGCTTAATTGCTGAAAATCCTGACCTGGCCAGGGCGGGCATCCGGTTGCGGCAATTTGGTCAGACGGTAATTGAGCTATTGGGGGCCCGTAAAATCCACGCCGCCTGGACGGTTCCTGGTGGGGTGCGATCGCCCCTGTCGGAAGAAGGGCGGCAATGGATTATCGATCGTCTGCCGGAGTCCTTCAACACCACACGACTGGCCCTGGATCTGTTCAAGACCCTACTTGATACACGGATGACCCAGGAAGTGACAGTCTTTGGTCAGTTTCCCTCGCTATTTATGGGACTGGTTGGCAAGGATGGCGAGTGGGAGCACTATGGCGGCCACCTGCGTTTCACCGATAGCCAGGGTGACATCGTTGCCGACAACCTGAGCGAGGACAATTATCACGACTTTTTAGGCGAAGCGGTTGAACCCTGGTCCTATCTGAAATTCCCTTACTACAAGCCCTTTGGCTATCCCAATGGCATGTATCGGGTGGGACCGCTGGCCCGACTCAATGTCTGCAGCCACATGGGAACCCCTGCCGCCGACCGGGAATTGTGGGAGTTGCGCGATCGGGCTGGCGGCGTGCCGACCTCCTCCTTCTTCTACCACTACGCTCGTCTGGTGGAAATCCTAGCCTGTCTGGAACGAATAGAACGGTTGATGGCTGACCCAGACCTATTCTCTAGTCGGGTGCGGGCCCACGGCGCTGTCAATGAATTGGAGGCAGTGGGTGTCAGTGAGGCTCCCAGGGGCACCCTGTTCCACCATTACAAAGTGGATGAAAATGGCCTGATCGAGAAGGTCAATTTAATCATTGCTACCGGACAAAACAACCTGGCCATGAACAAGACCGTAACCCAGATTGCCAAACACTATATTCATGGACCGGAAATTCCGGAGGGCATGCTGAACCGCATTGAACATGGCATCCGTTGTTTCGATCCCTGTCTTTCCTGTTCTACCCATGCCGCCGGTCAGATGCCCTTGCATGTGCAATTGGTGGCAGCCGATGGCGCGATCGTGCGAGAGGTTTATCGGGATTAGTCGATCCCTGGTTTACCGTTTCTCTGGTGAGGAATCCCACAATGGCCAAACAAAACTTATTCCTGTGTATGGGCTCGGCCTGCCATCAACTGGGGGTGTATGAGGTCCTACCCAAGCTGCAATTTCTAGTGAAACAGTATCAACTGGAAGACACCATCGAACTGAAGGGATCCTTTTGTTTGGAAACATGTAGTCATGGAATTGTGATGAAGTTTGGCGATCAGCACTTCCTCAATATCAGCCCCCAAAATATTGAGGAAAAATTCACCCAAGAAATTTTGCCCGCCATTCAATCCTCATGGGTGCAGGCATAGCCAATGGCAACTGACATCGACCCCCTTTGGCAACGGTTATGGCAGTATGACCCCAATGGTCTGATTGTTGTCAATGCGGATCTGTATATCAAACTGGTCAATCCAGCGTTCTGCACCATGTTTCACGTCAGGCCCGAGGAAGTGATTGGCCAGCCCGCCAGCACACTTCTGGACGACGTCGAAGACTTCAAAAAAGTCTGGGAACAGAACCTGGTGATTCGCGGTAAAGCCAAGGAATATCCCAGACATCAGTTGTACGTTAATCAGGTATTTTTCTCCATTGAAGAGGATGGGGTCATTGCCTGCATCATGGTGGACATGAGTCACGACTTAGTTCGTAAGCGGGAACTGGAAAGACTCAGGCGGGAAACCATTCGACAAGTCAATGAAGTTGTCGATCAGCAAATGAAAGTAGCTCAGGAAATTGCCGGACTTCTGGGTGAAACCACGGCTGAAACCAAAGTCAGTTTACTCAAGATCATTCAAGCATTGGAGGCGGATGAACCGGTGTAACCACTTTGGTCATTGCCTCCCGGTTGTGTTCCAGGTCACCAATCCTGATCCTGGGCCCAGGAGGAACTCCATAACCCTGGCAAAATATGTTGAAGAACTTCTGGTACGTCATTGAGTTCAGTAAGGGGATTAGCCATGCTCCCGTCCGTCTGACCGTTCTCGGCCGACAACTGGTTGCCTATCGGGAGCCTTGCAACCCGGTGGTCATGAGTGATCTCTGCATTCACTGGGGCGCAGCCCTCTCCAGCGGGGAGGTGGAAGGCGGCTGTTTGCGTTGCCCCTATGACGGCTGGAAATATCAACCGGGTGGGCGAGGTATCGAAATTCCAGCCTTGCCCAGAGATCGGTCAATTCCCCACAAAGCTTGGTTTGATTCCTATCCGGCCCTGGATCGATATGGCTGGTTGTGGGGCTGTCTGGGGGATTTGCCGGTTGCCGAGCGTTCGCCCCATCTTGCAACGGTGATTCCCTCCCTGGCGGGGCGGCAGGATCCGGAGCTGGCTAATGCCTGGATCATGCCGGAAGTGCCGACCTGGCGATCGCCCTGTGTAGACAATTAGTCCCCCCTTCCTGAATGTATTCTCCACTCTGACGCTATGGCCATCGACAGCTTCCTGGATATCTACGAAGCCAGCCTGAATAAGAAGGGTGAGGAGTTGTGTGGCGATAAGGTGAAATATTTGAAGTCCGATAAGCAAACGATTATTGTGCTGTCAGATGGGTTGGGCAGTGGGGTTAAGGCCAATATTTTGGCGACGTTGACCACGGAAATTTTAATTAAAATGTTGGATGCCGATATTCCCCTGGAGGAAGTTTTAAAGACCGTCATCGGCACCTTACCAATTTGTCAAACGCGTAAAATTGCCTATTCAACCTTCACGATTATTCAGGTGAACGGTGAGACCAGCCAATTTCGGGTGATCAACTTTGACAACCCGCCCTTTTTCTACTTTCGTGGGGGGAAAGCCACCCACCTCACCAGTCATAGCGAGAATATCCTGGGCCGGAAGATTGCGATCGCGGAAGGGGTTTTAGAGCATGGCGACTTTCTGGGAGCCATTAGCGATGGGGTGCTGTATGCCGGAATGGGGGTAACTTTGAATTTTGGTTGGGGTTGGGAGAATATCACCCAATTTATCGAGGATGTGTTAGTTCAAAAACTGCATACAGCCAGAACCATTGTTCAGTCCGTGATGAAGAAAACCTACACACTCTATCAGGGAGAAGTAGGGGACGATGCTACTTTTGTCGGGTTGTATGTTCGCAAACGGAATCGTCTGATCATTTTTACTGGCCCGCCGTTGGACAAAGACAGTGACGAATTTTACATCGAAAAACTCTTGAATTTTGATGGCAGAAAGGTGATTTGTGGAGGCTCGACTGGCAATATTGTTGCCAACTATTTGGGAGAAACCATTGAAATGGACCTCTCGACCATGCGGCGAGAACTGCCTCCCATTGGTATGCTCAGTTGCATCGACTTGGTGACAGAAGGAATTTTGACCATTTCGAAGGCAACCGAATATATCAAAAACTGCCATTGTGATTTATCTCGCCTGCCGTTTGATAATAATGGGGCCTATTTGTTGGCTAAAGAAATGTTGCAAGCTGACTCCATTCTGTTCCTGGTAGGACAGAGCATCAATGAGTTTTATCAGAATCCGTTGTTACCCAAAAATATTTCGATTCGCCGTAGTCTGATTGAAGATCTGGTGCAGTTTTTGCGGGCCAAACAACGGGAGGTCACGATTGAATATTGTTAAACCACCAGCTACTGATGTAATGCGGACCAGGTTGTTGGGACAGCAGTCAGCATCGAGAACTCAGAATTCAGCAACTTGGCCACATTCGTACTACGTTCGGCTGAGGCTTCGACGGTGAGCTCAGCCGAACCGCTCACCGTCGAAGCCTGGCTCCTGAATTCCTTAGATACCAGTGTGTTCCAGCTTCTGTTGATCGCCAACCTGCCAGGGCTAACGATTGATTTCAGTCAAGTCTGTCGATTTCGGGGAGGGGTGGAACGTGGAGTCTAGGATATCTTCTTTGGTTATTGGCTATGGCAATACGCTGCGGAGTGATGATGGAGTTGGACAGGTAGTGGCCGAAACTATTGCTGATTGGCAGTTGCAGGGTGTGCGATCGCTGGCGGTTCACCAACTGACCCCCGAGCTAGCAGCGGACATTGCCACGGTCCAGCAGGTGATTTTTGTGGATGCGATCGCAGCTGAAGCGGACTCAACCGTGCAAGTTCAGCGGTTAGCAGCGGATGCCAGCAGCCAACTGGGGGGGCATTATCAAAGCCCGCGATCGCTGCTCCGGTTGGCCCATCAACTGTACGCCGCCGCCCCCATTGCCTACCAGATTTTAATTCCGGCTGTGAATTTCGACTTTGGGGAAGCCCTGTCTCCCCTGACGGAGGCCGCCACTGCCACCGCCTTGGAAAAAATCCGGCTCCTCCTAACCGCCCGGACCGTCTGATGCCGAACTGTTGACCCAGACTCCCAAGTCTATAGCGATCCGAGCAGGATTGTGAAAGGTTTCCGCAGGAAATCCTTCTCACAAAGCCCTTTCACCATCCAGGCATTCACAAATCAAATAGGATTGCTATAGAAAGAACGGTTACTGTTACTACAGCTTGGTTTGATGTTCGATCCCTATGCTTCTGCTGGTCACAAAAGTTTGTAATTAAGCAACCCGTAATGTAGGAGAAAATCATGAAAATTAGTGCCCGCAATGCTCTGAAAGGAACCGTAAAGTCTGTGGTGACTGGGGCTGTTAATGATGAGGTTGTGGTTGAAGTTTCCCCGGGTGTAGAAATTACCGCCATTATTACCAAAACTTCGGCTGAAAGTTTGGGTGTCGCTGTTGGCAAGGAGGTCTATGCCGTGATTAAGTCATCTGACGTGATGATTGCGGTTGATTAACTCATCCTAGT
>CAZBTL010000160.1:7395-10020 GCA_964494755.1 uncultured bacterium | reverse complement strand
CCTCTGCATCAAAAGTGACCTGCGGCGGCTCATCTCAATCGTTATGCGGTCATATCCTGCAATCAGGGAACCTAACCGAAGTGGCAACTGGGGAATGAACAAAGTAGGAATAGACGGTACTTTGTAGAACATTGATCAGGGCCCTACGGCTGTAAGGTGCGGTTCTGAATTTCCTAGGAATGATCAATGACTGAGCAAGAAATCGAACAAGCCCTGATCGAAAAACTGCGCGATCTCAAATACACTTACCGCCCGGATATTCGAGATCGCGCCACCCTAGAGCAGAACTTCCGCACCAAGTTCGAGGCGCTTAACCGGGTTAACTTGACCGACAGCGAGTTTTCCCGACTGCTGGAGTCAATCATCACCCCGGACGTTTTCGCTAACGCTCGACACCTGCGGGAGCGCAACAGCTTTGAGCGTGACGATGGTACGCCCCTTTACTACACCCTGGTTAACATCACAGACTGGTGTAAGAACACCATCCAGAAGTTGGGTTTGGCTTTGGATGACAGTAATGGCGCTGGCATTTAGGGGCACTCAAGCTACCCCAATATCTTATATTTAATTCCAACTGCCTACTTAATAAAATGTGTGCCACCTCCAGAGGCTTGGCCTATAATCACGGCGACAGGTGAGGAACTTCCATGAACAAGCAAGAACTGGTAGACGCGATCGCAGAACGAACCACCACCACCAAGAAAGAAGCAGACGCTATTCTCTCCGCTGTTGTCGAAGCCATCATCGAGGCTGTAGCTGCTGGAGACAAAGTCACGTTAGTCGGGTTTGGCACCTTCGAACCCAGGGCCCGGCAGGCGCGCCAGGGTAGAAATCCCTCCACTGGAGATGTGATTCAGATCCCAGCCACGACCGTCCCCACATTTTCGCCTGGCAAAAGCTTTAAAGAAAAAGTTGCATCTTAAGCAAATTGTTTGTCCGGCAAATTGTTTATCCAAGGAAGGTTAGCTCTTTGGGCCCCGCCACTGGATCCGATAGATCCGGTTATTCATTTCCTCACTAAATAACAAACTGCCATCAGGTAAGAGCAGCAGTCCTACCGGTCTGCCCCAGGTGTCTGGTCCAGTTGGGTTGACCAGAAAGCCCGTCAGGAAATCCTCGTAGTAGCCTTTGGGGCGACCATTGGCATCAAACGGCACAAAGACCAGTTTGTAGCCGGTTCCTTGATTGCGATTCCAGGAGCCTCGAAAGGCCACAAATGCCCCCTGGCGATACTTCTGGGGGAAGGTTTGCCCCGTATAAAAGCGCAAGCCTAGCGCCGCAGAGTGGGCCTGAAACAGAACATCGGGGGTGCGGGTGCGGGCCACCAAATCGGGACGGCTGCTTTGGCCATTGCGGCTGTGCTTAGGGTCTAGCAGCTTGGGCGATAGGTAAGCATAGGGCCAGCCGTAAAACTCACCTGATCGCAGTCGGGTCAGGTAGTCTGGCACCAGATCATCCCCCAACCCATCCCGTTCGTTCACTGTGGTGTAAAGGTCACCCGTCTGGGGATGGAAATCCAATCCCACCGGGTTACGCAAGCCAAAGGCAAAGGTTTGTTGATTGGAACCATCTAAGTTCATTACCTGCACCGAGGCTCGGGGCAGCGCTTCTTCATCCACATTTGATTGGGAACCGATGGAAACATAAAGACGGCGGCGATCGGGTGAAACCACCACATTACGGGTCCAGTGCTGGTTATAGCCGCCACCGGGCAAATCGACAATTTTCTCTCCCCGACCGATAAGTTGTCGTTGTTCCCGGGTATAGGGAAAGCGCAGCACCGCCGCCGAATTGCCCAGGAAAAAGAACTGATCGGTAAAGGCCATGCCAAAGGGAATGTCTAGACCATTTTCGGCACTAGCAAAGGTTTGACGAACCTCCGCCACTCCATCCCGGTCGGCATCCTGCAACAGGCGAATGCGGTTCTGGCGAGTTTCGGTCACCAGCACATCACCAGTGGGAGTCAAGGCTAACCAGCGGGGCCGATCCAGACCCTCGGCAAATACATTGACCTGAAACCCGACGGGCACTTTAAGAACCGGATTGGCGGGAATCGGGATCACCTTTGGCGGTTTGGCGGCCGAGGTGCTGGTGTAGGGCTTAGGCAACTGATCCAGACTGATTTGAATCGGCTGAGGGGAAAACGATTCTGTGCGAATCTGGCGATTGGTCGGTGCAACCATAGCACTAGCAGGAAGGGATGGTTCAGCCTGAGATGTCCTGGATTGGCTACAGGCAGCCATCACAAAGGTTCCAACTAGCAGCAACCCCAACCCATGCAAACGGGTGAAACGAGTCATGACACAAAGACGGAAGGAGCACTATCCTCCACAGTAGCCAATTCTGCCAGCCCTTGTCGCCAGCCTCGAAATCAAAAGACGAAGGACATTTCTGAGACAGAACATGCCCCCGCACAAGCAAAGCATTGGGCCATCAGAGCGAACCGAAAAATCAGGACCCAAATGCTTCGTCGCCACAGTCAATCAATCTTTGCTGGTAATTTTTCTCTTGCAAATCTCCTAAACTGAAGCAGGATTCTTTGTTCTCCTTATGACCAAACGGGCAGACATTGGCAGCAAACGACTAATTAGCCTAGCCCCAACTGCCTGGGTTCAATGGGTAACA
>CAZBTL010000160.1:0-7295 GCA_964494755.1 uncultured bacterium | reverse complement strand
ATGAGGTGGGATATGGTGATCTTGGAAGAGTCTCCTTGGTACCGGGAGATTTTGCAGCGAGGGCAACAGGAGGGACGGCAAGAAGGGCGACAAGAAGAGGCGGCAGCTTTAGTGTTACGGCAGTTGTCCCGTCGGTTGACTCAGATCACCCCTGAGTTGCAACAGCAAATTCGGGGTTTATCAGTGGAACACCTGGAGGCACTGGGTGAAGCCCTGTTGGACTTTAAAACTGATATTGAGTTGCGGACCTGGTTAGCTAACTTGCCAGATGTCACGAGCGCTTCACCCGATCGCGACTGCCTTTAGAATAGGGAGGCAACAAAATTGCGGACAGGAGTGTTTTTGTGGAGTCCCGTTATAACCCGGAAAGGATTGAGGAAAAGTGGCAACAAACCTGGGCGGAACAGGGCATTGATCTGACCCCGGAGACGAATGATCGACCCAAATTTTATGCCCTGTCCATGTTCCCCTATCCCTCTGGTAATTTGCACATGGGGCATGTCCGCAACTACACTATCACGGACGTAATTGCCCGGGTGCGCCGCATGCAGGGGTATCGGGTTCTGCATCCGATGGGCTGGGATGCCTTCGGGTTACCGGCGGAAAATGCCGCCATCGATCGGGGGATTCATCCAGCCAAATGGACCTATCAAAACATTGACCAGATGCGATCGCAGTTGCAGCGACTGGGCCTGTCCTACGACTGGACCAGGGAAGTAGCCACCTGCTCGCCCGACTATTACCGCTGGACCCAGTGGATTTTCCTGCAATTTCTCCAGGCTGGACTGGCCTATCAGAAAGAATCTGCTGTGAACTGGGACCCGATTGACCAGACAGTATTGGCCAACGAACAGGTGGATAGTGAAGGCCGATCCTGGCGATCGGGGGCCAAGGTTGAACGCAAGCTTTTAAAGCAGTGGTTCTTGAAGATTACCGACTATGCCGAGCAGTTGCTCAAGGACCTGGACAAGTTAGACGGCTGGCCCGATCGGGTCAAGACCATGCAAGCCAACTGGATTGGCAAATCCACCGGTGCGGAAGTCCAATTTACAACCGAAGCAGGAGACATCATTACGGTCTTTACCACCCGTCCAGACACCCTCTGGGGGGCCACCTTTATGGTGCTGTCGCCGGAACATCCCCTGGTGGCCAAACTAACCACCGCCAAACAAGCCAAGGCGGTTCAGGCCTATCAAGCCCAGGCTGCCGCTAAGAGCGAATTGGAGCGCACAGCCGAAGATCGGGAAAAAACCGGCGTTTGGACTGGCAGTTTTGCCATCAACCCGGTCAATGACGACCGAATTCCCATTTGGATTGCCGACTATGTGCTGATGGACTATGGCACAGGGGCCATTATGGCCGTACCGGCTCACGACCAGCGGGATTTTGAGTTTGCCAAAACCTTTGATTTGCCGATTCGGGTGGTGGTGCGGCCACTAGACCAGGACTGGAACAGCGACGACCTGACTGCGGCCTGGCCCGGTGAGGGGGTGATGGTCAATTCCGGTCCCCTGGATGGGTTACCAGCCGGCAAAGGAGAAGGCCAGAGTGTGGCAGCGGCCATCCAATGGCTGGAACAACAGGGCAAAGGTAAGGGCATGGCCAACTATCGGCTGCGGGACTGGTTGATCTCCCGCCAGCGCTATTGGGGCGTGCCGATTCCGGTGATCCACTGTCCCCACTGCGGCATTGTGCCAGTGCCAGAAGCCGATCTGCCAGTTTTACTGCCGCAGGATGTGGAATTCTCTGGACGGGGTCCCTCGCCCCTGGCCAAGCTGGAGTCTTGGATTCAGGTTGACTGTCCCACCTGCGGCACTTCAGCCCGTCGGGAAACCGATACGATGGACACCTTTATCGACTCCTCCTGGTATTACCTGCGCTATCCCGATGCCAGAAATGACCAGCAAGCCTTCGATCCGGCCCAGACGAATGACTGGATGCCGGTAGATCAGTATGTCGGTGGGATTGAACATGCCATCCTGCACTTGCTCTATTCCCGTTTCTTTACCAAGTTCCTGCGCGATCGCGGCTTGCTCAACTTTGACGAACCCTTTCAGCGGTTGCTAACCCAGGGCATGGTGCAGGGCAAAACCTATAAAAATCCCCGCACTGGCAAGTATGTGCTTCCTAGTCAGGTTGCTGATCCGGCCAACCCGGTCGATCCAGAGTCGGGCGAAGCGCTGGAAGTGGTCTATGAAAAGATGTCCAAATCCAAATATAACGGCGTGGCCCCAGAAGAGGTGATCAACAAGTACGGCGCCGATACGGCCCGCATGTTTATCCTGTTCAAAGCCCCACCAGAGAAGGATCTGGAGTGGGATGAGGCGGACGTGGAAGGCCAGTTTCGCTTCCTCAACCGGGTCTGGAGACTGGTAAGCGATTTCGCAGGAAGCAAACCCGCGATTGCTGCTCCAGCCACCGACCTGTCCAAGCCAGAAAAGGAACTGCGGCGGGCCATCCACACCGCCATCAAAGAAGTCTCTGCCGATTTGGAAGGCGAGTATCAGTTCAACACCGCTGTGTCCGAGTTGATGAAGCTGAGCAATGCCCTCACCGACTGTTCCTGCAAAGAATCCCCAGTCTATGCCGAAGGCATTGAAACCCTGCTCAAGCTTCTGTCTCCCTTTGCCCCCCATCTGGCTGAGGAACTCTGGCAGGGGTTGGGCCATGCCGACTCCATCCATACCCAGCCCTGGTGTGTGGCCGATCCGGCCGCTCTGGTGGCTGACGAAATTACCGTTGTGATCCAGATCCTGGGCAAAACCAAGGGCACCATCCAGGTGCCAGCCCAGGCCAGCCAAGCAGAACTGGAACAGTATGCCCGCGATTCCGAACTGGCCCAGAAATATCTGGATGGCAAGACGATTAAGAAAGTGATTGTCGTCCCAGGCAAGCTGGTCAACTTTGTGGTCAGTTGAGGCTACTTGGACAACGCCTCCCAATTCCTGTTCCAGCAGTCCCCCAACCGACAATCTGGGAATCCTCCGGCTTGGGACAGGTATTGGTCAGGGCTCGTTCGACGCTGGGCACAGCCCCGTGATCCAGCCGGATTATGCCTGGAAGCGCAGGACATCTGGGGCAGCAATGGTCACCTGCTCAGGGCAAAAGGTCTGGGGATCTTGGGCTCCAGACCAGGCTGCCAACAATTGACTGGTCTGGGTATATAGGGTGCTGATGGGGATCCCCCAGATGAGGAGAAAAGCCGGATCCGACAGGGGCAATGCCCAGGTTAGGGGCAAACCCAGAGTACTGTTATAGGCTCCTGCTAGGGCTCCGGTGAGGGCACAAAGCCCTGGGGCGACCGTACTGATACGAGCGGCCCGCAACACAGACAAATTCAGGTGTTCCGGTGAACTGAGAAAACAGTAGAAAGCCAGGGCGATCGCCCCGAATCCCTTTCCAGACAATCCCGCAGACTGCACTTCAGCCATAGCGGTTGGCAGGGCGGCACCTCGATGCACCAAAAACTGAATGCGGGTCAGGGCAGTGGTGTATTTCGGGTCTGGCCCGCTGGGAAAAACGGTGGCGGGCAAAGAGGTCAACCCATGCAAAACCGCTGGAATAAACTGACGCGGTGGCTTTTCCCGCAACGCCTGGGCGATCGCCAACCCCAGAGCCAGCACCCCGTGAACCACCTCGGATGATTCGTCAACCGCCAGACGAAGCTGTTGACAGAGTTCCTGCCGGTCGTCATGGTAAAACAACATCAACGGCAAGGTGGCGATCGCCCACTCAGCCAGCGAATTGGGTCCAAAGCCAGGAAAGCGATTAGAATCCCCATCGACCATTCGCCAATTCGCCGTTGTCGCTAGATTACAGGCATACCCCAGAGCCATAGCGCCAGCGGATGTGGACAATTCTCCAGAGGTAGCCTCAGAGGGAGGCAGTCGGCCAGGTTGCCAGTCCAGTAAATCGATATCCGACCGACCGGCCCATCTGCCAGTCCGAAGGTCAGTCTCTAGCTGTTCGGCCAATGCCGCACCCAACAGAACCCCTTGAAACCGGCTTAACAGTGAGTATCTCATCTATAGCGGTTACAGATATAGCGATTACAGATCGGATAAAGTATATTAAAAATCTTTCAGGGTAAGCGTTTCAGACATCTCCATGGACCTCACGAGAACCGCTATATAAAAAATGGTTAAGTATATCCGTTTGAACTCAATCACTCTGAGATTGTTTCAAGTTCATGCAAATAAATTGAACGACTTGTTTTCCAGACTGCTTAATTAATATGCATGTGATTACCCGCAAACGACTAAATGAGTTCGCCAAGTTACATCCAGACACCAAGAATGCACTAGCTCAATGGTACCGACTTGTTCAACAAAATGAATTTGCCTCATTTGCTGAACTTCGTGAGGTGTTTCCATCTGCCGACCAGGTAGGTAAATTGACTGTGTTTAACATTGGAGGGAACAAAGTTCGACTGATTGTAGCCATCCATTATAATCGAAAGAAAGTTTACATTCGGGCTGTATTAACTCATGCAGAATATAGCGAAGAACGGTGGAAAAACTAATGAAAAGCCTTAACCTGGATAAGACGATTTCCAATTGGTCAGCCATTGCTGAAACTGTTTTTGTTCCTCACACCGAGGAAGAGTATCAGCAGTTGGTTAACTTATTAGACAATCTTATCGATTTGTTAGGCGAAGATGAAACTCATCCGCTTGCATCCTTAATGGATGTAGTTGGTGTCTTAATCGAAAACTATGAAGCTAACAATATTCCTGAGATAGATGAGGCTGCATAATCCCACACTTTTGGCCCAAATCCGGCAGGGATGCCAACTACAGTTCGCTAATTGGGATTTCGGTTCTTCCACCTTGTACTAGCCCTAGCCTCCTGTTTCTCTCTTTTCAGGAAATGAACTCATGAAATGCTGTTCAACTCGTCCCTGGTATGTTAGTCGTCTGCCTCTGTTGTGCTGGAGTCTATTGGGCTTTCTGGAATGCAGCGGCGATCGCAGTGTCCTGGCAACTTCGGCGCAGAAAATTTTTGCCCAGAGTCGCCAACCCATTCTGGTCAGTCAGGCTACCACCGAGCCAGCCAGTCTACCCCCTGCCCGCTCGGTTTTGCAGCAGGGCGCCCAGGGCGCAGAGGTAACCGAGTTACAGGCAGTTCTGAAACTGTTGGGATATTACAACGGGCCAGTTGATGGGGTGTATGGCCCCAGTATGGTTGAGGCCGTATCTCGTTTTCAAGTCGCTGCTGGATTAGCTCCGGATGGCATTGTCGGACCTGCTACCTGGAACCGGCTGTTTCCACCAACACCCGGCACCTCTACCCCGATCGCCACCACGCCCAGTCCGGTAACTCCCACGACCCCTACCCCAAAACCAACACCAGCCACCACCAAACCAACACCCAAACCCTCGCCAGCAGCGACCAATCAACCAACCCCTAAACCCACTCCAACCACCAAACCAGCCCCACCCAAACCGACCGCATCCAAGCCCAAACCCAAACCCTCACCGGTAGCCAGCAAACCTGTAACACCTGCGCCAAACCCAGCCGCCTTCCCGATTTTGAGACCGGGAATGACCGGTCCTGCTGTGTCAGGGTTACAAGAGCGGTTGCAAGCCTTGGGCTTCCTAAAAGGGGGAGCCGATGGAGTATTCGGTCCGGACACCGAAGCAGCAGTTAAAGCAGCTCAGCAGAAATTTAACCTGGAACCGGATGGGATTGTCGGACCTGCGACCTGGCAAGCATTGCTGCGGTAAGTCTAGCAGTCAGGATTAGGGGATTAGGTTTTGGGTTTCGGGTTTTAGGTTTCGGGTTGTTATACCGATTTAATCTGATATTGCATAGAATTTACCCCACCGCCTGCGGCACCTCCCGCGCTACGCGCCGCTAACGCTAGAACCAAGGGGAGGTTGGGAGGGGTCAGATAATGCTCATCATTAGATAATGCTCATCATTAAAGAGAATTGGTATTAGTCACACCTAGCACCTGACACCCGGCACCTCACACCTGGCACCTTCTTTTCCCCGCTCCCTGCCTTCCCCACGTCCCCGTTCCTGCCTATTGCAGTTCGAATCCCTGCACTAGCGTGGTCGCCAGAGTGCCTTCAAAGGTCGGCTGGGTGGCGGTGATCAGGATGGCGATCGCCGTACCATTGGGCGCCAACCGAACTTCCCGCACCGAGTAATCCAACACCCAATCCCGGTAATTGTCGAGGGAACCCAGCACCCGCTTCTGGCCTCCAATGGTGACTTCAAGCTGTAGGGCTGCCCGATCTCGTTCGGCGGTGCCACCCCGCAATGGAGAGGCAATTTGCTTTTGGCTGAGCCGGATCTGAATCGGTTGCTCCCGGTTAGCAGCTTGCACCGTAATTACTTCCGTTCCATCAGCACTGCGAGATCGCGACTGGATGGGCAATACCGTTCCCGCTGCCAATTGGGTCAGTTTCAGATCCTGTCGGAGGGTTTGGGTTTGCTGTAAAAGATCATTTTCAGCATCGGCCAGACTGCGATCGGCATCCTGTTCGCCATAACGGGTCAGGCGGCAACCGTTGGCCACACAATCGTTGGTAGACAGATCAACCACCTGCAAATTGGACCGGGGAATACCAGCCCCCGTATCCCGAGAACTTTCCAGGTAGAGGAAATAGGAGCCAGTGGCGGAAAAACCTGCCAACCGTTGAGTGCTACGGAAGGTTGGGTTGATTGCCTCAACGACTGACAAACTTTGGCTGGCTGTCGTGACGGAACCCTTCTGATCAGGGGCTTGAGGATAACTACGGCTGGTTCTGCTTGTAGGGCGTTGGGTTGGCTGAACCGCTTGGGTGACGGTTTGGCTGGAAGAAACCTGGTCAGACACTGCGGCCACAGTGGGAGTTGTCCGCAAGGAATTTGCTTCCGATTTAGCAGTCTGGCTTGAGGCGATCGTCTGGGCCGAAGCAGCCGGTGATGCGGGTGTCTGGGTTTGTTTCACTAAGAAGGTGCAGGCTGGCAATAGCAGTAAAGCCAGGACAGGAGACAACCAGGAGAGGGGAGAAGCAGTACGTGGCAACATAGCTTATGGGTTGAAGAGTAGGAAACACAGGCAGCCACCTACCGTTCAAGGACAGACAATTTCTGTTTCCCGGTGAACCTGCCTCTACTTACCTTCTACACCTTCAGATTAGGGGGTTACGGATCACTGAGATCTTGCACCTCTGGCAACAACCCGCCCTGCAATGAATTGCGGGCTAACAGAACTAAGTCCGTTTAAACGGACTGACGATCCACAACTGGGGTTTTCCAGTCTACTTCAGTGGACTTGCCGCTATTAGCCCGAACTTTTAGTTC
>CAZBTL010000159.1:0-10114 GCA_964494755.1 uncultured bacterium | reverse complement strand
GGCTAACAGAACTAAGTCCGTTTAAACGGACTGACGATCCACAACTTGGGTTTTCTAGTCTACTTCAGTGGACTTGCCTCTATTAGCCCGAACTTTTAGTTCAGGGCGGGGCAAGGATATCGTCAGAAATGCTGGAAATACGTCTGCTTGAGAATGGTGCAAGATCTGAGCTTTGGCTCATGTTTCCGGCACATCTACCCAACTGCCGGTCTGATTGGACTGATGGGTCAGATCCATCAGGACTTGGGAAGCTACCCCTTCCTTCAGTGAGGGTTCAATCGGCATTCCCCGATCAATGCCCTGTACCCAGCGGTCCACAATCCGAATAAAGGGGGCAATGCGCCCGTCGTCGTAGACTTTGGGAAAGGCCAGATGGGATGGGATTTCCAGTTCAGTGAGCGGATCTCCTTGCTGGCTGCCCCATAACTGGAACCCATGCACGTAATCCTTCTGGTTGCTGCTGCCCAGGACCAACGTGCCGCGATCGCCATACACTTCCAGCCAATGGCCCCGCCCCTGATAGGTGGCGGCACTGAGGCAGATCTGGCAGGGAGTGCCATCGGCCAGTTCCACTTGAATTGTGCAGATATCATCCGCATCCACCGGCCGCATTTCACCACTGACCGGATCGGGTCGAAAGGGAACCGCCACACTGAGGCGAGCGCACAGCCGTTTAATTGGTCCAAACAACCAGGCCAGGTAGTCGAACGTATGGGAACCGATCGCCCCCAGGACTCCGCCTCCCTGATCGCGACGGGCGTACCAGTTCCAGGGGCGGGTAGCATCAGCCCGACTGGGCACCAGCCAGTCAACTTTGATCAATCGTTTCTGGCCCACATAGTTTTCGGCTAGCAACTCGGCCAGTCGCATCCAGGCGGGCACACAACGAAACTCAAAATTCACCGTATGGTTCACCTGACGGGCGATCGCCAGTTGATGCAAATCGACGGCCTCCGCAGCAGACAGAGCAATCGGTTTTTCCAGCAGTAAATGCTTGCCAGCAGTCAGAACCGTTTTGGCCATTGGGTAGTGCAAAAACGGTGGAGTGGAGATGCTGACCCCCTGAACCTCCGGCAAGGCAACCACCTCTTCGACCGTGGAGCAGGCGTAGGGAATGTTGTGGGTCTGGGCGATCGCCTTGGCTTTAGTCAAATCCCGATGATAGACAGCCACAACCTGGCTGCGGTGATGGATCTGAAAGGCTGGTAGATGGACTTTTTGCCCAAAGCCCGTGCCCACAATAGCAACCCCAATCTCAGACTGATACATAGCTGCAGCGGCAATTCTAACGTGTTCCTTCAGCCATCCTACAGTGATTGTTATGCGGTTCAATCCTCGGCGAGGGATGTCCTCAAAGCTAGTGCGTGGAGATACAATTATTCTTGAGCAAGTAAGCAGGGTAACCGCAAGAAGCAATAAGCTACCCCTTATTGCGAAAAATCTAGTTAAATTTGCAATAGAGACACCTTATTGAATATGAACCTTTACGAGAGAATAGGCATTTCAGGAGTTGTCTTAGTCATTCTTTGCTAATGCACATTTTGGTTACATTTTTCTTGCGGTTACCCTGCAATGGATACTAATCTAGCAACTGTGAAGTAGGCAATGAATACTATGGATAATGCCTCAATGGATGATGGCTCGTCAGCAGATTTGGTATCTGTAATAGAGTTGCAAAACCAGCTTAATGACTTGCTTAAGCAACTATCGCCTGAGCGGTTACAGGTGCTTACTGATTTCGCAGCTTATTTGGCAAATGCTGAGAGCGAAACTGCGACTCAAGAACTTTTGGCAATTCCTGGATTGCTAGAGCGAGTTAAGCAAAACCAAGCAACCCCTAAAGCACAGTACACCAGTTGGAGAACCCTTCGCTCCGATGTATGAAGTTCTTCTCCATCCCGATGTCCAAAAAGTTTACGTCAATGCCGATAAAGTCTTAGCGAAGAAAATTTCTCGATGTTTGCAGCAGCTAGAGCAAACTCCTCGTTCACACCCTAACATCAAAGCTCTCAAAGGAGATTACGCAGGCTATTATCGCTATCGTATTGGAGACTACAGGGTAATCTATTCGATAGACGATGATTTGGTTCAGGTGTTTGTTGTGGCGATCGCCCATCGCAGTGAAGCATATGAATCATAAAGGTGAGTTAGCAAGCCCACGTAGAAACGCCACATAACACCCCCTTGCAGCGGACGGAATAGGGATCTTGGTAGTGGAGCAAAGGTTACTTACCGCCGCTGAAGGGGAACGTTCGATCCCTGAGTGGAGAGGCACTTGCTAGGATGCTTTAAGAAATGCAACCTAAAGCAAGTCACACGCTGACTGCCGAAGCGCAAAGGACGTAAAGGGTGTTCTCTGCGGCTTGGCTTTATGCCCAAAGGAATCCTGTTCTATTGTCTAATTCTATTGTCTAAGCGTGGAGGGATTAGCCAATGCGATTACCCAGTGGGGGTCACCAACCAGGTATTCCGTCCCGACTGTTCCTGATCCTGTGCGTCAGTCTGTTACCGGGAATTTTCAGTCCCTCTTGTCATCTATCGGTCCTGGCTAGTCCGGTTAGTCAATCGGCCAAACCACCAGCCAATCTTGATGATTCCTCCATCCAGTCGCCCCTTATCCCCAGGCTGGAGAAGACACGGGGCAAGCGGCTAAGCCAACAACAGAAACAGCAAATCACGCTTCTTTCTGGCAAGGCTGCCCAGGAAATGCGATCCGCCCAGGAGCGGTTGGCCCAGTCGGTAGCCAGTATTACGGGTATTGGTTTACCACAGGCCAGAGCTTTCATCCCGTCGATTACCCAGCCAGCAGAACTGGACTCATTGGCCCTAGAATCATTGCTAGACAAGTCACTCACTGCTAAACAGTTAGAAGACCTGAAGTGGGCGGGCCGCAAGCGAGACGGCACCCTACTTTCAGTACGCGAACGCCTGATCAATCAGCTAGCTCAAATTACGGGCCTCTCAGGCCAACAGGTCAGGCGAGTTTTTCAGCAAACTAGCGATGCGGCAGCTAAACAGACTTACCCTGCCCCATCTGCTGTTTCAGGCTCCGGTAGCGGCCCAAGGCCGTCAAGGGGAAGTGCTGCTGATATAAGTGGTACTTCAGGTAGAAGTGGCACGGAAATCCAGTTCCCGTGAAATAGGACTCATCCCAGGTGCCATCCGGCCGTTGGCTGTTGATCAAATACTGCACCCCCCGTTCAATACTGGCCAGAGCATACTGGCCAGTGGCATCACCGGCTGCCAGTAGACCAATTAAGGCCCAGGCTGTTTGAGAAGCGGTGCTATCTCCCTGGCCTTTGAGCGATGGGTCATTGTAGCTGAAGCAGGTTTCACCCCAACCGCCATCGGCGTTTTGACAACTGACCAGCCAGGCGGCGGCCCGTTCAATTTCTCGGCGATGGGTTGCGGGCGCGACCAAAGACAATGCTGCCAGAACGCCACTGGTGCCATAAATATAATTCACCCCCCAGCGACCAAACCAGCAGCCCTCGGGTTCCTGCTCCTGTCTGAGGTAGGCCAGCGCCCGCTCAATGGCAGCCGAGTTCAGGTTAACAGCAGGACTGGCCGAAACTCGACCGACCATTTCCAGCACCCGGGCTGTGACATCGGCTGTATTAGGATCGATCATGGCCTTCAGATCCCCATAGGGAACCTGGTTCAGCCAGTCTTGGTCATTGTCCAGATCAAAGGCGGCCCAGCCACCAGGACGGCACTGCATAGTGGCAATCCAGTCTACCGCCCGGGCGATTGCCGCTTGTTTCAGGGCCTCATTTGGCAGCGTCACAGCCTGGAGTGCCATCACCACCACTGCTGTATCATCCACATCGGGATAAAAGCGATTGATAAACTCGAAGGCCCAGGCGCCTGGCTTGCCCCGGCGATTTTTGACAGCCCAGTCGCCATAGTCCAGAATCTGATTTTCCAATAGCCATTCCCCCCCTTTGGCCAGGGCTGGATGGTCAGGATTCAGCCCCGAATCCACCAGGGCACGCATCACCAGAGCTGTATCCCACACGGGCGAAACGCAGGGTTGCACCCAGTACTGCTCCTCGGTCTGCATGGCAAAGCGATCGACGGATTGCATGCCCCGTTGCACAATCGGATCGGCTGCAGAATAGCCCAAACACCGCAGAGCCAGCAGGGAATTCAACATGGCGGGAATAATGCCACCCCAATCGCCGGTGGGTTCCTGCCGTTCTAAAATCCATTTTTCGGCAGCCGCCAGTCCTTCCTGTCGAAAGGGCATCCAATTCAGATTCTCCGCCAGCTTGAACAGGCTATCCAGGTGCACAAACAGGTCTGACCAATCACCTTTACGAGGCAGTTCAAACCGGGCATTGTGTCGGCCTTCGGCATAGAGCTCGTCCAGGTTGATCCGGGGATTAACCTGAAAGACCGGCTTCTGGTCAAATACGATCAACAACGGCACCGTACTGCCCCGAGCCCAACTGGACATTTCGTAGATCGTGAAGGGGAAGCGATCGGGCAACAGCATCAGGGCTGGTGGAATGGAGGGAATGCCATTCCAGTCGTAACACCCAATCAGCGCCAGGTGAAATTTGGTGAAAATACGGCTCTTACTGATGCCACCCCGATCCAGGATAAATGCCTTTGCTTTCTGCAGTGCTGGGTCAGAGGCTTCAACTCCCAATAACCGTAAGGCCATGTAGGCTTCAATGCTGGTGCTCAGTTCGCCGCCATCGCCATAGAAGAGTTCCCAGCCACCATGATCCCGTTGCTGGGCCCGGAGATAAGTTTCAACTTTGTGCAGCGGTCGGGTTTGATCCGTGCCCCAAATTTTGTGTAATAGGACAACTTCTGCCGCCATGGTGACGTTGGACTCCAACTCAGCCCACCAGTAGCCATCGCTGTTTTGGCTGGACAGAAGATAGGTTTGGCTACGGCTAATAGTTTCATCTAGCTTTGCCATTCCATCATGGGAAGCGGTCAAATTTTCTCCCAGTCTGGCGATCGCGGCTTTGTCCTGTGTTTGCATTGCTAACCATCCACTCCCGACAACGTCTGCACTCTGATTCACGAGAAAGGTATACCAATCGTTACAATTAGCAGATGTTGTATTGTGCCTCGGATTGAGGAAGTTTGGCAATCGGGGAATGGCGGAATGGGTCTGACAACAATTGGGTTGGGCGTGGCAGTGGTATCGCTGCTGATCTGGATCGGTCTGTTGATGCTATGGGGCCGCTTCTGGCGGTGTGATCAACGACTGGCACCAGTTAATGAGACGGGGGCAGCAGCGAGGTTAGAGGGTTATCCGCCGGTTTGTGCCGTGATTCCGGCTCGTAATGAAGCAGAAATGTTGCCCCAGACGCTGCGATCGCTCATGGGTCAAACCTATACTGGCCCGTTTCACATCATTCTGGTCGATGACCACAGCACCGACGGAACAGGCCAGATCGCCCGACAGATTGCGATCGAACTGAACCAAGCGAAGCAACTAACGGTGTTATCAGCCGAGCCATTGCCGCCCGGTTGGACCGGAAAACTTTGGGCCATGGAACAGGGGATTCGCCATGCCCAAACCTTAGCCTCTGCACCCTCCTATTTCCTGTTCACCGATGCCGATATTCAACACGCTCCAGACAACCTGCACCAGTTGGTCAGCAAAGCTCAAGCGGATAATCGGGAACTGGTTTCCTTAATGGTGTTGCTCCGTTGTCAGAGTTTTTGGGAAAAGCTGCTGCTTCCGGCCTTTGTGTTCTTCTTCCAATTACTGTATCCCTTTCCCCTAGTGAACACCCCGTCCAGCCGGGTCGCTGCCGCTGCTGGAGGCTGCATCCTGATCCGACGTGAAACCTTAGAGCGGATTGGCGGCATTTCGATCCTGAAACAGGCCTTGATCGACGACTGTACCCTGGCCCAGGCAGTCAAGTTAGGTAGTCGTTCCGCACCGGATGCCATTTCTGCCCATACCGACCCCTTGAAGCCATCTCGACGCATCTGGCTGGGGCTGACCCAAACTACTTACAGCCTGCGTCCCTACGATTCGCTGCAAACAATATGGGATATGGTCGCTCGGACAGCCTATACCCAGTTGAACTATTCACCCTTGCTGCTGGTGGGCACTGTCCTGGGCATGACCCTGGTTTATCTAGTGGCACCGATCGCAACTGTGGTTGGATTGCTGATCGGACACTGGGCGATCGCCCTGGTGGGTTTGGCCGCCTGGCTGCTAATGGCCCTGGCCTACTGGCCAACTATCCGCCTGTATTCACTGAATCCGTTGTGGAGCTTTTGCTTACCGGTGATCGCCTTTCTTTACACCCTGATGACCCTGGACTCGGCCCGACGCCACTGGCAAGGACGGGGAGGAGCCTGGAAAGGTAGGATTTACCCCAGTTGATCGTCGAGTAACCATGATTAATCATCCTGAAAGCTTGCTGGGGTTGGAGTCCTCCATTTGCCAAGCTCAGGCAACAGGAATCGCCGGGTGCTCCGTTTCCAGATCGCAAGTGACTGGGTGCAAAATCGGCAAGGTAATCTCGAAGGTTGTCCCTTGGCCCAGTTCAGACTCACAGGACAACCGACCGCCATGCTTTTCAACCACAATTTGATAACTAATTGAGAGGCCTAAACCTGTTCCAATACCAACTGGTTTAGTTGTAAAGAAGGTTTCAAAGATTCGAGCCTTGTGTTCTGGAGCAATGCCAGGACCATTGTCCGCAATCCTGACCACTATCCAATCAGGGTCGGGACGCTCCGTTGTAATGGTAATGCTGGGAGCTGGCGGTTTTGTCCCATTGGCTGTTTTGGCCGAGTTTGCCCCTTTGAGATCCTGTTCGTCCAGCGCATCAATCGCATTACTCAAGATGTTCATAAAGACCTGATAGAGAGACCCGGCAAACCCCTCAATCTGTGGCAGTTGCCCGTAGTTCCGATGGATAGTGACCCCTTTCTTGATGCGATTATTCAGAATCAGCAAGGTGCTGTCCAGGCAGTCGTGAATATCGACCGGGTGAACTTCCGTTTCATCCAACCGGGAGAAATTCTTCAGACTTAATACGATCTGGCGGGCCCGATCCGCTCCCACTTTCATGGATTGCAGCGTCTTCGGCAGATCTTGCTTGAGAAATTCTAGGTCAATTTCTTCTGCCTTATCCTGGATATCTCGTTCTGAAGCCTTGGTTTCATAGGCATGGAGAAGGTCCAGCAGATCTTCGAAATAGGTGTTGGTATGTTCCAGGTTGCCATAAACAAAGTTGATGGGGTTGTTGATTTCATGGGCAACCCCAGCCATCATGCGTCCCAAGCTGGACATTTTTTCGCTTTGAATCAGTTGCCGGGCGGCCTCTTCCTTTTGCTCTTCCAGCAGTTTTTTGACCTTTTGGATCAACCGGTTGAAGGCTGTTGCCAGGACACCAATTTCATCCTGGCTGGTAACCGGCGCCTGTAAATCAAAATTGGACTCCTCAGTTACCGTCTTGGCCACCTGGGTAACAGCCTGAATTGGCCGGGCAATGGCCTGGCTGGTTCGAATGGCCATAATGGAAGCCAGCAAGACTGATCCCAAAATACTCAGAGCAATAATTTCCTGGCTGGTGTCATGGGCCCGTTGCAGATCCTGTTGCGCTTGATCCGCCTTGGCAAAGGCGGCTTCTGCAACGTCAGTTAGGTTATCAGAAAGTTCATCGAATTTGAAGGCTGCATTGCTGCCGGTAAATTCCAGTAAACGCTGCTGTGCGATCGCCAAAGTTTCTGGTTTTAAATGGGAAGGGTTAACCTGCCGCAACACCGCTTCCGCTTGCTTAAAATAAGCATCCACCACCCCATCGTAAGACTTTAAGAGATCTGCGCCACCGGGTAAATTTGCAATTTCTTCAAACGACTTAGCCTTGTTCATGAGAGCCTCGATTTGGGAAATACGGTAAACAAATTGAGCGTGCTCGTGCTGAAGCGTTGGCGGACTTTTTAACAACGGAATAAATTGATGTTGATGAGAACGCGCTTGCAGGACATTCACCTGTAATTCAGTTAACAGTCTCCCGATTTCAGCTCCTCGCTTGGCAATGGACTCTGCTTTTTGCTCGTAATAATTACCCACCATTAGACCAGTAGTGGTGCCTAATATGGCAACGCTGAGAGCCAGTGCATAGCCGCCCCCAATTTTGCGCCCGATACTGAGGCTATTAAAAAAGGCTTTTAACTGATCGCCCACCTTCCAGGGAGAGGAACTGGGAAGTTTGGGGTTCTGAGAGCGCGGCTCCCCACCCAGCAACTTAGAGTTTCCGGGAAGGTGGGTCGCTGGCTGAAGTTGCATTATAGTCTCCTCCATGACGGCGGATCGCTGAACGACAGAGGTAGGTTTGGTTTCACTGCAGTTAAGGCAGTGCATCGACTTGCCCTGAAACGTCAGGTGGCAAAAATCTACCCATAGATTGCCCAGGCAATTCAGCGAACTAACTGTTTGTAGAGGTAATTTTGCATCCTTTACACAACCGATACAGAATTGAAAATACAGGTGGGACAAAACACCCCTTTCCCTTTCCGTCAGCCGGTTTCACTTCGGTCTGCCGAAGGGACGTCGTTGGTTGTTATTCACGGGTTGGGATTCAATTGTCATAATTTTTCAATTTTTGTTGTTGCGATGGTTCAGCAGCGGTGATAGCGCATACCCGGTTGTTGGGCAACCATACCCAGTAGTTCTAACTGCAACAGGGAACTGGATACCTGGCTGGCGCCCAAACCAGAGGTTTGCACAATCTGATCAAACTGCACAGCTTCTAACCCTTCTTGCTTGGTTAGTTGCATGATGGTTCGTAAAACAGATTCCAAGTCGGGAGACAGATTGGCAGGTATGGCCGTCTGTTGTTCGGTTGTGGAGGGAGTAAACGTTGGCAACTCTCCCAATAATTCCAACAAATGATTTTCGCTGAGGATGAGCTGTGCGCCTTTTTGGATGAGCCTCAAGCAGCCCTGCGATCGCGGATTATCCAAACTACCTGGCAATACATAAACGTCCCGTCCATATTCATTGGCTAGATTTGCCGTAATCAGGGCTCCTGACTTTGTTGGAGCTTCCATAACCAGAACGGCCCGACATAATCCAGCAATAATTCGATTTCGTCGGGGAAAGTGGGTGCGATCGGGTTGAGTTCCGGCAGGATGTTCACTCAAGGCTAGCCCCTGTTGGATAACCTGCTGATAAAGCATCCGATTGGACCAGGGATAAACCACATCTACTCCCGTGCCCAGTACAGCCAGGGTCCGTCCGTCCACACCAATGCAACTGCGGTGAGCTTCCGTGTCAATTCCTTCGGCCAGGCCAGACACAACCGAAAACCCCTGTTGCGAAAGAGTTGAGGCAAATCGTCGAGTCCAACGTCTACCGTAATCCGAGGGGGAACGGGTGCCGACGATCGCAACCATGGGCACCTGCCCCCGATTTTCCATTGGGTTGACCTTCCCACGATAGTAAAGAACGGGAGGTGGATCAGGAATTTCCAACAAAATTTGGGGATAGTCGGGGTCGGCTGGAGTCCAGAAACCAGCATTGGCTTGCTCATGTTGCTGGAGGAGAACAGTCGGATTTAACCGTTGGCGCTCTGTCAGAATGGTATCTGCGATTTGCAGGCCTACTCCTTCAACCGCCAATAGTTCATTTCCACTGGCCTGCCAGGCCTCTGCTAGGGTTCCGAAATGTTGTTTTAGTCGTTGGATCAGGATCGAGCCAACACCTGGAATTTGCGCCCAGGCAAGCCACAGTGCACGTTCTTCCACTCAATCTTTCCTTTCTACGGGTGGTTGCTGGTCTTTCCGGACCAGGTAACCGTTCCTGATTGCCGGTTTCTCAGAAATAGTATTCCCCAGGAACCATCTGATATGACGACTGCGTCTGATTGCATGATGGCTGAGCGCATAAGTCCGGCCTGCAGGAGTCTGGATGGGGTAAACCAAATGATTGCCTTGTCTCTAAAGATACTAAGGATGGGTTAGTGTCCCACTAACCCACCAAAGCCATCGTTGGTGTTGGGTTTTGCGTTGCTCAATACCAACCCGCATCAGATCTTTCGTCAGTCAATCAGAGTAAGCTTGAGACTTGAACTCAAGCAGTTTATAGCGATGAAGGACTAATTCTTTCTTTCACAGATGGGTT